>NZ_SCOC01000013.1:0-138649 GCF_005502615.1 Gordonia sp. ALPHA1B1 | reverse complement strand
TGAGGGCGTGAAGGTCATTGGCGTCGATGAGCACGTCTGGCGCCACACCAGGCGTGGCGACAAGTGCGTCACCGTGATCATCGACCTCACCCCGGTCCGCGATGGCGCCGGCCAGCAAGGCTGCTGGACATGGTCGAGGGCCGGTCGAAGGCGGCGTTCAAGACCTGGCTCGCCGACCGCGACGACGCCTTCCGTGACGTGGTCGAGGTGGTCGCGATGGACGGCTTCACCGGGTTCAAGACCGCCGCTGCAGAGGAGATCCCGGACGCGGTCACGGTGATGGATCCCTTCCACGTCGTGCGCCTGGCCGGTGACGCCCTCGACAGGTGCCGGCGCCGGGTCCAACTCGCGATCCACGGGCACCGTGGGTTCAGGGACGACCCGCTCTACAAGTCGCGGCGCACGCTGCACACCGGCGCGGACCTGCTCACCGACAAGCAGAGCGACAGGCTACGCGCGCTGTTCGTTGATGACGCTCACGTCGAGGTCGAGGCGACCTGGGGTGTCTACCAGCGCATGATCGCCGCCTATCGCCACGAGGACCGGCAACGTGGCCGCGAGCTCATGGAGAAGCTGATCACCGACCTCAGCGCCGGCGTCCCCAAGGTGCTCACCGAGCTCACCACCCTGGGCCGGACCCTGAAGAAGCGAGCCGCTGACGTGCTCGCCTACTTCGAACGACCCGGCACCAGCAACGGGCCGACCGAGGCGCTCAACGGACGGCTCGAACACCTGCGCGGCTCCGCACTCGGGTTCCGCAACCTGACCAACTACATCGCCCGAAGCCTGCTCGAGACCGGCGGCTTCAGACCCCAACTCCTACACCCCCGATTGGGATGAGCCGGATTCCCTCGGCGGGCGTCGGTGTCTTTCATGGCGGGATCACCCCGGAACGTGCGTATGAGCACGCACCACCCATCAGAAACGGGTGGTGCGTACGAAATCATGGTCCCGCGTCGCCGCGGGTCCGCTCATGCGGAGAGAATGTGGGGTGATCCCGGGCGTCGAGAGATCAACGCCCGAAGAGTGTGCGCGTCAAGCGCGTCGCCACTCCTCTTCGTCCAACCAGTCGTCCACCGGATCCGGTCGTTCTACAACCGGATCGCCCTGTCCGGAGAGCTCACGCTGCAAGCTTTCCAGGTCGGTGTTCGGAGTGGAGTACTTCAGCTGACGTGCAACCTTCGTCTGCTTTGCCTTTGCCCGGCCGCGGCCCATATGGGACCCCCTCGCACAATGACGGGGCGGCCAAACAATTGGCGGCCCCGTTCTCTTGAAGTAATTCTGTCGTGGGGACCAGTCTAGCGCGCCTCTAGGATTTGTGTTGTCCACCCTGTGTTGCCGCGCCGACGCGTCTTTCCGACTTGTTCACCATCTTGGTCGCCTCGCGGCGGACCTTCGCGGGTAGATCGTCCTGCGCGAGCAACGACCGGATCGCCTCGACGTCACCGCCGGCGAGCAGATCACGTGATCGCACACCGTGACCGGGGCGGTAAACGACGGTGATCCGATCGCCCTGCGCCACCGTGCCGTTGCGGACAACGCGCAGGTAGGTGCCGAAATCTGCCTGCGCCAGGAACCGCTTCATCCAGCGTGGCTCACCCGCCCACACCGCGAAGGTCTTGCAGGGGACGCGAGGGATGGTCACCTCGAGGACCGGCCCGTCGGTGCCGACTTCCCATCGCTCCCCGACGACCGCATCGGTGACCGCCATCCCGTCGATGCGCAGGTTCTCCCCGAACCATCCGTAAGGAAGCTCACGTCCGAGCTCGTCGGCCCATCGGCGCGCCTCGGGATCGGCGTAGGCGTACACCGCCTGATCGACGCCGCCGTGGTGTCGCTTGTTACCCACGTGGTCGTCGACGAGACCGAGTTCGTCGACGTCGAGGCGCCCTCTGCGGGGCCGCTTGTCGATGGCGGAGGGGCCGATGCCCTCTAGGATCACGTCGTCGCCGGCCGCGCACACGGCCAGCACCACACCCGTGCTCAACCGTTGCGTCCCGGCGCCGCCGAACCGCTGCGGAGTCGTTCCACGGCCGCGCGTCCCGCCTGGACCCGATCGTCGTCGCGAATCGAATCCGGATCGATCCGCGCGCTGACGGCGGACTCGGCCCCGACCGACAACTCCACGTCGGCGCCGACGTTGCGCTTGACGAGTGCCAGCGCGATGGGACCCCACTCATGGTGGTCGACGACCGTGCCCACCCGGCCGACGGTTCGTCCGCCGACGGTGACCGGGTCGCCGGGGACGGGTCGCTCGTCGACGCTCCCGTCCAGATGCAGCAGGACCAGCCGTCGAGGCGACTTGCCGAGGTTGTGTACGCGGGCGACGGTCTCCTGGCCGCGGTAGCAACCCTTGTCCAGGTGGACCGCGCCGAACTCGTCCGGACCGCCGATCCAGTCGACCTCGTGCGGGATCGTGCGTTCGTCGGTGTCGGCGCCGAGCCGGGGTCGGCGGGCGGCCACGCGCAGGGCTTCGAAAGCCCAGCTGCCGGCCATTCGCGCGCCGGCCTCGGACAGCGTGTCCCACCAGCGGGTCAGCACGTACTCGGGCACCACGAGGTCGACGACCGGCAGGTCCCGGTCCTCGCCGAGCGGGGGCATGCGCCGCCAGAAGCCGAGCGGTTCGTCCTCGTGGTGCGACTCGGGCAACCCGCCCGCCTGGTACACGACGGCGTCCGCGCCGATCTCCAGGAGATCAGCGACCGGACCGTCGAGGGCCCCGGGCCCGATCAGCGTCAGGACCTTCATGTCCGCACGCGCGGCGGGTTCGGCCTTGGCCCAGAACACCATCTTGGTCAGGAAGTCGAGCAGCGGTCCGCCGCGCGAACCCTCGGTGTCGATCCACGTCACGCCGTCGATGTCGGTGAGGACGAAATGCTCTTCGACACGACCGTTGAGGTCGAGAGAGAGGTCTTCGGCGCTCGACCGGTCGGCGAGGGTGGCGATGTGCTGGCTGCTGATGGTGTGCAGCCAGGTCAGGCGTTCGGCGCCGGCGATCTCGAGAACGGCGCGGTCGGACCTGTCGGCGATGATCACGCCACGTTGTGCGGCTCGTTGTTCGCCGAGGGGGTCGCCGTAGTGCCACGCGGTGTCGGCGGAGAGGAGGTCGCCGGGGCCGGGCACCGCCCCGCCCTCGGAATGCCTGGTCAGGATGGGTGAGCGGCTCACGCGTCGATTCTACGGGTCGATTCGGCGCGGGGCTGCGACGCATGACAACCTTCTATCCATGGCGGATTCGATCCTTGTCTCCCTCGACGGCACCCGACACGATGCCGACGCTCCCTTCCTCCACGCCGACGACCTGGCCGCGGTGCGCGGTGACGGCATCTTCGAGACGCTTCTCGTGCGCGGCGGCCGGGCGCGATGCGTCCGACTGCATCTCGAGCGACTGGCCCGGAGTGCGGCCGCGATGGAACTCGACAAGCCCGATCTCGACGAGTGGCGGGCGGTGATCGAGACCGCGACGCAGGCGTGGACGGAGAAGCACGGGTCGTCGGGTGAGGCACTGCTGCGGCTCGTCTACTCCCGCGGACGCGAGCACGGTTCGGCGCCGACCGCGTACGTCACCGTCGACGCGGTGCCCGACCGGGTGTCGGCGGCGCGTGCGGACGGTGTCCGGGTGGTCACCCTCGCTCGCGGCTTCTCGATCGACCTCGCCGCCACGGCGCCCTGGCAGCTCCTCGGCGCGAAGACCCTCAGCTACGCCACGAACATGGCGGCCCTGCGCCACGCGTCGGCCGAGGGCTTCGACGACGTGATCTTCGTCAGCAGCGAGGGCGCCGTCCTCGAAGGGCCCCGAGCCACGGTCGTCGCCGTGTACTCCGACACCCTGGTCACACCGCCGACCGAGATCGGGATTCTCGAGTCGACCACCGTGCGTGCGGTTTTCGATGTCGCGGAACAGGAGGGTTGGACGACCAAGACCGACGTCCTACGGCCCGAGGATCTGGTGGCGGCCGACTCGGTCTGGCTGGTGAGCAGCGTGACCCTCGCGGCGCGGGTCACCCATCTCAACCGGTACGTGATGCCGCTCGCCGCGGACGCCGCGAAGTTCACCGATCTGGTCGACCGGGCCATCTCGGTGGACGACAATTGATCCCGGTCACCCCCACCTGATCTCGTCCGCCTGGGGCACACACCCGCGTGGGTGAGAGGGAAGACACCGCTTCGAACTGGTCGGCGGGACCTTTGGCGCTTGTAAGGGCCCGGTGACCAGGCGTAACGTCGCGCCTACGACCTACTACTACCGCTAGTAGTAGGTACCCGGCAGGTTTCGACCTTGCCCCCGCAGCCCGGGGGCCGGCAACTCGATTCGAGGCGATATGGACGCTCTGGACGTCTCCAGATGGCAATTCGGGATCACGACCGTCTACCACTTCATCCTGGTGCCGTTGACGATCGGCCTCGCGCCGATGATCGCGGTGATGCAGACGGTGTGGCATGTCACCGGCAACGAGCAGTGGCTGCGCGCCACGAAGTTCTTCGGCAAGCTCTTCCTGATCAACTTCGCGCTCGGTGTCGCGACCGGCATCGTCCAGGAGTTCCAGTTCGGCATGAACTGGAGCGAGTACAGCCGGTTCGTCGCCGATGTCTTCGGCGCGCCACTGGCCCTGGAGGGTCTCGTCGCCTTCTTCCTCGAATCGACGTTCATCGGGCTCTGGATCTTCGGCTGGGACCGCCTGCCGCGCCGCGTGCACCTGGCCTGTATCTGGTTGGCCGCCATCGGTGTGAACGCGTCGGCGTATTTCATCATCGCCGCGAACTCGTGGATGCAGCACCCCGTCGGCGTCACATGGGATGACGAACGCGGCCGGCCTGCCATGAACGACTTCGTCGCGGTGCTCACCAACAACACGACCCTGGCGGCCTTCCCGCACGTCATCGCCGGCGCCTTCCTCACCGCCGGTACCTTCGTCGCGGCCATCGGCATCTGGTGGATGGCGCGGAACTCATGGCGGGCCAAGAAGATCCGCGAGGCCGCGGACACCGGTGACCTGTCCGAGATCCCGGACAGCACCTCGCCGAGCCACGTCGACGCCACACCCGAGGACCTCGAGAAGGACGCCCGCGACCTCTGGCGGCCGGTCACGAGACTCGCGTTGTGGATCACCATCGTCTCCGGTGTCGCGCTGTTCATCACCGGGGACCTCCAGGCGCAGATCATGTTCAAACAGCAGCCGATGAAGATGGCGTCCGCGGAGTCGCTGTGCGAGACCGAGACGGGTCCGGGTTTCTCGGTTCTGTCGATCGGCCGCCAGAACAACTGCGAGAACATCGAACACGTCATCGAGATCCCGAAGATGCTGTCGTTCCTCGCGAATCACGACTTCGATTCGACTCTGCAGGGCGTCGAGGAACTACAGGAGCAGTACACCCGGGCCTTCGCCGGACAGCCGAACGTGCCGGCGAACCAGAACTTCGCACCCAACCTCTTCGTGACCTACTGGGGCTTCCGGGCGATGATCACCTGGGCGCTCGGCTCGGTGGTCGTGGCCTTGGGCGGACTGTGGTTCACGCGCCGTAAGCGGGTGGTCGAATCCAGACGCTTCGGCTTCATCGCCCTGTTGATGATCCCGACGCCGTTCCTGGCCAACAGTTCCGGCTGGATCTTCACCGAGATGGGACGCCAGCCGTGGGTCGTGGCGCCCAACTGGGAGGACGACCTCGACCCGCTCCGGATCAGCATGCTGGTGCAGAACGGTGTGTCCAACCATTCGGCAAGCACCGTGCTCGTCACGCTGATCGGTTTCACGCTGCTCTACGGTGCCCTCGGCATCGTGTGGTTCATGCTGCAGCGGCGCTATGTCATCGAGGGCCCGGCCGCACACGATGCGCGACCGCCGGGCCACACCGACGACGACGAGTCCGATTCCGATGAACCCAAACAGCTCTCGTTCGCGTACTAGAGGAGCGTGCTCATGAGTCTCGAAGAAATCTGGTTCCTGGTCATCGCGTTCCTGTTCGTCGGGTATTTCGTACTGGAGGGCTTCGATTTCGGTGTCGGCATGCTGATGCCGATCCTCGGTTCGAGTCACACCGGCGGCGACGACAAGGTCGCCGCCGACGATCCCGAAGCCGACCCCGACAAACGGCGCCGCGCGCTCCTCAACACCATCGGCCCGGTCTGGGACGGCAACGAGGTCTGGCTCATCACCGCGGGTGCGGCGTTGTTCGCGGCCTTCGGCGGTTGGTACGCAACCATGTTCAGTGCGTTCTACCTACCGCTGTTCCTCATCCTCATCGGGCTCATCGTGCGGGTCTGCGCGATCGAGTGGCGGGGCAAGATCAACAACCCCCGCTGGCGCGTGTGGTGCGACGTCGGAATCGGGCTGGGTTCGTGGATTCCGGCGATCCTGTGGGGTGTGGCGTTCGCCAACATCGTGCGCGGGCTCCCGATCGACGCTGACGCCCAGTACACGGGTGGGTTCTTCAACCTCCTCAACCCGTATGCCCTGCTCGGCGGCGCCACGACCCTGCTCGCGTTCCTCACCCACGGGGCGGTGTTCATCTCGCTGAAGACCTCCGGTGTGCTGCAGGAGGATTCGGCTCGCTACGCTGCCCGGCTGGCCTGGCCGACACTGATCGTGGCCGCCGTGTTCCTGCTGTGGACCCAGTTCGCCTACGGCAGCTCGTGGACCTGGATTCCGGTGCTCATCGCCGCCGTCGCCGCGGTGGGCATGGTGGCCGCCACCCAGATCCGCCGCGAGGGTTACGCATTCATGTTCACCTGCATCGCGATCGCCGGCACGGTCGCCACGCTGTTCGCCGTGCTCTTCCCGAACACGATTCCGTCGACCCTGAATCCGCAGTGGAACCTCACCATCGAGAACACGTCGTCGAGCGATTACACCCTCACGATCATGACGTGGGCGGCCGTGCTCATCACCCCGGTGGTGATGGGCTACCAGGCCTGGACCTATTGGGTGTTCCGAAAGCGACTGTCGGTCGCGCACATCCCGGACCCGGCCGGACTTCCGTCGTTGCGAATCCCGAGCAAGTGAGACGCACCGCCCGGCCTCCGCTCGACCCCCGGCTGCTGCGGTATTCGCCGACGACGCGGCGGTATGTCGGGGTCACCGCGGCGTTCGCGGTGGCCGAGGTGGTCGCGATCATCGTGGTGGCCGCGATGGTGGCGTCGATCGTCTCCGAACTGATCGTGTCGCCCGGGGCGCGGTCGTTCGCCGCGCAGGGCGTTCACCTGACCGTGTTGGCCGCAGCACTGGCGGCCCGGGCCGCGATGGCATACGGACACGACCGATACGCGCACCGCGCCGCCGAGCGTGCGATCGCGGAGATGCGTGCCGAGGCCCTCGATGTCCTCACCGATCCGGCCCGCACGTCGCCGCGATCGCTGACGGCGATCCGCGAACACGCGAGCACTGTCCTCCTGCGCGGGCTGGACGCCCTTGGGCCGTATCTGTCGGGCTACCTACCGGCCCTGGTGGCCGCGGCGGTTCTGACGCCGACGGTCACGGTGGTCATCGCGTTCGCCGACTGGCCGTCGGCGCTCATCATCCTCGTCACCCTGCCCCTCATCCCGCTGTTCATGGTGCTCGTCGGACTGATGACGCGCGATCGCACCACACGCAAGCTGGCGACGATGAGCCGGCTGAGTGCCCAGCTCCTCGACCTCATCGCCGGATTGCCGACGTTGCGCGCACTGAACCGGGCCGGCGCCCCGGCGGTTCGGGTCGGTGAACTCGGTGAAGCCCACCGCCGCAGCACGATGAGTTCGCTGCGGGTCGCGTTCCTGTCGGGCGCCGTCCTCGAGTTACTGGCCACGCTCTGCGTCGCACTGGTCGCCGTGGGGATTGGTCTCCGTCTGGTCTATGGCGAGATGTCGTTGTACGCAGGAGTTTTCGCGTTGATCCTGGCGCCGGAGGCATACCTGCCGCTGCGTCGGGTCGGCATGCAGTTCCACAATTCCACCGACGGCCTCACCGCAGCCGAGCAGGTCTTCGAGCTCATCACACCGCAGTCTGAGGCGGCCACGCTGTCCGCCACCGGGAATCGTGGGGTCAGCGTCGCAGGCGAACCGATCACCGTGCTCGACGTCGGCATCCACGGGCGCGACGGATGGGCGCCGGAGTGCCTCCGCACGACGATCGAACCCGGGGCGCTGACCGTGTTCGCCGGACCGAACGGGTCGGGCAAGTCGACGATGCTGGCGGCGATGATGGGCCTGCTCGCTCCGGACGCGGGATCGGTGCTGATCGGGTCCATCCCCGTCGCCCAGGCCGATCCGGCGGCGCTGCACGAACAGATCGCCTGGCTGCCCCAGCAACCGGTGATCGTGCCGGGCACGGTCGCCGAGAACCTGGAGCTGCTCGGCGCGCTGGACCGCGACGCCTTCGAATCGGTGTCCACGGCAACAGGCTTCGCCGCGGTCCTGGGCGAGTTGCCGGTCCGGTTCGGCACGGTGCTGGGAACCGGCGGGGTCGGGCTCTCCGCGGGACAACGGCAACGCCTCGCCCTGACCCGAGTCCTCGCCTCGCCGGCGCCGCTGCTGCTGCTCGACGAACCGACCGCCCACCTCGACGAGGCGTCCGAGCGCGACGTGTTCGCCGCACTCCGCGATCGCGCTCGGGCCGGGGACACCGTCGTCGTGGTGGCGCACCGGGGAGTCGCCCGCGAGTACGCGGACCGGGTGGTGGACTTCCCGGCGGCCACCGGCACAGCAGCCGCGGGCACGGCCGAGGAGGTGGACCATGCGCGGTGATCCGTTGATCCGGGCCCTGGGCTTCCTCGGCCTGCGCCGGCGTCCCGCGCTCACCGCGCTCGCGCTCGGTGTCGGCGGCTCGCTCTCGGCCCTCTTCCTGGCGGCGCTGTCGGCCTGGCTCATCACCCGTGCGTGGCAGATGCCGCCGGTGCTGTACCTGTCGGTCGCGATCACCGCGGTCCGGGCGCTGGGTATCTCGCGCGGTGTGTTCCGCTATCTGGAACGGCTGGCGACCCACGATCTCGCTCTGCAGGCCATGGCCACCGCGCGGCAACGGGTGTACACGGCGTTGGCGTCGGGCGCACCGGGTTATTCGGTCACGCTGCGGCGGAGTGAACTGCTGAACCGGACCAGTGACGACGTCGACGAGATCGGGAACGCCCTCATCCGCGGCCTCATCCCGATCGGCATCGGTGCCACGACATCGCTTGCGGCAGTGGTGGTGATGGCGCTGGTCTCGGTGCCCGCGGCCGTGGTGCTCGCACTCGCGCTGGCCGTCAGCGGCGGTGTGGCGCCGTGGCTGGCCGCACGCGGTGGTGCCCGGTCGATCCGCGACGGCGCGCAGGCCGCGTCCGAGGCCACGGAGGCCGCCACGACGGCGCTGTGGCACGCGCCTGAACTCGTCGTCGCACGCAGACGCCATCACGCGCTGGCAGCGGCCGCAGCGGCGGATCGCCGCCATCTCGACGCCACGGACCGGGGTATCCGGTGGCAGGCATCCGCCGCGGCGGCGACTCCGCTGGCATTGGGTGCGTCGCTGATCGCGGCATGCGTCATCGCCGTCGAATTGGCCTCGGCGACCTCGGGTTCGCTCGCCGGGGTGAGTTCGGGGGCTGGACTGACGCCGATGATCCTCGGTGTGCTCGTCCTGCTGCCGCTGTCGGCCTTCGAATCCACCGCGCCGCTCACCGAGGCCGGGCTGCAGATCGAGCGGAGCCGACAGAGTGCGGCCCGGCTCATGGCGCTGGTGGACGGGGCGCACGCCGACGGAACAGTCGATGTAACCGACGCCGAGGTGTATCGGTCTCCGGTGCGCCTGAGGACCACGGGCTTGCGCTGGGGACACCGGGATCGGGAGGTCCTCGGTCCCGCGGCGGGCGTGGATCTCGACCTGCGACCTGGTTCGCGTCTGGTGGTCACCGGCCCGAGCGGGGCGGGGAAGTCGACGCTGCTCCTCACCCTCGCCGGGTTGTTGCCGCCGATGGCCGGGGACGTCGAGGCGGTCGACGTCGGCGACGGTTCGATCGTCGGGTTACGTTCGGCGGGATGCTATTTCGCCGAGGAGGCGCACATCTTCTCGACGTCGGTCCGCGAGAACCTGCGCGTCGCCCGCGGTGACATCACCGACGAGGAGATCGACACCGCGCTGGCGGCCGCCGGGCTGCAGCGCTGGGCCGCAGCACTTCCCGACGGTCTGGACACCGTCCTCACCGGTGGGGCCGATGCGATGAGCGGCGGGCAGCGGCGGCGACTGCTGCTCGCCCGCGCACTGCTGCATCCCGCGCCGGTCGTCCTGCTCGACGAACCGACCGAGCATCTCGACGAGGCGGACTCCGACGAGCTGTTGCGGCGCCTCCTGGGGATCGAGCGGGACCTGTTCGGGCCCGACCGCATCGTCGTCGTGGTGACGCACCAGCCACCGGCCGATACCGGTGCGGTGGAGGTCCTCGAATTGGCGGGCCGGCCCCTTTCTGCTCCCTGAGGTGCGAGCGAAGCGAGCCACGAAGGGCTCCGCAGCGTGCCTCACCAGGCCCTTCGTGGCTCGTCGCTATCGCTCCTCGCACCTCAGGGAGCAATAGTCAGCGGCTCTCTGCCTGTGGGCGGGCACGAAACAAGAACCGGGGCCGGACGTACACGTCGTCCGGCCCCGGTTCCCCCCTGTGAGAGGCGGGAGGGCTAACCCGTGGACACCTCGTATCCCATCGGCAGCATCGTCGACTTGTGCTCGAGGAAGGACTCGAGACCTTCTCGGCCGTTCTCACGGCCGATGCCCGAGTTCTTGTAACCGCCGAACGGTGACTCGGGATCGATGGCGTACCAATTGATCCCGAAGGTGCCGGTGCGGATCTTGGTGGAGATCTCGATGCCGCGCTCGACGTCGTTCGTCCACACCGTGCCGGCGAGTCCGTAGCTCGAGTCGTTGGCGATGGCGATGGCCTCGTCGACGTCGTCGTAGGCGATGACCGACAGCACGGGACCGAAGATCTCCTCCTGCGCGATGGCCATGTCGTTGGTGACGCCGGTGAAGATCGTGGGGGTGAGGAAGTAGCCGGAGTCGAGTCCCTCGGGACGCTCGCTTTCGAGAACCGCGGTGGCACCGGCCTTCTTGCCGAGTTCGACGTACTCCTCGACCTTGTTCCGCTGGTTCTCGGTGATCAGCGGTCCGAGCTGGGCCTCCGGATCGGAGGGCAGCCCGACCTTCATCGCCTTCGCGGCCTCGACCATCGCGGCCACGATCTCGTCCTGTCGGCTGCGCGGCACCAGAATTCGCGTCTGCGCGACGCATGCCTGGCCCGTGTTGAACAGGCCGAGGAACGTCAGCATGAAAGCGTTCGCGGCGAGGTCGACGTCGTCGAGGACGATGGCGGCCGACTTGCCGCCCAGCTCGAGCGAACACCGCTTGAGGGTCTGGGCGCAGGCGGCGCCGATCGCCTTGCCGGCCGCGGTCGAACCGGTGAAGGTGATCTTGTCGACGTCGGGATGCGCGACGAGCGCCTGCCCGGTCTCGGCGCCGCCGGTGACCACCGAGATCGCCTCGGCGGGCACGCCTGCCTCGATGAACAGCTGCGCGACGTAGTTGCCGGTCATGGGGGTCTCGGGTGCGGGTTTGAGCACCACCGAGCAGCCCGCGGCCAGTGCGGCACCCATCTTGTTGCAGGTGATGAACAGCGGGACGTTCCAGGCACAGATCGCGCCGACGACGCCCACCGGTTCGCGGGTGATGCGGGTGGTGCCGAACAGGCCGGTGCGGTATTCCTCCCACTGATAGTCACGGGCCGCGTTGGCGTAGGCGCGCAGGACACCGGTGCCGGGGAGCTGTTGGAGGGTGCTGATCGCGCTCGGCGGCGCGCCCATCTCGGCCGACACGAGCGCGGTGATCTCGTCGCCCCGCTCGTCGATCAGATCGGCGACCTTCGCGATGATGTCGGCGCGCTGCGCGGGCGGCGTCGAACTCCAGACCCCGGAGTCGAAGGCCGCGCGCGCCGCGCGGACCGCGGCGTCGACGTCGGTGGCGTCGGCGAGCGGTACCGAACCGACGCGCTCACCGGTGGCGGGGGAGTGGACCTCGAGGGTCTCGGTGGAATGGGGATCGGCCCATCGGCCGCCGATGAGCAACTGGGGTTGATCGCCCCCGCCGGTGAGGGTGGCGGGTTGGGACTCCACGGTCTCGGTCATTACGCGTGTGCTCCTCAGAGGACGGGGCCCTGTCCGGGCGTGGGCGGTCGACAGCCGCCGACGGACAGGTGTGAACTACGGCACACGCAATACTAGAACACGTTCTAACTCTGATGCCAGGGGTGGTCGTCAGGAACTCCCGAAGGCCACCCGGGCCTCCATCCCCTGCATCACGTCGTGGAGGATCTCGATCTGATCGGTCGGGTCCTCGGCCTCGAGGAGTCGTTGCTGGTCATGCGGTTGTCCCGCCGTCTGCGCCGCCCACCGGTGGATGGGCGAGAGGTCCGCGGCCCGGGGATCGGAGTCGATGAGGGCGAAGGCGGCGATGATCGGCTCGGGATCCTCGCCGGCGGCGCGGAACTTCCGCCGGATCAGCTCGCGGTGTCGTTCGGCGAGGTCGCGCAGACGGGCCAGATCGGAGCGGCTCGGGGTCCGCTCGGGCAACACCGTGATGCGGGCGCGCGGATACGGATCGTCGGGCAGCCACTCCTCGACCCGGAACCGGTGTCGGCCGATCGCGGTCAGCGTCGCGCGGCCGTCCGGTAGCCGGGCGGTGATCTCGGCGTGCGCCAGCGTGCCGACGCGGCAGCGTGACTCGCCGCCGCCGACCTCCGAACCGCGCTCGATCAGCACCACGCCGAATCGGACCGTGGGTGGATCGGTCGAGGTGTCGACGTGGTCGTCGAGCATCTGCCGATAGCGCGGTTCGAAGATGCGCAGCGGCAGTTCCGCGCTCGGCACCAGGGCGGTGCCGAGCGGGAACATGGGCGCGACGAGCGACGCGCCCGCCGCCGGTTCAGGGGTCAGGGCGTGCTCGTCTCAGGACTTGGGCCGCGCGTCGAGCACGACCTCGAACTCGAGCAGATCGGCACCCGAGGCGACCGGCTTGGCGCGCTCACCGGAGTGCGCCTCGCGGGCCGGACCCGCCGACCAGGCCTGGAAGTCCTCTTCGGACTCCCACTCGGTGACGACGAAGTAGCGGTCGTCGCCCTTGACCGGACGCAGCAGCTGGAATCCGAGGAACCCCTTGGACCCGTCGACCGAGTGGGCGCGATTGGCGAACCGCTTCTCCAGTTCGGGGCCCGCGCCCTCGGGGACGGAGATGGCATTGATCTTCACAACAGACATGCGTCCACCATAGGCGCTGTGCGGGGGCGGTCGTCTGGGGAACGACGACACGGTGGTCGGGCCCCGTGCCGGTCGTCGGTGGCACTGCGGTTCTGCGACTACAGTTCTGGCATGTTCGACGGTGAGGTTCCGCAGGAGACCGGACTTCGCGACCACGGTGGTCCCGAAGTCGCGGACGAAGCGAACGGATCGTCGGCCACAGTCGAGCGCGCGGCGCCGCCCATCGTGTTGCTGCACGGCCTGATGGGCCGCGGACGGACATGGCGCCGCCAGGTCCCGTGGCTGCGCCGGTACGGCCGGGTGTTCACCTACGACGCCGCGTTCCACACCGGCGCCTACGCCGAACAACCCTGCGACGACGGCGAACTCGCGACGGAGCGGTTCGTCGCCGACCTCGCCGAGGTCCTCACCTGGATCGACCGCGGGCCTGCGGTCCTCATCGGGCATTCGATGGGAGCCCTACACGCCTGGTGCGCGGCGGCGGAGTACCCCGAACTCGTCGCAGCGCTGGTCGTCGAGGACATGGCCCCCGACTTCCGCGGCCGGACCACCACGAGCTGGACCCCGTGGTTCGAGTCCTGGCCGGACCGATTCGCCTCCGAGGCCGAAGCCGTCGAGATGTTCGGGCCGGTGGCCGGCCGCTACTTCTTCGAGGCCTTCGACGACGGCCGGTTACACGGTCGGATTCCGTTGTGGGCCGCGATCGCCGAGGAATGGGGCCGACGCGATTTCTGGACGCAATGGCGTTCGGTCGGCGTGCCGGCGCTGCTGATCGAGGCCGAGCACGGGGTCACCCCGCCGGGGCAGATGCGGACGATGTGCGCGGTCAACGACCACGCCCGGCATCTCCGCGTGCCGGATGCCGGACATCTGATCCACGACGACGCGCCACATGTGTATCGCGGTGCGGTGGAGGCATTCCTGTCCGGCCTCGACCGCTGAGACCGCCGCGCAACGTAATTCGGGGCGTACACGACGAATCGTGTACGCCCCGAGGAGGAACGGGTGGCGTCAGGCGGGGTCGGCCGGCGCGATGGGCGCGCCGTTGAGCCGACGCCAGCAGTGCACCAGGAACAACTGGGCCACCGGAGCCGCGACGATGAGTCCCACGTAGCAGAGGAGCACGCCGACGAGGTTGATGGCGTAGGTGACCAGCAGGGTCAGGATCGAGTCGCCGACCTTCGACTTGGTCAACTCGAAGGACGCCTTCATCGCGTTGATCGGCGACAGACTCTTGTCGATGGTCGCGACCACCGAGAACATCAGGAAGAACATCGCGATGATGCCCGGGATGATGCACAGCGCGTAGCCGATACCCGTGATGAGGCCGACGAGGATCGCGGTTCCGATGACCGGCCCGAAGCGGATCGGGGTCAGGAACGACTTCGCCGTCACCGGTTCGCCGTTGGCCACCCGGACCGCGCCCGAGATGATGCTCGCCTGGATGTAGAGGAGGCCCAGGATGAAAACGAGGTACACCAGGCCGAGGAGGATGCCGCCGCCGAGGCCGAGCGACGTCTCCTCGTAGTAGAAGCCATTGCCGTAGTCGACGGTCTCGGTGGTGCCGAAGATCGACACCGCGGAGAACCCCACCGCGATGAGTGCTGCGCCCAACAGGAACACCGCGAGGCCCGGCAGGATCATCGCGCCGACGTTGTTCTTGAACTTGCCGAAGGCCCACGAGAACGCGGTGCCCACGTCGATCTTGCCCGAATCTCCCGGCGCGCCGTAGGGATCCGGGGCTCCGGGATAGGCCCCGGCGTCACCGTACTGCGGCCCGCCCGGAGGCGGCGGAGGCGGGGCCTGGCCGTACTGCGGCTGCGGCGGCGGCTGCTGGCCGTACGGCGGTTGCTGCCCGTACTGCGGCGGCTGCTGCCCGTATTGGGGCGGCTGCTGCCCGGGGAAGCCGCCCGGTTGCTGCGGGTCCGGCGGCGGGACAGGGGGATACGGCGGCTGACTCATGGATCGGGACATTAGCAACGATCCGGGCGTGGTGGGAGACTATCTCCGAACGATCAAACGACTGGTCAATGAACCCGGCACGGATTATGAGGTCTGTCATCGCCGGCTCGAGCGGAGTTCCGGTACAGCCGTCTCGGTGCCGTTCGGCGGAGTCCCGGCGGAGCTATGCCTCGCCGGCGAGGCAGTAGCGTCCGCTCGCGGTGATCTCCACGAGCCCGTCGACGAGCAGCGAATCCAGGGCCCGGTCGCGCTGGGCGGTGTCGGAGGTCCACACGACGTCGAGTGCGGCTCGGTCGACGGCGTCGTCGGTGTTGCGCAGGACATCGAGGAGCAGACCGCGCACCTGGCGGTCGGTGCCGGCGAACTTCTGCACCCGGCGCGGCGGTCCGGAGTGCGCCGGCCGGCCGAGACCGACCCAGGTGCAATTGTCGACGAGAGGGCACTTGTCGCACTTGGGGTTTCGGGCCGTGCAGACGAGCGCGCCGAGTTCCATCAGCGCCGCCGAGAAGCGTGGCGCCGACGCGGCGTAGGTGCCGTCGTCGGACCGGGGGAGCAGCGCCTGCGCGTCGGCGAGATCCCGCCGCGACGGATTCGCCGGTTGTTCGCGCCCGTGAACCGCGCGGACGATGACCCGCCGGACGTTGGTGTCGACCACCGGCACGGCCTGTCCATAGGCGAAGCAGGCGACCGCCCGTGCGGTGTAGTCCCCGATACCGGGCAGTCCCAGCATGGTCTCGACATCCTCGGGAACCCGATCGCCGTGGTCGGCGGCCAGCACCTTGGCGCACTCGTGAAGGCGGAGCGCGCGTCGGGGGTAGCCGAGCTTGCCCCACGCCCGCAGGACCTCCCCGGCCGGTTCGACCGCCATCGCCGAGGGGACCGGCCATCGCCGGACCCACTCCCGCCAGGGTTCGACCACCCGGGACACCGGCGTCTGCTGCAACATGATCTCGCTGATGAGGATCTGCCAGCCGCTACACGACGGGTCACGCCACGGAAGATCCCGTTCATGCATATCGAACCAACCGAGCAGATGGCCCGATGGCACACTATTGGGCATGACCGCAACGACACCACGGCAGGCCTGGCGCATCCTGCGCGACGGCAACAACCGATTTGTGACAGGTGAATCTCAGCATCCCAGCCAGGGTATCGAGGACCGGGCGCGACTCGCCGGGGGCCAGCACCCGCACGTCGCGCTCTTCGGTTGCGCCGACTCGCGGCTGGCGGCCGAGATCATCTTCGACCAGGGTCTCGGCGACATGTTCGTCGTCCGCACGGCCGGTCAGGTCATCGACTCGGCGGTCCTCGGTTCGCTCGAGTACGCCGTCGAGGTGTTGCAGGTGCCGCTCATCGTGATCCTCGGACACGACAGCTGCGGGGCGGTGAAGGCCACCCTCGACGCGCTCGACGACAACCAGATCCCCGGCGGTTACATCCGCGACGTCGTGGAACGGGTCACCCCCAGCATCCTCGCCGGCCGTAGCGAGGGCCTGACACGAGTCGACGAGTTCGAGGCCCGCCATGTGGTGGAGACCGGGCAGCTGCTCATGCAGCGCAGCCGGATCATCGCCGACCGGATCAGTACCGGCCGCCTGGCGATCGTCGGCCTGACCTACCAGCTCAGCGAGGGTCAGGTGAACGTCCAGGGCGTGTACGGGGACATCGGTGAACGCCCGGCGCCCACCGCGGTGGCCGAGTCTGCCTGACGTCGTATTCGTCTCCGCATGCGGTGGACCTGAAGGCGAACTCTAGACTTTGCCTGCTCGGGACCGCTTTCCCGCTGCGACACGCCGCACGTGATGAACCAGAAGTCAAGACCCGGCCGTTAGCGTTGTGGTCGTGATCGAACCCCAGGGCCCGCTGCCACCCGAGATCTACTGGCGACGCCGCGTCGTCGCCGCGGGTGGTGCGCTGGTCGTGGTCGGTCTGGTCGTAGCACTGATCGTGTGGATGACGTCGGGAAGCGGGGATCCGCAGAACACCGCAGCCACCGCGAGCGTGTCGTCGAGCTCATCGGCGTCGTCGACGACATCCGCGCCGCCCGCGTCGGAACCGCAGGCGGGTGGCGCCTCCGGTGAACCGGATGCGGGGGGCGGCGCCGGCGGCGGGGCGGGTGCTCCGGCGGGGCCGCCCGCGGGGTCCGCGACCCCGGTCGAATCGGCAAGTCCAGCAGGCGTTCCCGGAGCGGCCGGCGGGCCGGCCCTGTGCCCGGATCAGGCGATCTCGGTGGTCCTCTACACCGACAAGCCCACCTACACGATCGGACAGAACCCGGTGTTCACCATCGTGACCACCAACGCGGGACTGTCCGAGTGCACCCGCGACGTCGGCAAGGCCGTGCAGAACGTCATCGTCCGCACCCTGGACGGCACCCGGACGCTGTGGTCGGCGCGCGACTGCTCGCCGCTGAACACCGTCAACAACGTGGTGCTCAAGCCTGCGCAGCAGGTCAAGGACACGATCACCTGGTCGGGCACCACCAGCAGCCCCGGTTGCGAGCGCCCGCGGACCCAGGTGCCCGCCGGCTCCTACTCCGCCATCGGCAAGATCGGCGAACGCGAATCGTTCCCGATCACGTTCAACATGGTCGCCCCGGCCCAACAGCCCTGAGCGACGGTCACGTTCGCCGGGCCAGGCGACTAGTCGTAGCGCTCGATGCTGGTCTCGGCCAGGCGGGTACCGCGAACTATTCGTTCGCTAGGTAAAGTACCGACTCGTTGAGTATCAATGATGAGATCTCCTACCTCGGTCTCGTCTGGCGGGGAGGTCTCTCATCCGAGTCGGATTCAAGGCGTTCATGCGTCGCTGTGTGGTTGCCGCGGGCGTTGCGGTGACGTGCGCATCATCAACGCTGGTGTGGGGCAGCGGGCCCGCAGTGGCATCCGACCCGGAGATGCTCAGGGCTGACGCGGGTTGCGTCTGGAGAACGCCGGCCGAGCGCGCTCAGAACCTACAGACATGTACCTTCGACTCGACTGCGCTCGGGCGAGAGGCCACGGTCCAGATCCGAGCCGCAGACACACGAGAGCGCCAGGCAGGGCGCGGAATCTACTTCCTGGACGGATTGGGGTCGAATCCGGAGTTCAGTACGTGGACAGCGGAGCCTGAAACCGTCGCTGCCTACGATTCCGTCAACACTCTCGTCTTTCCGGCCGGTGGTGCAGGTGAGTGGATGACAGACTGGGAGAAAGCGCCCACCGGTCAGTCGATTCCGCCGCAATGGAGCTCGTTCATCGGGGTCGAACTGCCGAAGTATCTGCAGCGGAACTTCGATGTGCCGAGATCGGGCAACGGCATCGTCGGGGTATCGATGTCCGCGGGTCCGGCGATCGTCCTTGCGCTGGACCATCCAACGGTGTTCAAAGTGGCCCGTTCCTACTCCGGCTACTATCCGACTGACAACCCGCTCGGGTGGTTGGGAATACCTGCCATCCAGCGTGAGCGTGCCGACATCGAGAACGGACGCACCGCGATGTGGGGAGACCCTGAGGCGCCGGGTAACCGCTGGGCACAGAACGACGTCCTGTCCCGTATCGGCGAAGTCGCGCGAACTCGCCAGACCGTGATTGTTTCCTCCGGGAACGGAATTCCGACCAGCAATGAACTCCGCGAAGCCAACCAGGTCCTTCAGGAACGATTGGCTGCTGATCCCGGATCGGGTCCGAAGCTCGTGCAGCAGGCGGCAACCGCGCTAGCTCTGGGAGTTGCGCTGGAGTCTGGCGCTATGTTCTCGACGGTGGCCCTCCAGGCCGTATCGACACGTCTCGGACTGCCGATCTCGTTCAACTATCGGAACGGCGGACACAACTGGTATGCGTGGTCGGCGGACGCGAACGATGACGCGCAGATGATCGAACGAGCACTGCTGTCCAACTAGCGGCCTCGCGGCCGTTGCCGTGATCGAGGTACCAGTCGCCCGAATACGCGCGATCAGTCGTAGCGCTCGATGCTGGTCTCGGCCAGGCGGGACAGTCCCTCACGGATGTGGCGGGCCCAGATGCTGCCGATACCCTCGACCGCCTGCAGATCGGCCGACGAGCTCGCGAGCAGCGCCTGTAGGGTCCCAAAGCTGCGCACGAGCCGGTCCACGTGGGCGAACTGCAGCCGCGAGATCCGGGCGAGCAGACGGTAACCGCGGGGACTCATCGCCGTGTCCTGGGCCTCGATCGTCGTCGGGTACCCGAAGGCCCCGGCGAGCAGGGTGAGGTCGAGAAGGTCTGCGTCGCTGAGGTTCTCGACGACCTCGAGCGCCTGGCGGACATCCTCGGCGGTCGCCGGCTCGGGGCTGGCGTAGTAGTCGCGGACGAGCAGTTCGCGCATGGTGTCGTTGTCGCTGATCAGCTCCTCGAGCTGCAGGCTGACCTGCCGGCCGTTCACACCGAGTTCGAGGACGTACTCCTCGATCTCGGCCGACACACGACGGACCATCTCCATGCGCTGGGCGGTCGACATCGCGTCGCGCAGCAGCACGTAGTCCTCGATCTCCGCGCGCGACAGCGCCGAGATCACCTCGTCGAGCCGGGCCTTGTACCGCTCGAGGGTGGCCAGCGCGACGTTGGCGCGGGACAGGATCGGGTCCGGGCTCTCGACGACCCGGCGGGCGCCGTCGACGTAGACGCTCACGATCGACATCGACGCGCTCACCGAGATCACCGGATGCCCGGTCTGGATGGCGGTCCGCTCCGCCGCGCGGTGACGGGTGCCCGACTCCTCGGTCGGGATGGAGGGATCGGGGACCAGCTGGACGTTGGCCCGCACGATGCGCTTGCCGTCGGTGGAGAGCACGACTGCGCCGTCCATCTTGGCGAGCTCGCGCAGTCGCGTCGGCGCGAACTCCACGTCGAGGTGGAAACCGCCGTCGCAGATCTTCTCGACGTCGGAGTCGTGCCCCAGCACGATGAGGGCGCCGGTGCCGCCTCGCAGGATGCGTTCGAGGCCGTCACGAAGCGGCGTGCCGGGCGCGACGCGCGCCACCGTGTCGCGCGTCAGCTCGGATCTGACCACCTCGGCAACCATGACTTCCCTCCAGTGACCCGTCCGTCCCCGCGGGGACGGCGCCCACCCGCGCAAGGCCGGATGCCAGCGACATCGGCCGTTCTGATGGTGACTAGGGTACCGGGGTGTGAAGAGCAGCAGTTTCGTGGTGCCCGACGACCTGGACGAGGTGGAACGCCACCCGAAGGCGGCCAAGCCGGGCGAACCCGTCCGCATGCACAACCCGACCTGCTATGGCTGTGGACCGGACTCCCCGCAGGGCCTGCATCTGGTGGTGCATGCGGGTGAGGGGTTCACCGTCGACGCGTCGATGGAGGTCGAGACCCGGATGGAGGGCGGCCCCGGCGTCATCCACGGCGGCATCCTGAGCACCGCGTTCGACGAGGTGATGGGCACGATCCCGCTCCTGATCGGGCCCTCCGGGGTGACGGTGCATCTCGAGGTTGATTACATCCGGCCCATCCCGGTGGGCTCGACGCTGCAGTTCACCGGCACCTTGCTGGGCCGACAGCGCCGCAAGATCTTCACCGAGGCGGTCGCCCACATCGGTAATCCGGACGAGCCGGTGGCCAGCGCACACGCGATCTTCGTGACGATCGATGTGCGGAAGCACTTCGCCGCCCATGTCGAGAAGAGCGCCCGGGCGGAGGAGTACAAACGCCGGATGTACCCCTAGGCGCAGCGGCCAGGGGGACGGGTCAGAAGGGCGCGTCCACCGGATCGGCGTCGCGGAGACCGACGGCGTCGCCGAGGTTCGCCACACGCAGGATCCGGATGCCCGTCGGCAGTTCCTCGTCGGTGGCCGCGGGGATGATCGCCTCCCGGAAGCCGAGTCGCTTCGCCTCTGCGAGTCGGCGCGCGACGGCCGAGACACGACGGACCTCACCGCCGAGCCCGACCTCGCCGACGACCACCGTCGACTGCGGGATCGGCTGGTTCTTCACCGTGGAGTACACGGCGAGCGCGATCGCGAGATCGGCGGCCGGCTCGGTCACGCGCATGCCGCCCACCGTGGAGAGATACACCTCGCTCTTCGCGATCTGTTTCAGACCCCCGCGTGCCTGCAGTACCGCGAGCACCATCGAGACGCGGTTCATGTCCAGGCCGGAGACCGCCCGGCGCGGAATGTTCATCTCGGTGCCGTTCGCCAGCGCCTGGACCTCGCCCACCAGTGCGCGTTTGCCGTCCATGGTCACCAGGGTCGCGCTGCCGCTCACATCCGAATCACGTTGATGCAGAAAGATTCCGGAGGGATCCGGGACCTGATGGATGCCGTCGTCGCGCTGTTCGAAACACCCCACCTCGTCGGCCGCCCCGAACCGGTTCTTGACACCGCGGACCATGCGTAGCGTCGAGTGCCGGTCACCCTCGAACGCGAGTACGACGTCGACGAGGTGCTCCAGCGACCGCGGCCCGGCGACCGCGCCCTCCTTGGTGACGTGGCCGACGAGGATGACCGCGACCCCGCGGTTCTTGGCGAGCGAGACCAGTGCGGTCGTGACCGCCCGGATCTGGGTCACGCCGCCGGTGACGCCGTCGGCCCCGGAGGCGACGAGGGTCTGGACCGAGTCGACGATCATGAGTGACGGCGCGACGGAGTCGACGTGGCCGAGGATCGTCGCGAGGTCGGTCTCGGCGGCCAGGTAGACGTTCGGGTGCACCGCGCCGGTGCGCTCGGCCCGCATGCGGACCTGCCCGGCAGATTCCTCGCCGGTGATGTAGAGCGCCGTGCGGTCCTGTGCCGCCCAGTGTTTGACGGCTTCGAGCAGCAGCGTCGACTTGCCGACGCCGGGCTCACCGGCCAGCAGGATGACCGAGCCCGGGACGACGCCGCGGCCCAGCACCCGGTCGAGCTCGCCGATGCCCGTGGGGATCGCGGCGGACGATTCGGCGTCGACCTCGGTGATGCGCAGAGCGGGGCTCGACGGTGCGACCGCCGCGGTCGAGCGCGCCGACGGTGCCGGCCCGGCCACCTCGCCGATGGTGCCCCATTCGCCGCACTCGGGGCAGCGGCCCACCCACTTGGGCACCTGATGGCCACACGCGGTGCAGCGGAAGGACGTCTTGGTTCTGGCCACCCGGTCAGCCTAGGGGGCGGGGCCGACAGAACGAGCGAGGCCCGGCGTGTGCCGGGCCTCGCTCGTGGAAGTGGTTCGACCGGTGGTCAGTGGCCGCCTTCGCCGTGACCCTCGCCGTCGGCGCCGTGTTCGCCGGTGCCGGCCCCGGAGCCCTCTTCGCCGTGGCCCTCGTCGCCGTGATGCTAGTTGTAGAACGTCGGCTCGGCGTTACGTGCCACGTCCTGGCGCTCGAGCTCGGCGCCGCCGTCGACCGGGGCGTCGACGGTGGTCTGGCCGGCATCGACCCAGCGGCCGTCGGCCTCGCGCTTCTCGAACACGAACGTCAGCTCGGTCGTCAGACCCGCCGCGACCGTGTCACCGGTGTTGTCGAGCTCGACGCTGAGGCGCTTCTCGAACTCGGGGTTGGCGCCGACCGGGGTGCCGCCGCGCAGCGCCCCGTTGGGCGGGATGACGCGGTCATCGGCCTCAGCGCCCTCGATGAAGGTGACCTGCCCCTCCTCGGGGTTGATCCCCTTGAGGCGGTAGTAGACCAGCGGATCGGAGTTGGCGATGACGAACGCCAGCTCGAACGGTCCGCCGTCGCCGAAGACCGTCGATGCGTCGTTCTCGGGGTAGAGGATCTGCACGTCGCGGAGCTCGAGTTCGTCGTAGTTGACGTTCGCGCCGTTGATCGCGGGCAGCTGATTGGCGGTCTGCGAGATCTGACCCGCACCGCAGCCGGTGGTGCCGAGGGCGACGGCGATGCCGATCGCGGCAACCGCGGTCACCATGCGAGATGGCCGAACCGCCGACCGCCGCGCGGAAAGTGATAGCACTGACACCCGATCCTCCCAGGTCAAACGAAGCCGACATGCAGCGCGCGAAACCCTGCACTACGCAGCGTAGTGGGCGCGGTGCGGAAAAGTCCGGCCGGGTACCCGATTGGTCTGTCGCCGTCGCCGGCGCCACGGCCCCGCAGCGGTCGCCGGGTGGTCGAGCCCACGTCGTCCCAGGGGTCGGCGGGCGGTGCCGGGGAGCCCGGTCGACACCGTGGTGGGGCGTACCCCGCGCCAGGCCGACGGGGAGCTCCGGTGGGGTAGCCCACCCTCACCGCGCACCCCTCGCGACCTCGCAAGAGCCTGTCATGAAACCTGTTCACCGCGTTGACCTGCACCGTTGGGTGGGTGCCTCGGAACGCCCGTGCTAGACTGGCTTCACTCGAAAGGGGCAAGGAACATTGAATTTCAAAGTTGGCGACACCGTCGTTTACCCCCATCACGGTGCTGCCCGGGTCGAAGACATCGTGACCCGGACCATCAAGGGTGAGCAGATCGAATACCTTGTTCTCAAGGTTGCCGACGGTGACATGACCGTTCAGATTCCCTCGACGAAGCTCGAGTACGTGGGCGTTCGCGACGTCGTCGGGCAGGAAGGTCTCGATCAGGTCTTCCAGGTTCTGCGGGCCCCGCACACCGAGGAGCCGACCAACTGGGCGCGCCGGTTCAAGGCGAACCAGGAGAAGCTGATCTCGGGCGACATCATCAAGGTCGCCGAGATCGTCCGCGACCTCTGGCGTCGCGAACAGGATCGTGGGTTGTCGGCCGGTGAGAAGCGGATGCTGACCCGAGCCCGTCGCGTTCTGGTCGACGAGTTGTCACTCGCCCAGAACACCGACGACGAGAAGGCCACCAGCATGCTGGACGAGGTCCTCGCCGCCGCTTCCTGACCGCCGGTCGCACCTGGATCAGGACTCTTCGTGACCCCTACGCCGGAGCTTTCCGGCGCAGAAGTCTGTGTCATCATCCCGGCCGCCGGGTCGGGAACCCGGCTCGGTGAGCCGGTGCCCAAGGCCTTCGTGGACGTGGGTGGACGGACGATCATCGAGCGATGCGTCGACAACATCCCCGCCTCGCTGGGGGCGACCGTGGTCGTCGTGGTGCCCGCCGACCTCGTCGAGCGGGCATCGGCGTTGCTGACCGGCGTGCGCGTCGTCGCCGGTGGCGCTCACCGATCGGATTCGGTGCGCGCCGGCATCGCCGCCGCCGGTGGCGCCGGCATCCTGCTCGTGCACGACGCCGCGCGACCACTCACCCCCGCGCGGGTGTTCACCGACGTCGTCGCCGCGATCCGCGCCGGGCATCAGGCGGTCGTCCCCGCCGTTCCCGTCGTCGACACCCTCAAACAGGTCGAGCCCGGCCCGGCCGGTCTCGAACGCGTGACGCGGACCGTCGACCGCGAGAAGTTGCGCGCCGTGCAGACCCCTCAGGGTTTCGCCCGTGACGCCCTCATCCGCGCGCACGCCGATGACGCCGGTATCGCGACCGACGACGCCGGCCTCGTCGAGAGATGCGGAATCGATGTCCACCTCGTCCCTGGAGACCCGCTTGCCATGAAGATCACCACGCCCTGGGACCTGCGTATCGTGCGCGACATGGTCGGTGGGCGATGAGGGTCGGCATCGGTACCGATGCCCATCGCGTCGACGCGTCCGCCGAGTGCTGGATGGTCGGTCTGTATTTTCCCGACGAACCGGGGTGTGAAGGCCACTCCGACGGCGACGTCGGCGCCCACGCGCTGTGCGATGCGGTGCTGTCGGCGGCGGGTCTGGGTGACGTGGGTTCCGTGTTCGGCACCGGTCGCCCGGAGTGGGAGGGTGTCTCGGGAGTCCAGATGCTCTCGCACGTACGGACTCTCATCGAGGCCGACGGGCTCCGCGTGGTGAACGCGGCCGTACAGGTGGTGGGCAATCGGCCCAAGATCGGACCGCGCCGTGCGGAGGCGCAGCAGGTGCTGTCCGACGTGCTGGGCGGCCCGGTGTCGGTGTCGGCGACAACGACCGACGGCCTGGGCATGACCGGCCGCGGCGAGGGGATCGCCGCGGTGGCCACCGCGCTGCTGGACGCCGCGGACTAATTCCCCGAGCTCAGCAGGATGTCGCAGGCCCGGCCGGTGGCCTCGGCCGGCGGGGTGAGACGCGCGGCGAGACCGGCCGCGCCCGCCGCCACCGCGGGATCGGTGAGGGGGGCCAGATCGTCCGGGCCGAACCGGGCGAGACGGTTGCCCGCTCCGGCGCCGGCTCTGCGCAGGGCGGCCGCCCACATCGGCTGATCGGCGCTCAACCACGCGACCACCGACGGGATCCCGGCGCGCGCCACGGCCGCCGTGGTGCCGGCGCCACCGTGGTGAACGGCACCGCCGCACTGCGGCAACAGGAGCTCGTGGTCGACGGGCCCATCGATGTGCAGCAGCCGGTCGTGGTGTGGCAGCGGGTGTTCGGTGTGCCCGATGACGCGCAGGCCGCGGGCGAGCAGAGTGGACACGATGGCGGTGATCTGCTCGCTGCTGATCTTCATGCTGCCGAAACCGACATAGACGGGTGGTTCGCCCCCGCCGATCCAGTCCAGCGCGGCGGCCGTCGCGTCGTTCCCGGTCGCCATCGCACTCCGGGACGCTTTGTCGGGCAACAGGAATCCGACCAGCGGACGCTGCGCGCCCCACTCCTCGTCGAGACCGGGGAAGAGCGCGGCGTCGTAGGCCTGGATCTCCGGCACGCCCCGCGCCCGGAGTCGGCTCCCGAGTGGGCCTTTCGCGGCCGGTAGGTCGAGTTCGTGGCGGAGTCGACGGTCCGCCCCGCGCACCGTCAGCCAATAGGTGCGGTCGGCGAGCAGCCACATCGCTCGCGAGACGGGCCGGGGGTAGCGGCGGTAGCGGACGTCGAGGCTCGCGTTGGGCCGCAGCGGACAGAAGTGCAACGGCACGAACGGGATTCCACGGCTCTGTGCGATCGCCTCGCCGCGGTCCTGCGCGAGCGGACCGGTCACGAGCAGATCCGAGGAGTCGGCGAGCTCGCGCATCACGCGCTCGGAGGTCGCGCGCCCGTGTTCGGCGACCTCGCCGAGTGCACGCAGACGTACGCGCGGGTTCTTCGATTTGAGGCGTTCTTTCACCAGAGGGCTCGTGAGGAGCTCGGCGGTCGACGGTGCCAGCACCTCGGTCGGCAGACCCGTCGCGGCGGTCATGTCGACCAGATCCGCCGGTACGGCCAGACGTACCCCGTGTCCGCGCCGGGTGAGCTCGGCGCCGAGCGCGATCGCCGGCTGGATGTCACCCCGGCTGCCGTGGACCGCGAATGCGAACCTCATGCGCCCCAGGGCTTTCCCGAGATCCCCCAGGCGGCGAGCTCGTCTTCGACGAGGGACCGCAGGGACGCGGCGTCGGGGATGCGGACCGGGTCGAGGGAACTGACGCTGAACATCACGTGGCCGTCGTTGATCGCGAGCCAGCCGCTGACGCCGCCTTTGCGGTCGCGCAACCGCACCGGGTCGCCGGTCGCGGTGATGGCCCGGATCGACAGTGCACCAGCGGTTCCGGTGCCGAGCGTCGCGAACTCGTCGGGGGCCTGGCCGACGTTCGACGCCAGGCACAGCGGTGTGGTCACCTTGGACGCCAGGCGCCGCGTGATCGACGGGCTCAGCGCCTGCAACACGACGGCTCGTTGCGCGACGGCGCCCGAGTTCGCGGCGAGTCTGCCGTAGGCGTCCTTGCATGCGGTGCGCACCGCGGTGAGGTCGTCGTAGCGCCCGGGGACGACCTCCACGAAAGCCGTTGCGCCCGAGCTGGCGTTGGCCCGCCGGTCGTCGAGCGTGCGGGAGGAGACCGGCAGCGAGACCGGGACGACGTCCCCTTCCGACACGCGGCCGCTGCGCTCGAGGATGCCGACCATCAGGGCGGCGAAGAGACTGTTGTCGGTGCCCCCGCGGGACTTCGCCGCCCCGGTGTAGTCCGCCTGCGGGATCAGGACCGTGACATTCGGCGCGGTCTCGGCGCTCGAGACGTCGGTGTCGGGTGTGGGCCGGCCGGTCACCCGCACGGGGGAGGGCGGCGGGGTGGACCGGCTCGCCCGCCAGATCCGCGCCGCGGTCGTGCCCGCGGTCCACAGCAGGTCCGCCGCATCGCGGACGTCGGAGACGAGGCCGGGTTCGGCGCCGGGCACGTAGTCGAGGCCGTGGATGGCCTCGATGACCGCGACCGCTCCGGTGCCGCCGTCGGCGATGACATGGGAGATGATCAGCGAGACCAGCACCGAGTCGTCGGCGGCCGCGCGGGCGACGACGAGCCGCCACGCCGGCCCGTTCTCGAAGTCGAGCGGGGCGTCCGCCTGTGCCCGGCCCCAGGCCTCCTCGTCGCCGGCCGGTACCGGTTCGGTCTGCACCGAGACCGCGCCCGCCTCCGGGGTGTACCGCCAGTACGCGCGGCCGGGTCCACGGTGTCGGGTGACGAGCCTGCTCAGGCGCCCATAACGCAACTTCTGGCCGAGTGCGGTGATGGTGTCGACGTCGACCGTGCCCGGGAACCGCCAGAGTGTCTGGTTCACGACGGGGAGGCCGAGGACGACGTCCATCCGGACGAACAGGTCGTCGTCTGCGGTCAGGCGGTCGACGACCTCCGGTGCCGACGTGCGGTCGGGGCGGACCAGGGATGCAAAATTCATGCTTGCCTTGCCGTTGGTTGATCGGGTCAGGTGATTGCCGGTACGGACTCCGCACTCTTCACCGCAGGACGCGCACACTACCGGACGCCTCTCCGGGAGACACGAGAGGGAAACCGCGGTTCGGTAGGGGTTCTGACGATGAGATCTTTCACACCGAGTCAGGGACCAACGGGCGACTCCCGCGCGCCCAGCGGTCATTGCTACGGCAGAAAAGCGCTCCGGAGACCTCAAAACTAAGGGTCAGAGCCATACGAGCACGTTAGTCGGACCTACGGACGTTCGAGTCAGGTTGTCGGCCGACTCTTGCCACCGCATAGCCTCGCATTCATTTTGCTCGCCAAACTATCAATCAAGGCGGATCCGGGTTACTGTCTTGACCGTTGATAAGGGCGTCCTAACCACGTTGGTGCGATCGGCTGTGGTGTCTGGGTCTGCGGTGGTGTCGTTGAGGACGTCCACCGAGGTGCTCGAACGCGTGGCGAACACGGAGGAAGTTGTGGAATACACCGAGCTGACCGACTATTCGATGCCCGGCGGCACCGTCACCGCCTGGGAGCCGCAGGTCGACGCCACCGAGTGGCAGACGGACTCCCGACAGCTGTCCTACATGCACCTCGAACACGCCCGCCGGGCGGTCCGCGAGGGGTCGGAGTGGTACAGCCAGTGGATCGGCACCGCCTTCCGGATCGAGCATCCGCTCGACCGGGAAGCTCTCTCCCGCACCATCATCGCGTGGTATCGCCGGCACGAGGCCTTTCGGACCTCGGTACGCGTCCACGAACCGGAGCATCCGCAGGGCGACCTGACCCGGATCACCATCTCGGCCGATTCGATCACCGTCCGCCAGCGCGACTTCGGGTCGGACCTGGCTGCCGACGAGGTCTCCGGCCTGGTCACCGACTACTTCAATCGCACGGTCACGCCGTTGAGCTGGCCGCACTGCATCGCCGTGACCGTGGAGCCGACCGGTGACGACACCGGATTCCTGCTCGTGTTCGCGGCCGACCACACCGTGATGGACGCCTACACCCAGGTGTTCGCCATCCGCGAGCTCACCGCGCTCTACGCCGCCGAGGTGACCGGTGAACCCCACGCGCTGAACCAGTTCGGCAGCTACCTCGACTTCAGCGACGCCGAGCGTCGACTCGGTGAGCAGATCGACGCGAACAACGTCGCGGTCAGTCAGTGGCGGGACTTCTTCGACGACACCCCGACCGCCGTGCAGCCCGAACCCGTCCCACGTTTCCCGCGGTTCGAGGTGCCGGCCGGTTCGCCGCGCACCATCGTGTCGGAACGCTTGCCGGACAACGGGTTCCAGGCGACCTTGTCGCACTGGCTGCTCGACGCCGCGGACACCAAGCGCTTCGACGCGGTGTGCAAGGGTGCCGGATCGTCGATGGCGGCGGGGATCTACACCGCGCTGTCCATGACCTCGGCCGCGCTGTCGGGCAGTGCGGATCTGCGATTCATCGGCCCGGTGCACACCCGTAACGCCATCGAGTGGGGCGAAGCCGTCGGCTGGTTCGTCGGCATCATCCCCGTCGCGATCCGGCCCGGCCGGCCGGCGAAGTTCACCGACGCGCTGACGGCCGTGGCGGCGACCTCCGCGCAGTACAAGAGCGTGGGTGCGGCCCCGTTCGCGCCGGTGGCCGAACTCATCGGCGGCGACGTGACGCCGCCCGGCTTCGTGGTGTCCTACATCGACCTCCGTCATGCCGAGGGTGCGGCCGACTGGACACCTCGCCAGGCGCGCGTGCTGCGCAGCGCGACGCGCGACGCCGACGAGGTCTACTTCTGGATCAACCGGATTCCGACCGGGCTCAACGTGTCCGCGCGATTCCCCGCCGACGAGAACGCCGCCGCCGTCGAGGTCTTCCTCTCCACGTTCCGCGAGATCCTGACGACGATCGTCGCCGACGGTGACTGCGAGTACACCTACCGTGCGGTCGAATCCGTGCCGGCCGGAGCGCACACCGGAGGGTCGACGGCCGCACTCGGCAGCTGATGACCGGCGCCGTGCGGACCGTCTTCGCCACGCCCCGGTTCGGTGCGCCGGGCTCGGTGGTGGTCCCGCTGCGCGACCACCTGATCGGCGGTCGGACCGTCGAGTGGGAACTGCGCGACGCCGATCGAGTGGGCCGTGCCGCGCAGCAGTGGGGGAGCGGGGTCTCGTTCCTGCAGTCCGACCACCTGGCGACGATGGGCGACAAGCGGCGTCGCGGCGAGGTGCACACCGGATTCCTGCTCGCCGCCATGCGTTTCGACACCGTCCTCGACGAGGGCGCGATGGCCGCGGCGCTCACCGACTTCGTGCGTCGGCACGAAGAACTGCGCGCGCACTACCGCCCCGGACCGGACGGTCCCCAGCGGTGGGTGGCGCCGCCCGAGGAGTACGTGATCGAGGTCGCCGACACCGAATCCGTCATCGTGGCCGGGGCCGATCTCGGCACCTGGGTCGGGCGTCGGGCGTCGGAAAAGGCTCGCGCGGAACTGGTTCCGGGGTCCTGGTGGGCGGCGACCGTCGACGACGGCGGTTTCACCTTCTTCGTGGCCACGGATCACGCGCACGGCGACGGATATTCGTCGGTGCTCGCACTGACCGAGATCACCGCGCTCTACCGTGCACACTGCGCGGGGAGGACACCCACACCGCCGGCGCCGGGCGCGTTCGGCGAAGCCGTGCTCGCCGAACGGTCCGCGGCGGCCGCGCTCCCGCCCGACGACGAGCGGGTGGCGATGTGGCGAGAGGTGTTGCTGGCCAACGACGGTCGCGCACCGCGGTGCCCGCTCGACCTGGGCCTCACCGACGACGCCCCGGCCCCGGCGGTCGCGGTGGAGCAGTGGTTGCTCGATCCGGATGCGCTCGCGCGCTGCGACGCCCGACTGGACCGGACCGGCGAGGGATTCGCCGGTCTCCTGTACGCCACCCTGGCGGTGCGTCACCGCGAGATCACCGGGGAGTCGCGGTTCTTCGTCTCCACGGTGCTCGCCACCCGCGACGCCGGGACCGCGTGGACCCAGGGCTGGCTGTGCAACTTCGCCCCGATCGCAGTGGAGCTCCCCGCCGAGCCGACGCCCTTCGACGACGTGGTGCGCGCGGCCGGACGTAGCGTGCGCGCCGCGCGCCGCGCGAGTTCGGCGCCCGCACACGGGGTCCTGGCGTTGCTGGCCGCCGAAGGCGTCTTCCGGGGCCTGGACGGCAGCCCGTACATGGTGTCCTACACCGATCTGGCGCGACTACCGATCGGCGACGACCCGGCCCTGACGACGATGCAGACCTCGAGTGGCGTCGGCCCCACGCGCAACGCCAACCTGTGGTTCACGCGGACCCCCGCGGGCCTCGTCGTCCGGTGTCATCTCCCCGACAACGACGTGGCACGCACATCGGTCGCCGACCACCTCGCACGTGTCGGCGGCATCCTCGACGACTATGCGAGCGGGAGGCCGCAGCGGTGAAGCTCTCGAGTTCGGAGACCTGGGAGGTCGAGCCGGGGGAACTGATCCGATGGCTTCCGCTACCCGGCGGCTGCGCGGCGTCGTCGAGCGCGCCGGTGTCGGAGAACGAGCGATTCCACCTGGACTCGATCGCGCAGGGGCAACCCGGCTGGATCGCGCTCACGCTCGACTTCCCCGAGCGGCTCGAGCTCGCGCGCCTTGGCGAGGTGGTGTCCACCGTCATCGCGCGGCACGACGTCCTGCGCAGCCACTACGTGGCGACCGACACCGGATACCAGCGAGTGCTGCACGGCGGCGTCGACGTCAAGGAGGACTCGCACGAACCCGACGCCGGGCTCGGGCCCGCGGAGTTCGCGGCCGAACTGGCCGGACGGATCACCGCCACGTGCAACCCGTTCGAGCCGGTGCCGCACTTCCTGGCCGCCGTCCGCAGAGCGTCGAGCACGACCCTCGTCTGCGGGTTCGACCACTGCTACGTCGACGCGCGCTCGATGGCGCTGCTGTCCTCCGAGATCTGCGATCTGCTCGCCGGCGCGGCCCTCGCTCCCGCGGAGTCCGGGCTGGACGCGCTGCGTCGGGTCGCGGGCGACGAGGCGGCGGTGCCCCCCGACGACCCCCGACTGGGCGAGTGGGGACGATTCCTGGCCGCGACCGACTGGCAGGTCCCGGAGTTCCCCGTCGACCTCGGTGTCCCGGCGGGCGAATCCGTGGAGATGCGCACGATCGTCGAGACCCTCCTGCCGGGCGATAAGGCGCGGGCATTCAGTTCGGCGGTCCACCGACACGGCGGGCGGACGTACCCCGCGGTGCTCACCTGCGCGGCAATGGCCGTCAAGTCGCTCGGCGGGCCCGACGAGCTCGCCACCGTGGTGCCCACCGGCACCGGCGCGGGCCCCGGCTGTGTGGGCTGGTCGGTGGGCAACGCGCCCCTGCGGATCACCGGCGGCGACGATCTGTTCGGGGCGGCGGAGATCAACACGGTCCGGCTCGCCGCCGCCCTGCCGCTGGCCGAGATCGGGCTGACCCCGGTCTACCTCGCCTTCGGCAACCGGCTCCGTCAGCGCCGGTCGGACGTCTTCATGATGTCCTACGTCGACTACACGCGACTGCCGGGTCCGCATCGGGGGGTACGGGCCGAACAGGTCTCCAGTGCCAAACCGACCGACACCGCGCAATGGTGGTTCTGGCGCGATGCGGACGGGATCCACGTCCGCGTGCGGCATCCCGCCACCGAGCGGGCAGTCGCAGTCCTGTCCGCGACCATCGCGGAGATGAGGGCGACCGCCGCCGCCGTCGCCGCGGAGCCGGCCGGCCCGGTCGGCGTCCCCGGTGAGGGTGCGTGAGGTGCGCGCACCTGCGGCTCGGGCCGTCGGTGGCCAGGTCAGGGTCCGGTAGGATTGCCGGTCGTGACCCTGCGCCTGTATGACACCGACTCCCGAGAGGTGCGCGACTTCGTGCCGCTGCACCCAGGCCAGGCGTCGGTGTACCTGTGCGGGGCGACGGTCCAGGGAGTTCCGCACATCGGGCACGTCCGCAGCGGTATCGCCTTCGACATCCTGCGGCGCTGGCTGACCCACCAGGGCCTCGACGTGCTGTTCGTGCGCAACGTGACCGACATCGACGACAAGATCCTGCGGAAGGCCGCGGACGCGGGACGGCCGTGGTGGGAATGGGCGGCCACCCACGAGCGTGCGTTCGACGACGCCTACCGCGCGCTGGGGGTCCTGCCGCCGTCGGCCGAGCCGCGGGCCACGGGGTTCGTCACCCAGATGATCGAATACATGGAGCGACTGATCGACCGCGGGCACGCCTACGTCGCCGACGGCAACGTGTACTTCGACGTCCTGAGCCTGCCGGAGTACGGGTCGCTGTCCGGACACCGGCTCGACGACGTGCATCAGGGCGAGAGCGCGGGGACCGGCAAACGCGATCCCCGCGACTTCACCCTGTGGAAGGCGGCCAAGCCCGACGAGCCGTCCTGGCCGACGCCCTGGGGCCCCGGCCGTCCCGGCTGGCACCTCGAGTGCTCGGCGATGGCCACCTCGCTGCTCGGCGCTGAGTTCGACATCCACTGCGGCGGAATGGATCTCATCTTCCCGCACCACGAGAACGAGATCGCGCAGGCACACGGTGCGGGAGATGCGTTCGCGCGCTACTGGTTACACAACGGCTGGGTCACCATGGGTGGCGAGAAGATGAGCAAGTCGCTGGGCAACGTGGTGTCGATCCCCGCGATGCTGCAACGGGTCCGGGCGGTCGAGCTCCGCTACTACCTCGGCAGCGCGCACTACCGGTCGATGCTGGAGTACTCGTCTGGCGCGCTCACCGAGGCCGCCGCCGGCTATCGGCGCGTCGAGTCGTTCGTGGCCCGGGTCGGCGCGCGCGTGGGCGAGGTGGTCGTCGGGGATGTCGACCCCGAGTTCGCCGCCGCGCTCGACGACGACCTCGGCGTCCCGGCCGCACTCGCGGTCGTGCACAACGTGGTTCGGCAGGGCAACACCGCGTTGGAGTCCGGTGACGGAGCCGCCGCGCTGGCGGCGGCATCCACGGTCCGCGCGATGATGGGGATTCTGGGCGTCGACCCGCTGGACGACCGGTGGGCGGGTGCCGCCGACGAGTCGGCCACCACCTCCGCACTCGACGTGCTGGTACAGGCGGAATTGCAGCGACGCGCCGACGCGCGCGTCGCCAAGGACTGGGCGACCGCGGACGCGGTGCGGGATCGGCTGGCGCAGGCCGGTATCGAGGTCACCGACACCCCCGACGGTGCGCAATGGGCATTGAAGGGTGAGGCGTGATGGCAGGGAACTCCAAGCGCAGAGGCGCGATTCGCAAGGACGGCACCAAGAAGGGGCAGACCGTCGGCTCGGGTGGTCAGCGTCGCCGCGGCCTCGAGGCCCGTGGCGCGACACCGAAAGCGGTTGACCGGCCGTATCATCCGGCCCACAAGCGAGCCAAGGCGGCGTCGAAGTCGGCGGCCGGCCGCGGCGGGGCGCGGGCCCGGGACGAAGGCCCCGAGTATGTCCTCGGCCGCAATCCGGTCGTGGAATGCCTGCGCGCCGGCGTGCCGGCCACCGCGCTGTACATCGCCACCAACTCCGAGCCCGACGAGCGGGTCGCCGAGGCGGTGAAGATCGCCGGTGACTCGGCGATCTCCATCCTCGAGGTCGGCAAACCCGAACTCGATCGCCTGTCCACCAACGGAATGCACCAGGGCATCGCGCTGCAGGTGCCGGAGTTCGAGTACACCCACCCGGACGACCTGATGGCGGAGGCCAAGGCCAGCGGCACCCCGCCGCTGCTCGTCGCCCTCGACAACATCACCGATCCGCGCAACCTGGGCGCGGTGATCCGCTCGGTCGCGGCCTTCGGCGGGCACGGCGTGGTCATCCCCGCACGACGCAGCGCGAGCGTGACGGCCGTCGCCTGGCGGACCAGTGCCGGTGCCGCGGCGCGCCTACCGGTCGCCCGCGCCACCAATCTGACGCGCACACTGAAGGATTGGGCCGACGCCGGGGCGCAACTGGTCGGTCTCGACGCAGACGGTGACGTCACCCTCGACGACTACGACGGCAGCGGCCCCACCGTGATCGTGGTCGGTTCGGAGGGCAAGGGGCTCTCTCGCCTCGTCCGCGAGAGCTGCGACTCGATCCTGTCCATCCCGATGGCCGGCGACGTCGAGAGCCTCAACGCCTCGGTCGCCGCCGGTGTGGTCCTCGCCGAGTTCGCCCGCCAGCGACGCCGCTAGCAGCATCCCTGCCGGTCAGGCCGGTGGCGCGCCGATGACGATTCCGGCGGCGGTGAGTGCGTCGCGCACGGCCTGCGCGTGTCCGACCGCGCCCGGGGTGTCGCCATGGAGGCAGACCGATCCGGCGTCGACGTCGATCAGGGTTCCGTCGATCGCGCCGATCCGGCCCGTCGTGACGAGTTCGACCACCCGTCGCGCGATCTCGGCGCTGTCCGACAACACCGCGCCGTCGGTTCCGCGCGGCACGAGGGTGCCCTCCGGGGTGTAGGCGCGGTCGGCGAACGCCTCGGAGATGGTGTCGAGTCCCGCCCGTCGGGCGCGTGACAGCACCTCCGATCCCGGTAGCCCCATGACCGCCAATCCGGCGTCGACATCGCGGACCGCGGTGACCACGGCCTCGGCCTGCTGCTCGTGATGGACGATGGTGTTGTACAGCGCGCCATGCGGTTTGACGTAGGTGACGGCCCCGCCGACCGATCGGGCGAGGGCGTCGAGCGCGCCGATCTGGTACACCAGGTCGGCGACGAGGTCCGGAGTCGTCATCTCCATGAACCGGCGCCCGAAGCCGCTGCGATCGGGGTAGGACACCTGGGCGCCGATCCGGACCCCGGCGTCGACCGCGGCCCGGCAGGTGGCGAGCAACTGCGCGGGGGTGCCGGCGTGAAAGCCGCACGCCACGTTGGCGCTGGTGACGATCCCCAGCATCGCCGCGTCGTCACCGATGCCCTCACCGAGGTCGGCGTTGAGGTCGATGCGTGCCGCGCCGGAACCCATGAGCGCATCGTAGTGGTGGCCGACCAGCGGGGACCGCCCGATCGGTGTGTGCGCGGCGGCGGGTAGACGAAGTCGTCGTTTTCGTCTACGGTGGTGGGTATGGCATTACTCGACAGTAAAGTGACCACCCGTAACGGCGTGGTCGAGGGCGCCCGGGGGAAGCGGCTGCGCAAGGGGACCATCAGCTGGCGAGGCATCCCGTTCGCGGCACCGCCGGTGGCCCATCGCCGGTTCCGTGCACCGGAGCCCGCCCACGACTGGCCCGGCGTCCGCGACTGCACCAAGGTGGCCAAAGCGGCCATCCAGGAGAAGCGGTTCACGGCCATCGCCCCGGGCAAGTTCGCGCCGATGGCCGAGGACTGCCTCACGCTGAACGTCTACTCGCCCGACGTCGCGTCGTCGACTCCGCGACCGGTGATGGTGTTCATCCACGGCGGTGCGTTCATCCTCGGCACGGCCGCCACCCCGCTCTACGACGGCGCCTTCCTCGCGCGTGCCCAGGACGTCGTCGTCGTCACCATCCAGTACCGGTTCGGTCCGTTCGGCTTCCTCGACCTCGGTCAGTTCGCCACCGAGGACCGTCCGTTCGACTCCAACGTCGGCCTGCGTGACCAGATCGCGGCCCTGCAGTGGGTCCAGGACAACATCGAGGCGTTCGGCGGGGACGCGGAGAACGTCACGATCTTCGGCGAGAGCGCCGGCGGGTCGTCGGTGCTCTCGCTGCTGTCCGCCCCGTCGACGACCGGTCTCTATCACCAGGCCATCGCGCAGAGTCCCGCCCCGGAACTGCTGATCGTCGAGCAGGACGCGGCGAAGATCTACGCGGACGAGTTCGTCCGGCTGTTGCGCGACCCGCAGCGTCGGGCGACCTCCTTCGAACGGGACGAGCCGCCCGTCGACACGGTCCACGCCCAGCGTCTGCTCACCTCGCCCAACCCGGCGTTGCTGCTGGCGGCGGGGAACCGGCTGATGCGATTCGCCACCAAGACCGCCGGTGGTGCGATCCCGTTCGCGCCCGTCGTCGACGGCGATCTGCTGCCGCGGTCACCGCTCGCCGCCGCCGCGGGTGGGCTCACGCAGCCGGTGCCGCTCGTGATCGGCAGCAACCGCGACGAGGGCAAGCTGTTCGCCAAACTCTGGAACGTCCTGGCCGACGCCGAACGCGCCCTGATGCGCGTCGAGGACGAAGAGGTCCGGCGCGAGATCGCCTCGCACTACGAGGACGGGGACCGGGATCGCATCCGGCTGGCCGGCGACTCGATCTTCTGGGCACCGATGAGCGCCTTCGCCGACGGGCACAGCGCCGTCGCCCCGACCTACGTGTACCGCTACGACTACCAGACGAAGGTGCTCGAGGCCACGGGCTTCGGGGCCACGCACGCCACCGAGCTGTTCAGCGTGTTCGGTGCCTACCGGGCCCCGATGGGTGCCGGTCTCGCCCTCGCCGACTGGCCCGCCACCGGCCGGGTCACCAAGAACGTCCAGACCCGCTGGGGCGGGTTCGCCCGCACCGGCGACCCCGGTTTCGGCTGGCCCGCCTACACCACCGCCGACCGCAAGGTCCTCGTCCTCGACGACCCCGACCACGTCGAGGCCGACCCGGACACCCTGCGGCGCCAGGCGTGGTACCGGGTGCATTCGCCGGCCTAGGCGGCCGTCGTGCACAACGAGAGAACACCCCTCAGCATCCACATCTCTGCTCCCTGAGGTGCGAGCGAAGCGAGCCACGAAGGGCTTCGCAACGTGTCTCACCAGGCCCTTCGTGGCTCGTCGCTTACGCTCCTCACACCTCAGGGAGCAAAGGGGCAGTCGCTGACGCTCCTCGCACCTCAGTAACTGCGGCCTGGCGGCCGTCGTGGACCACGAAAGAACAGTGAGCGTCCACATCTATGCTCCCTGAGGTGCGAGCGCAGCGAGCCACGAAGGGCTCCGAGACGCGTCTCACCAGGCCCTTCGTGGCTCGTCGCTAACGCTCCTCACACCTCAGGGATCAAAGGGGCAATCGCTGACGCTCCTCACACCTCAGGGATCAAAGGGGCAATCGCTGACGCTCCTCACACCTCAGGGAGCAAAGGGGCAGTCGCTAACGCTCCTCGCACCTCAGGGAGCAGAGGGAGCACCCCACAGACCCGCCGCGGTTTGTTGTTCTTTCGGAGCGGGTCAGCCGAACTCCCAGACCGACGGGGGGTCGGCGGCCAGGAACGACAGGACGAGCGGGTTGAACAGCTCGGGCGATTCGACGGGCAGGATGTGGGTGCCCGGGATCACGGCCAGCCGGGCCGCCGGCAGCGTCCGCGACAGCTCGAGCGCGTGCTCGAGGCGGACGAGCCCGCGATCGCCGACCACCACCAGCGTCGGTACCTCGACGCCGGTGAATTCGCTGACCTCGCACTCCGGTTCGGCGGCGAGCATCCGGACCGCCTTGTCGAAGACCGTCTCGAAATGCTCGGGCCCGTCCGGTGACGTGGTGTCGTAGTAGATGCGCAGGTAGTCCATCGTCACCGGGTCGCGGCGAGACACCCGGGAGATGAACTCGTCGGCCATCCGGCCGGCACGGTTCAGGTATCCGCCGACGAACACCAGCCGATGGACGAGGTCCGGGCGGTCCCGGGCGACGAGCAGGGCGACGGTGCCGCCGTCGGCCCATCCCACCAGATTGGCAGGCCGGCGCACGACGGTCTCGAGATAGACGATCGTGCGTGCCACGATCCGGTCGAGGTGGAACTCGCCGGGGAGGTCGGGACTGTGACCGTGACCGGGCCGTTCGGGTACGAACACCTGCTGACCGGCGTCGAGGAAGGCGGGGATCTGCGTTCCCCACGTCGACGCCGACGCGAACAGCCCGTGGAGCAGGACCATCGGCGGGCCGTATGACTCGCCGGCGGTGAAGTGCCAGATCGTCGCGTCGGCGATGTCCACGTAGACGCCGCCGTCGACGCGTTCGCCGGCGTGAACCTGTCGCATCGCGCTCCCTCGAATCTCGCCGGACGTGTCGACCTGCAGGACATGGTCGCAGAGTCGGGTGCCGGTTCGGGGCATCGTTGGCGAATCGAGATGGCACGGATGACTCGCACCGGGCGGCCCACCGGTCCGATCGCGTGAAAATATGTGCCGAGCCGTGTCGTGGGATAGGTTTCCTTCGGGGCGTTTGAGGGTCGGGACGGGGGTCACTCGAAGGGTGACGAATGCACGTGTCCTGGAAAACCCGCGGCGAGTCGCGTTGTCGACGTAGCCGTGGGCCGGCGTTGTTGCTGGTGGGCCTGCTGTTGGCCGGCATCGCCTCGATCGGGGCGCCGTCGACACCGGCCGCGCAGGCGGCGCCGGGGGATCCGCCTGCGCCGCTGAACCTTCGCGATCTCGGTTCGTCGCCGACCATCGCGTTCCCGGGACAGCAGGGCGAGGTGAGTCTGTCCCTCGCGGTACCGCCGGATCTCGCCCCCACCGAATTGCGCGGCGTCACGCAGTATCCCGCTTTCGTCACCGGCGGCAACATCGACGTCCTGCAGGAAGGCCGGCTGATCTCGCGGACGCCGATCAATCCGGCTGTGAATTCGCCGATCTCGCTGTCGCTACGCGGCGTGCGGGTCGAACGCAACGCCGCCGACATCGTCCTGCGGACCTATCTGCGCACGGCCGGATCGTGTCTGTTCGACCCCGATTCGGGGTTGCGCATCCAGAATGCGACCGTCACATACGGTGGCCGGGAAGCCGCGCCGAACAGCGTCGCCGAGTTCCTGCCGCCGGTCCTGCGCAAGCTGACCATCTTCGTCCCCGACGACGTGCGGCCCGCCGAGGGCGCTGCGGCCGTGTCGCTCGCGACCGCCGTGATCGCGAATTACGGTGCGGCGACAGTGGAGATCGAGACGGACTCGCTGCCGCGCGGCGATGCCGCACCCGACGAGGAGATCGAATCGCTCGAACGGCAGATCGTCATCAACTCGGCTCTGCCCGACGGACTCAGCCTGGGGCCGGGTGCAGGCTGGCCGGTGTTGCGGATAGGCGGCAGCGAGGACGACCTGGAGACCCAGGTCGAGTTCCTCACCTCTGATCTCTCGTCGATCGCCGTCAGCTCCGCGGCCGTGGCCGGACCGCCTTTTGCCGCACCGCAACTCGCGCCGGAGGTCACCACGCTCGCCGAACTGGGCGTGGGGGATCAGCGCGTCTCGGCGACCGGCTGGCCGACCATCTCGTTCGGGGTCGACCAGACGCGCCTGGGACGGCCGTCTCAGAACGTGCGAATGCAGCTGAAGGGCACCTACACCCCGATGGGCGGCCAGATCGCGGTGTCCGTCGGGGACCGGGTCATCGCCTCCTGGCCCGCCGACTCCTCCGGCAGCTACAACTCCTGGGTCGACATCCCCGCCGATCTGCTGACGCGTTTCACCGAGGTCACCGTCACCTACAACCACGGCGACGTCGGCGAGCAGTGTGGCGCGGGAGTGCGCAGTTCGCTGAGCCTGGACTCGTCCGGGGAGGTGCGATCCGAGGTCGCCGACCCGCCGACACCATCCGGGTTCGCATCGTTGCCGCAGGCGTTGATGCCGCGGAACTCGTTGGCCTGGACCCGCGGTGACGTCGCCGACGTCGCCCGCGCGGTGGCGCTGATGTCGGGCCTGCAGCGACTGTCGGCGGTGCGTCTCGGAGTCGACGTCGTACCGCTCGACGACGCCATGTCGGCCTCGGCCCCCGCGGTCGTCATCGCCGCGGACGGCCAGGGATTGCCCGAGCTGTCGCTGCCGGTGACCGCCGACGGCGGCACGGTCTCGGTGCTCAATCCCGACGGCCGGCGCGCCGAGGTGCTGCTGTCGCCGACCGTGCGCTTCGGTTCGCTGCAGGTGGCCCGTGATGCCGGCCGGTCGGTGCTTGTCGCGACCTCGACGAACGACGCCGCCGATCTCGACGCCCTGCTCGACTGGCTGGCCGCCGATCCCGATCGCTGGCCGTCGCTGAACGGCGACGCCTTGTTGCAGGTGTCCGGCCAGGAGCCCGTCCTCGTGGTCGATGACGACGCGCAGCAGCCGGAGTCGTCGACCGGCGACACCTCCTGGGTGGCGTTCGCGGTCGTCGGGGTCGGCATCGTCGTGGTGGCGGCCGTCGCGGCGACCCTCATCCTGCGCCGTCGACGGCAACGGACCGCCGAGAGCTGACCGGCGTGCCCGAGGCTCCCGCGACGACCACGGCCCAGAACCCGGAACCGTCGACCCCGGATCCGGGGTCGGCCGGTGCGACGAGTGCGGTCGCCACGCTCGTCGGCGTCGTCACGCGCCGCAAGCCCGAGACGCCGCACCCCGCTTTTGTCGATCACCCGGAGTGGCTGGTGGCGGCCCGGTGGCTGTTCCTGATCGGGTGCACGGCCCTGGGGTTCTGGAACACGATCGTCGCGATCGTCGACGAGTTGATGGCGCAGACGCTCATCCTCTACGTCCCGGTGCTGGTCGTCCTCGCGCTGATCGCCGTCATCGGGGTGTCGTGGCGCACCGTCGACGAACTGCCGATCTACGACCGGCAGACCGACGTCATCGTCGGCATCGTGGTGCTGATCCTCGCGCTGGCGATGAAGTATCTGGTCAACCCGCGCTATGCGCGCGCGTACCTCACCACCCACATGGATCTGCTCGCCCTGTGGTTGTTCGTCTTCGGCGCCGCGGTTCTGCTCTTCGGGCTGCGTCCGGTCGCCCGCTACCGGTGGGTGTGGCTGCTGTTGGTGCTCATCTTCCCGCCGCCGGTCCGCGCCGTCGTGCTGATCATGGGTGGGACGTCGCTCGCCGCCGGTTTCGTGGTGGTGCTGATGGCCGTCGCCGCGACCGCGATCGCGGTGGGTCGGACCTGGCGCCGAAAATTGGTCGCGGCGCTGCTGGCCGGTGCGGTGGGCCTGGTCGCGCTGTTCGTGCTCGACGCGCTCGGCGCGCCCCGGAACATCGTCGTGCCCTATCCGGGCCTGATCGCGGCCCTCGCGACGTCGGCCTACATGCTGGTCGACTATCGGCGGCGCGGCGGCCGGCAGTGGTCGCCGCCCGAGGCCGGCCGGATCAGTCCGCCGAAAGTCCCGTTCGTGGGCCGGCCGGGTCTGGTGGTGCTGCTCGTGGCGGTCCTGCTGGCGCTGTGCCCCACCCCGCCGGTGGGTAGCAACTACCAGAGCAATCGCTATCCGCAGCTCGGTATCGGTGAGCCGCTCGTGGTCCCGGTCGGCTGGCGGCAGGAGTCCCTGGGTGTCTACGGGTGGGTGTCACGCCTCTACGGGCCGGGGTCCGTGCTGATCCGCCAGGTCCTGGTGCAGACCCGCGGCAACCGCGCCTACGACAAGTTCGCGCGTCCCCGGCGGGTGGTCGTCGACAGCGTCGACAGCAGGCGGCCACTCGTCCTCGACGTCTACCCGGACATCTTCCGCTACGACCTGTCCAGCGAACGCACGAGCCTTCCGATCGAGGTGGACCTGTCGAACGGGGTCCGGGGTCGGGTGTGGAGTGTCGTCGACGACGAGCGCTACCTGACCTACACGGTGCTGTCCTGGCGGTGGAACAACGGCAACCGCACCCAGCAGGTCATGCTGTGGGCGGTCGACAACCACGAGCCCGAGGCCTACTTCCCGGAGCCGCGCATCACGATCCTCGCGAACATGAACTCGCTGATGACGATCCTCCTGCGGGGCAACTCGGTCCTGCTGGACACCGACCCGCAACTCAAGGACGAGGCCCTGCTCATCGGCTTGGCCGGGGAGCTCATCCGGGCCCAGCTCGGGGCCGCTCGGGGGGCCGGTGCATGAGCATCGACGAGGCCGGCCCCGGGCACGCCGCAGCCGCCGACAAGCCGGGGGTCGCGCGCAGCACGAGACCGACGCGTCCGGTGGCCGAACTGCTCGCCGACCCGGACTACCGGGCGCAGGCCCTCGAAGACGCCGTCAACCGTCTCCGCAACGCCGACGAGGACATGTCGGCCTCGGTGGCCTTCAGCCGGATTCAGAAGATCATCGGGTTCACGCTGCTCGGCATCATCGCCGTCGCGATGGTGATCGAACCGGTCGGGACCTGCGCCACCCTGGTCTCGATCGCCACGATCGGATACGTGGTGACCCTCGCCGACCGCCTGGTGATCTTCCGGCGGGGACTGGTCAACGGTGCCATCCGCGTCTCCGATGAGGACGCCCGGTCCATCCCCGACGACGAGTTGCCCGCCTACACCGTGTTCGTCCCGGCCTACGGCGAGCCGGAGGTGGTGGGTCAACTGGTGGCCGCGATGGAGACGATCGAGTACCCACGGGACAAGCTCCAGGTCCTGCTGCTGCTGGAAGAGGACGACGAGCCGACGATCGAGGCGGCGCGCGGGGTGGAGGAGAACGGGATCGTCACGGTCGTCCTGACACCCCCGGCGCAGCCGCGGACCAAACCGAAGGCCTGCAACTACGGCATGCACTTCGCCACCGGCGACATCGTCACCATCTTCGACGCCGAGGACAAACCCGACCCGTTGCAGCTGCGTCGGGCGGTGTACGTGCTGAACAACTCCGGCGACGACTCGGTGGTCTGCGTGCAGGGCAAGCTCAGCTTCCACAACGTGCGCGACAACATGCTGACCGAGTGGTTCACGGCCGACTACGGCATCTGGTTCGGCTTCCTGCTGCCGGGCATGATGGTCAGTCGCGCGCCGATCCCGTTGGGCGGCACGTCGAATCACTTCCGGCGCGATGTCCTCGACACGATCGGCGCTTGGGACCCCTACAACGTGACCGAGGACGCCGACCTCGGGGTCCGCATCGCCGACCACGGATACCGCACCCTGGTGCTCGACTCGGTCACGATGGAAGAGGCCAATGTCGATGCCATCAACTGGGTCCGCCAGCGTTCCCGTTGGTACAAGGGCTATATGCAAACGTGGCTCGTCCACATGCGGCACCCGGTCAAGCTCTGGCACATCCTCGGGCCCGTCGCGTTCGTGCGCTTCACGCTGCTGATCGCCGGGACCCCGGTGATCGCCTGCCTGAACATGGTGTTCTGGCTGATCCTGGCGCTGTGGATCGGCGGGCAGCCACCGGTCGTCGCCGAGCTGTTCCCCGGACCCATCTACTACCTGTCGCTGATCTCGCTGCTGCTGGGCAACGGGGCAGCGCTGTACATGAACCTCGTCGCGATCCGCGAGGACGATCGCAGCGAACTGCTCGGTTTGGCCCTTCTCATCCCGCTGTACTGGCTGATGATGAGTGTCGCCGCCATCAAGGGCATGTGGCAGATCCTGGTCAATCCGTCGTACTGGGAGAAGACCTTTCACGGTCTGTCGACGAGCAGTTCGCCGGACACCGATCCCGACGGGCAGGAGCCGACGTGACCCGCCGTGTCCCGGCCTCGGTGCTGATCTTCCTCGCGACGTGGATCCCGTACCTCGTCATCGGGGTCTACCTCGTCAGCGAGGTGCAGCTGTTCTTCGGCGACGCGCTGTCGAGGGTGCAGTCGGCACAGAGCGTGCTGTTCAGTCGGACACCGCATCTCGCGGCGATCGGATTCATCTTCACCCCGCTGACCGCCATCGTCCAGCTGCCGCTGACCGCGCTCACCCCGTGGATCCCGGAGATGACGACGCAGGCGCTCTCGGCGGTGATCATGTCGTCGGCGTTCATGGCCGGATCGGTGGTGCAGGCGTCGGGGATCGCGCGCGACCAGGGCCTGCGTCCGCTCGTGGCAGGCACTTTCACGATCTTCTACGCGATCAATCCGATGATCGTCCTCTATGCCGCGAACGGGATGAGCGAGGCGCCGTACCTCTTCTTCTTGGCCTGGGCCACCCGTCGTCTGATCCGGTGGGTCTCCTCAGACGACGTCCACGAGCTCGTGGTGGCCGGGATCGCGCTCGGCCTGTCCTATCTCACCCGCTACGACGGCGGTGCCGCCGCATTGGCCGCGGCCTTCGTGGTCGGCTGGGTGACCTACACACGTCGCGACCGCCGAAAACGGGTGTCGCGCACGCTCCTCGACGTCACCCTGGTGGTGGCGCCCAGCGCACTGGCCTTCCTCGCCTGGGCGGCGGCGGGCTGGCTCATCACGGGTGACGCGTTCGCGCAGTTCACCTCTGAGTACGGCAACGCCGCGATCATCGCGCAGTCCGGCGGTAGCGGGTCGTCGACGACCGGGGATGCGATCGGGTTCTCCCTCACCGAGATCTTCATCCTCGCGCCACTGCTTCCGATACTCATTCTCGGAGTCATCGGGGTCCGTGCCCGACGTCATCGGCTTGCGGCGATGTTGCCCGCACTGCTGATCGTGGCCGTGCTGGCGTTTCAGGTCTTCGGTTACTCACGCGGTTCCACGTTCGGCTTTCTTCGGTTCTACATGACCGTGGTCCTGCTCGCCGCGGTCATCGCCCTGTTGTCTGTGCCCCTACGGCAGCAGGTTCCGATGCGTCGCGAGGGCAGGCATTCGGACATTCTGCCGCCCCGCCCCTATGCCTCGCGTTGGAGTAACAAGATCGCCGCGACGATCGTGATCGTCGTGGTCGCCACCGCGATCCCGGTCACCGCCGCCGGGATGACGTCACCCAAGTACGCGCCCCAGGAGTTCGCGCTCGGATCGGTGGTCGATCCGCGCCCGGACTCGGTGGACCAGAAGTACCTCGGCGAGCAGCGCATCGTGCGGTCGTTCTCCACCGAGCGGGCGCTGGCGCAGTATCTCGACGGTCTGGACCTGCCCGACGGCGCGGTGTTGTGCGACACCGTGTACGGCTTCGCGGTGGTGGTCCAGTCCGAGCGGCCGCGCCAGTTCGTCATCCCGTCGGATCGCGACTTCGCGCAGCTGCTCAACGACCCGGTCGGCGGCGGTGTGCGCTACTTCCTCACCGTCCCACCGGAAGGTCGGGGACTCTCCGACGCGGTCAACCAGCGGTATCCGACCATCTACGAGAACGGCGCCCAGATCGGGGTTCTCGTCCTCGAGGCGCGCAACCAGGGCGCGGATCTGCCGGACTGGCGGCTGTATCAGCTGGTGTGAGCCCGAGCGGGCCGTCGCACGCGATCAGGAGGCGTTCTCGCGCACCACATTCCAGGCCGGGTCATGCAACCCGATGTCGTACGAGCACTGCGCGCCGCGCGGGTCCGGCACGAAGGACCACAGCAGCGCGCCGGCGACCCCGGCGTCGCGGTGGCGCGCGATGATGGTCTCGAACTGTTCGGCCCGGTTCGCGATCGAGACACATGAGCCGGCGTGTATCCCGATCTCGTTGACCACGAGCGGTTTTCCGAGCTCGCGAGCCTGCGCCAGTCGTGCGCGCAGATTGCTGCCCGCGGGCCCCGATTCGGGATCGACATCGGAGCGGTAGTCGTGGAAGTCGAGCACGTCCACGCCGGCCGAGCCCAGGACCTCGGCATAACCCGCGCCCGCGAGGCCGCACTGGTCGCCGCCGACCACTCCCGAGAAGATCGGACGGTCGGCGTCGTAGGCCCGGAGGTGGGCGCCGGCGCGGTCGAAGAACGCGCGCAACACGGCCGTGGCATCGTCGGGACACGTTCGCGCCTCCCAGTTGCACGAGGCCGGACCGCATTCGCTCGCCTCGGGCTCCCCGACGAGTTCCCAGCCGGCGATCGACGGCTCGTCGTGCCAGCGGGTCACCGCGATCTCGACCCACTCCGCGTACGTCAGCCCGCCGACGATCTCCTGGCTCTGCCAACCGTCGACATAGAAGTCGCGTTCCTTGAACCGCTCGTCCTCACAGTCGCCCGAGCCTCCGGTGAGGACCGGCAGGACCATCTGGTGATGCCGGGCCGCGGCCTGGAAGACCCGGTCGATCGGCCCGAAATCGATGAGCCCGCTGCGCTTGTCGACGGCGAAGACCGAGTACAGGTTGAATCGGGTCAGCGCGCGGGGCGGGAGTCTGTCGAAGTACCCGTCGGCGTCGACCTGGGCGCCGCAGCCGCGGTTGACCGACCAGTCGGTGCTGAGCTGATACGCATTGAAACCCGCGGGCCACCAGGGTTTTCCGTCGAGTACCAGGCCGGTGGGAGTGGTCGAGGCCCGATGCGACTGGGTGATCTGGGGAGGTCCCGGATCGGGGGTGCGCGCACACCCCGCGAGGCACAGCACGACGACGGCGATCGCGGTGACGAACAACCCGACCGCCCGCTTGTGCGTGCGCCGGCGGACCACAAGGTGCAGGCTACCCGTCACCTAGGGTGTCGGTATGTCGACGGGGTTGCGCAGGGCGGGTGCGGGAGTGGCCGACGGAGGGCGGCGGCGGTGGCGCGCCGCGGCCGGTGCGCTGGCCGTCGCCGCGGTCCTGTCCGCGTGCGGGACAGACGCGGTCGACCCCGGAGCACCGGGTCCGAGCACGACCGCCTCGAGCACGACGAGCCCGTCGCCCACCCCGTATTCATCGGGCCCGTACTCGCCCACCGAGAGCGCGCCGACGATCGCCTACCGCCCGCCGTACATCGAGCGGACCGAGTGGACCGACACCGCGGTCGGTCCGAGCCTCTCGGTGTTCCCCACGAATTCCGGGCGCTACACCACCGACCCCGGCGCGATGGCCGCCGCGTGGGCGGAGGTCGTCGCTCTCGACCCCACCGCCGACACCCCCGGAATGCAGGCCCAGTTCGATTGCCACTGGCGGTTCGCCCGCATCGTCGAACCCGAGAAGCCCAGCTGGAACCTTGAACCCGGCCGGCCGGTCGTCGCCGAGGAGGACATGGTCGGCGCCGGCTGCAACCCCGGCTTCGCCGAGGAATGAAAGGTACTGCGGTGCGAGCGAGGCGGCCCGGCAGTGGTTGTGTTCTGTCGGATCAGCGCGTGCGATGCACGCGGCGGTTGCCGATGATCCGGCACACGACGTAGATCGCGAACGAGATGATCGTGACGAAGACCGACACGGGCAGCTTGGGAGCGAGCGACATCAGCAGCCCGCCGACCGCCGCGACCTCGGCGAACACGACCGACAACACCAGCGTGCGCGTCGGATTCGACGTGACGCGGGCGGCGGCGGCGCCCGGGGTGATCATCAGCGACATCACCAGCAGCGCGCCGATGATCTGCACGCCCTGCGCGGCCGCCAGGCCCATGATGATCGCGAACACCACCGACAGGGTGCGGATGGGTACCCCCCGCGCCTGCGCGACCCGGGGATCGGTGGAGGCGAACAGCAGTGGCCGGTAGATGACGGCCAGCACGACGACGACGATGCCCGTGGTGATGGCGATCGCGACCAGGCCGTTGATGCCGACGCTCACGACCTGACCGGTCAGCAACGCGAAGCCGGTCCCGATCCGGCCGTACAAGGCCAGGAACAGGACGCCGATGCCGAGGCCGAACGCCATCACGACGCCGATCACCGAGTCGCGCTCCCGCGCCTTGTTCCCGAGGAAGCCGAAGACCGCCGCGGCGATGACCGCGCCGATGACGCCGCCGAGGTTCACGCTGAACCCGATCAGCAGGGCCGCCGCGGCACCGGTCACCGACAGTTCGCTGGCGCCGTGCACCGCGAAGGACATCTGCCGGGCGACGATGAGCGGGCCCAGCAGGCCGCCCAGGAGGCCGAGCAGCACCATCGCGAGCAGTGCCTGCTGCATGAAGTCGTAACCCAGCAGGTCGATGGTGGTGGAGAAATCCCAGAGGTCGCTCAGCGAGCGGTCGACGGAGAGGTGGGTGACGCTCACGCCGGACCGCCTCGCCTCGCGACACCCGGTTCGCTGTCGGCGGCGCAGTGGTGGGCGTCCTCGCCGCCGATCACGACAAGACGGCCGTTGACGCGCAGCACCTCGACATCGCTGCCGTACAGCTCGCTCAGCGTCTCCGTCGTCATCACCTCATGCGGCTCGCCGATGCGGAACCGGCCGTCGACGAGGTACAGGACCCGGTCGACAAAGGGCAGGATCGGGTTGATCTCGTGGGTCACGAACACGACGGCCGTCCCGGCGTCCCGGCGCCGGCGATCGATGAGGTCCACGACCACCTGCTGGTTGGTCGGATCGAGACTGGCGAGCGGCTCGTCGCAGAGCAGCAGCGCGGGATCGCTCACCACCGCCTGGGCAACGCGTAGCCGTTGCTGCTCGCCGCCGGACAGGACGCCCAGCGGGGCGTCGGCGTACGGCAGGGCATCCACCGAACCGAGCGCGGTGTCGACGAGTGCGCGGCGTCGTGCCCGGCCCCGGAGTCCGACACCCCAGCGGCCGCCGTCGACACCGAACCCGACGAGGTCCCGGCCGCGGATGGCCATCGGGTCGGCGTCGTCCTCGGCGTGCTGCTGGGGGATGTAGCCCACCGCATCGGTGGTGGTCACGGTGCCGCGGTCGAGCGCGTACTGGTGCAACAGGACCCGCAGGAACGACGTCTTGCCGGAGCCGTTGGGCCCGAGGACCGCGACGAACTCACCGGGTTCGATCGTCAGGTCGAGGTCGTCCCAGAGAACCCGGTCGCCGAACGCGAGCCGGGCGCCGGTGAACTCCACGACCGGCCTGCCCCTGCCTGTCCCGGTCGAGTCGCCTGCCCCGGTCAATTGGGGCCGGAACCCAGCGCCGCGGTCAGGTCGTCGATCTGGGCGCCCTGCCACACGACGTAGTCGGTGACGCCGTCGGGCAGGGTCTCGGTGAACTCCACGACCGGGACGCCCGCGGAGCGCGCGACGTCGAGCATGGCCTGTGTCACCGGGTCCACGGCCTGGGTGTTGTAGATCAGCACCTTCGCCCGACGGTCGGCCAGGATGTCCTGCAGTGCCGCACGGTCGGCGGCCGCGGGTGACTGGCCCTCCTCGACGGCCTGGGTGAAACCGGCCGGCGCGATGTCGACGAGCCCGGCCTCGGTCAGCATGTAGCCCGCGAGCGGCTCGGTCTGGGCGACCTCGGTGTCGGCGTGCTGTTCCCGGATGGTGGTGAGCTTCGCGCGCAGACCGTCGATGCCGGTGGTGAAGGTCTCGGCGTTGGCGCGGTAGGTCTCCGCGTTGCCCGGGTCCTTCTCGGCCAGCGCGTCGGCGACCCTGTCGGCCACCTGGGCGACGACGGGGAGGTCGTAGAAGACGTGCTCGTTCTGGTCGCCGTGCGCGTGGTCGTGGGCCCCGTCGGAGTGATCGCCGGACGCGTGCTCGTCGCCGTGGTCGGCGTGCTCGCCACCGGCCTCGTCGGCATGCTTGTCGCTGCCGAGCAGGGCGTAGGCGTCGACCGCCGTCGCGTCCGAGTTGGCCGCCGCCTCCTCCATGTAGGAGTCGTAGTGGCCGCCGTTGAAGACAAGGATGTCGGCATCAGCGATCGTCGCGGTGTCCGCTGCCGAGGGCTCGAACTCGTGCGGATCACCGTCGGCGTTGGTGTACAGCGCGGTCACCTCGGCGTTGTCGCCGGCGACCGCGGCCGCCACCGAGCCCCAGACGTTCGTGGACGCGACCACGGTCGGGGGGCCGTCGGTCCCGCCGGAGTCGCTGGAGCAGGCGGACAACACCAGGGCGGCGGCGGACAGCACACCGGCCGTGGCCAGCAGGGATTTCTTCATCGACAACCTTCACGCAAATGACAATCGTTACCGAAAGCAGTCTAGGTGATCGCGGCGACGGGCATGCAGGGTGTCCGCAGGCCGGGGGACTCCTCGCCCGACACGGCGTTTCTCTATGGTGGAGACCATGACCTCGAGCCCGTCCCCGCGGCGTGTCGCGCTGATCTCCGTGCACACCTCGCCGCTGGCGCAACCGGGCACCGGCGACGCCGGCGGGATGAACGTCTACGTCTGGCAGACCGCGACGCGGCTGGCCCGTCGGGGAGTCGAGGTCGAGATCTTCACCCGCGCGACGTCGTCGGCCGACCCGGCGTCGGTCGCCGCAGCGCCGGGGGTGACGGTGCGCAACGTCGTCGCCGGCCCGTTCGAGGGCCTCGACAAGCGCGACCTGCCCGCCCAGCTGTGTGCGTTCACGGCCGGGGTCCTGCGTGCCGAGGCCGCGCAGGCGCCCGGTCACTACGACGTCATCCACTCGCACTACTGGCTCTCCGGCCAGGTGGGGTGGCTCGCCCGCGACCGGTGGGGTGTACCGCTGGTGCACACCGCGCACACCCTGGCCGCGGTCAAGAACGCATCGCTGGCCGAGGGCGACACCGCCGAGCCGCAGCTGCGGGTCATCGGGGAGCAGCAGGTGGTCGGGGAGGCCGATCGCCTGGTCGCGAACACCCAGACCGAGGCGACCGAATTGCTCGCGATGTACGGTGCCGCCGCCGACCGTATCGACGTGGTGACCCCTGGTGCCGATCTCGACTGTTACACACCGGGTTCCGCCGCGGCCGCCCGCGCGGAGCTCGGCCTCGACCCCGACGAGATGATCGTGACGTTCGTCGGGCGCATCCAACCGCTGAAGGCCCCCGACCTCCTCGTCGCCGCGGTCGCGCCGCTCATCGGTGAGTCCGCCGCGACCGGGCGGAGGCTGCGGGTGCTCATCGTCGGCGGGCCGTCGGGGTCGGGGCTGCAACGGCCCACCGCGCTGATGGATCAGGTCGCCGAACTCGGGATCGCCGATTCGGTCACCTTCCTGCCGCCCCAGCCGGCGAACCGTCTGGTGCAGGTCTACCGGGCGTCGGATGTGGTTGCCGTGCCCAGTCATTCGGAGAGTTTCGGACTGGTCGCGATCGAGGCGCAGGCCTGCGGGACGCCCGTCATCGCCGCGAATGTGGGTGGCCTCGGGGTGGCGGTCGACGACGGCCGGACGGGAGTGCTGGTCAACGGGCATCGGGTCGGGGACTGGACGAATGCGCTGGAAAAGCTTCTCGCGCAACCCGATCGACTCGTCGAGCTCGGACAGCACGCCCGCGCCCACGCCGAGCAGTTCTCCTGGGAACACACGGTCGATCAGCTTCTCGAGAGTTACGGCCGGGCGATGCGGTCGTTCGCCGCGCACCAGCGCCCGGCATCGCCCGAGGTGTCCGCTACGGCCGCGGCCTCGGCGCGCCTCCGACGCCGCTGGGGTCGTCGGCGCAACCGGGTCACCGTCTGACGCTGCGCCGAAATCGCCCGCTGCGCAAGGGGTTCCCGATACCACCGACGAGAGGATGCCGTGAGTCGCAACGAGGTCGTCGACCTGCTGGAGAAGACGCTGGGCGAGAACGAGATCGCCTTCGCGCGCAAGAGCGGCGGCGGGGCCGACGTCGATCACGTGGTCGTCGAGCTGCCCGGCGAACGCAAACTCAAGACCACCGTGCTGCTGACGGCGAGCGAGCACGGCGTCCGGGTGGAGGCCTTCGTGTGCCGCCGGCCCGATGAGAACCACGCCGGCGTGTACAAGTACCTGTTGAAGCGCAACCGCCGGCTGTATGGCGTCGCCTACACCATCGACAACACCGGTGACATCTACCTCGTGGGCCGGATCTCCGCCGACGGGTTGAGTTCCGGCGAGGTCGACCGGATCCTGGGGCAGGTCCTCGAGGCCGCGGACGGGGATTTCAACACCCTGCTCGAACTCGGGTTCCTGACCTCGATCCAGCGGGAGTGGGCGTGGCGGGTGTCGCGCGGCGAATCGCTGCGCAACCTGCTCGCCTTCGAGCACCTCATCGACAAGGAGTCCCTGCCGGAGGCGGGGAAGCCGCTCGAAGGTCGCTACGTACCGGGTGAGTCGGTCGTCGACGGTGCGCAGAGCGTCACCGAGGATCCGTCGACCGCCGAATCGGACGAATCGTAGACTCTCTCGAGAGAGGTCCACGTCACACCGTGTCAACGTGCGTTGATACGATGCGGTCGAGAAATTCCCCAATGGAGGTGTCATGAGCTTCACGAGTCCGTTCCCCGACGTCGAGATCCCGGACGTGAGTGTGTTCGAGTTCCTGTTCGGCGCGGTGGCCGAGGAGGACCTCGCCCGTACCGCGCTGGTGGACCCGAAGTCGGGGGCGACGACCACCTATGCGCAGCTGATCTCGCAGGTCGAGGCGGCGGCGGGCGCGTTGGCGTCGCGGGGTGTCGGCGTCGGCGACGTGGTGGGCATCCTGTCGCCCAACATCCCGGCGTTCGCGACGGTGTTCCACGGGATTCTGCGGGCCGGCGGCACCGCGACGACGATCAACGCACTCTTCACCGGACCCGAGATCGCCAAGCAGCTGCGGGATTCCGGCGCCAAGATGCTGGTGACCATCTCGCCGATGCTGGAGCAGGCCAAGGCCGCCGCCGACGAGGTCGGGCTGGCGGATGCCGACCTGATCGTCCTCGACGGCGAGGGCCAGGACGCCTCCGGACACCCGAACGCGGCGGACCTCCTGGGCGCCGGACTGGCCGCACCGGAGGTGTCGTTCGATCCGGCCACGCACGTCGCGGTCCTGCCGTATTCATCGGGCACGACCGGGAATCCGAAGGGCGTCGCGCTCTCGCATCGCAATCTGGTCGCCAATGTCGCGCAGATCCGACCGTTGCAGGGCATGGGCGCCGACGATGTGGTGATCGCGGTGCTGCCGTTCTTCCACATCTACGGCATGACGGTGCTGCTGAACGCGGCGCTGTACAACCGGGCGTCGCTGGTCGTGATGCCGCGGTTCGACCTCGTCGAGTTCCTCGAGAACATCCAGAACCACAAGGTCACCATGGCCTACATCGCACCGCCGGTGGCCGTGGCACTCGCCAAGCACCCGATCATCGACAACTACGACCTGTCCTCGCTGCACACGATGATGTCGGGCGCGGCGCCGCTGGACGACGAGCTGGGCCAGGCCGTCGCCAAACGTCTCGACCTGCACATGCTGCAGGGCTACGGCATGAGTGAGCTGTCGCCGGTGAGTCACATCATCCCGGCCGACACACCCGGCCTGCTGGGTCAGCAGGACCCCCCGCTGTCCTCGACCGGGTGGGCGGTGCCGAACTCCGAGAACAAGATCGTCGACCCCGCATCGGGGGCGGAGATCGAGCTGCCGAGCGAGGGACTGTCCGAGCCGGGCGAGCTGTGGGTCAAGGGGCCGAACGTGATGCTGGGCTACCTCAACAACGATCAGGCGACCGCCGACACCATCGACGCCGACGGCTACCTGCACACCGGCGACATGGCGCAGGTCGATCCGACCGGCTGCGTCTACATCGTCGACCGGCTCAAGGAGCTCATCAAGTACAAGGGCTACCAGGTGCCGCCCGCCGAGCTCGAGGCGCTGCTGCTCACCAACGACAAGATCGCCGACGCCGCGGTCATCGGCGTGATCGAGGCGGAATCGGGCGAGGAGATCCCGAAGGCGTTCGTGGTCCGCCAGCCCGATGCGGAGATCACCGCCGACGAGGTCATCGAGTTCGTCGCGTCGAAGGTTGCCCCGCACAAGAAGGTCCGGGCCGTCGAGTTCATCGAGACGATCCCCAAGTCGGCCTCGGGCAAGATCCTGCGCAAGGACCTCCGCAAGTAGTCTCTGCGTCTGACATCCGTATGACGTTGTGCCCGGCAACCGGGCACAACGTCATACGGATTTCTTGTGCGTCAGGGGATTTCGTGGGGCGGGATGTCGTCGTAGTGCGCTGCGTGCGCTCCCGTGCGCTTGTGCCACCAGTAGGTGAGGGCCCATAGGACGACGCCGAGGAGGAGCAGCCAGCCGGCGATGACGTACTGCTCGGGATCGCGCCCGGTGATCGGCAACGTCAGGTACCCGCACGTGACCGCACCCAGGACCGCGATCGGCGTGTAGGTGCGGAAGTGCTTGTGTCCCACCTTGTCCTTGCGCAGCACCAGGACCGAGACGTTGACGACGGTGAACACCGCGAGCAGCAGCAGTGCGGTGGTGCCGCCGAGCAGTCCGACGATGGAACCCTTCGGGTCGGCGCTGACGTAGACCAGTAGGCACAGCGCGATGACGGTGGTGAACACGATCGCGGCGAACGGGGTACGGCGTCCGGGATGGACGTAGGCCAGGAACTTGGGCAGGACCCCCTGCTTGGCCATGCCGTACAGCAGCCGGCTGGCCATCATCATGTTGATCAGGGCCGTGTTGGCCACCGCGAACATCGAGATCCACGGCAACAGCTCGGTCATCGGGAAGTCCGGGGCGGCGGTCTGCACGACGTCGACGAGCGGCGTCTCGCTCTCGGCGAGCACCCCCACGGGCACGATCGCGACCGCGAGGATCGCGATGAGCACGTACACCACCGCGGTGATCCCCAGACCACTGAGCATGACCTTGGGGAAGATCCTGGTCGGTTCTTTGCACTCCTCGGCCATGTTGACCGAATCCTCGAATCCGACCAGTGCGAAGAACGCCAGCGCCGTCGCCGCCGACACCGCGATGAGGATGTTCCTCTCCTCCGGCGATTCGAAAACCACCACCGCATCCCAGTGATCGGCGTTGCCACCGAACACGAAGAACAAGGCGATGAAGATGACCAGCAGGAGACCCGTCAGCTCGACAAGGGTCAGGACCACGTTGGTGCCCACACCTTCGGCGACGCCGCGGAAGTTGATGAACATGACCAGCAGCAGGAAGCCGATCGCGATGAACAGCAGAGCGGGGCGCGTCGCATCCGGGGACTCGCCGCCGTTGATGCCGGTCAGCATGTTCACCGCGAACGCGCGCGACGCGGTGGTCGCCGAGGTGATACCCGAGCACATGACGGTGAACAGCACGATGAACGTGATGAAGTGGACCCCGAAAGCCTTGTGTACGTACAGCGCAGCGCCGGCGGCCTGGGGATACTTCGTCACCAGTTCCAGATAGGAGAACGCCGTCAGCGTCGCGACCGCGAAGGCGATCAGGAACGGAAGCCACGCCGCGCCGCCGACCTCGCCGGCGACCTGTCCGGTGAGGGCATAGACGCCGGTGCCCAGGATGTCGCCGATGATGAACAGCAACAACAGCTTCCAGCCCAAGACGCGTTTGAGCTCGGGCTGCTTCTCCGCATTCTGGCCGGCCGAACCGGCGTCTGTACTGGCTGTCATGCGCTAACGCTAGACCCGCCCATGGCCGTTCGCGCGGCGAATCGACCGGTTCATTACCATTTCGTCGTCGCCAGGTGCGCGCCGGGGTCCGGCCGGGGGTTCCGGCGCCGGTGAGGAGAGGGTGCGCACCGACTGTGGAAAACTATCGGCCATGAGCAACGGCACCCTGATCCTGATGCGGCACGGCGAGAGCGAATGGAATGCGTCCAACCAGTTCACCGGCTGGGTCGATGTGGCGCTCACCGACAAGGGCAGGGCCGAGGCCGAACGCGGGGGCGAGCTCCTCGTCGAGCACGACCTGCTGCCCGACGTCGTCTACACGTCGCTGCTGCGCCGCGCGATCACGACCGCGCACATCGCCCTCGACCGGGCCGACCGGCTCTGGATCCCGGTGATCCGCGACTGGCGCCTCAACGAGCGCCACTACGGCGCGCTGCAGGGCCTGAACAAGGCCGAGACCAAGGAGAAGTTCGGCGACGAGCAGTTCATGCTGTGGCGTCGCAGTTACGACACCCCGCCGCCGGCGATCGAACCCGATGCCGAATACAGCCAGGTGGGCGACGCGCGGTACGCCGATCTCCCCGAGGTGCCGCTGACCGAGTGCCTCAAGGACGTCGTCGAGCGGTTCATCCCGTACTACCTCGAGACGATCGTCGCCGACGTCCGGGCGGGGAAGAACGTGCTGCTCGCGGCGCACGGCAACTCGCTGCGCGCGCTCGTCAAGCACCTCGACGGCATCTCCGACGACGACATCGCCGGACTCAACATCCCCACCGGCAACCCGCTTCGTTACGACCTCGACGACGACCTGAAACCGCTCAACCCGGGTGGTACCTACCTGGACCCCGAGGCGGCAGCCGCGGGTGCCGCCGCGGTGGCCGCCCAGGGGCAGAAGTAGCCGACGGGGTCCGTTCGGACATCCAGACGTGACACGTTTCGCCATGGCGTCGACGGTGTGGCGCGCGCTACATTAGACGGCATGGCGGACATGGGCACCCTGCGAATCGAGCACTCACCTGCCCAGGAGCGGTACGAGGCGATCCTCGTCGCCGATTCCCAGGGCGACGACGAGATCGTCGGTTATCTCGACTACGTCTCCGAGCCCTACCAGGTGGTCATCACGCACACCGTGATCCGCGAGCAGTTCAGTGGTCACGGGTACGCGGGCCAATTGGTCCAGGCGGTCCTCGAGGACATCCGGCGCGGCGGCAAGCAGGTCGTGCCGGTCTGCTCCTACGTGCAGCGCTTCATCGAACGTCACCCCGAGTTCGCGGACATGGCGGTTCCGGTTCCGCAATGACCGGTCCGGACACGGCCGCCCCGGTACCGGGGAAGCGCGCCGCCGCGTCGGCAGGGACTCCGGCCAACTCCGCGTGAACAACTGTCGAACACCTTCGTCAGATGTGCGTTCGGTGTTGGTCGAGCCGTAAGCTGCCCCTGTGACCGCCGCAATCTTCGCCGCGACGATCGCGTTCGTACTCGCGCTCTGCCTCGGTGTCGTGATCGGTCGACGCACCCGGGACCGGGACCGGTCTCGAGGGTTCGCGTTCCTCGATCGCATCCCGCGTCGTTCCGCATCCACCGCCGCCGAATTCGTTCCCGAGGCGACCCTCGGTCCCCGTGAGGTGCCGGCCTCGGCCGAGGTCCGTGACTCCGACGTGCAGGCGACCACCGACGACGGCCGGATGACCAAGGCCGGTCTGTTGAGCATGGTCGTGCGCAACACCGAGACCGCCATCGCCGTGGTCGACGAGTTCCGCGACGTCGTGCTGTACAACCAGCGGGCCGTCGAACTCGGGCTCGTACGCGAGATGCTGCTGGCCGACCCGGTGTGGGAGGCCGTGAAGGAAGTGCTCGACACCGGCGTCGAACGGCGCTTCGAGTTCAGCCCGCCGATGTCGAGTCTCGGCTTCGTCTCGACCGGACGGACGCCCCGGCCCAGTGTCGAGCACGTGCGCTGTCACGCGCGGATCGTCGCGCAGGGCGAGGAACGCTATGTCGTCGCGTACGGACTCGACGACACCGAACACAAACGCGTGGAGGCCACCCGGCGAGACTTCGTCGCCAACGTCTCGCACGAGCTCAAGACCCCCGTCGGCGCGATCGGGCTGCTCGCCGAGGCGTTGCTCGAGTCGGCCGACGACACCGATTCGGTGCAGCACTTCGGTCGCCGCGTCGTCGGCGAGACCAAGCGCATGGGCAACATGGTGAGCGAGCTGCTGGCGTTGTCCCGACTCCAGGACGGCGTCACACCGGAGTTCACCTGCATCGACGTCGACTCGCTCATCGACGACGCGCTGGCCGCGGCGACGCTCGCCGCCGAGGCGGCGGCCATCGAACTGCGCGCCGACGGTCCGATCGGCGTCATCATCCGCGGCGACCGTCCGCTGCTGCTCACCGCACTGAACAACCTCATCTCGAACGCCATCTCGTACTCGGCGTCGGACACCGTGGTCTCGATCAGCCGCCGCGTGATCAAGATCGACGGGCGGCCGATGGTCGCCATCGCGGTGACCGACCGGGGGATCGGGATCGAGCCGGAGGATCAGCAGCGGGTCTTCGAGCGGTTCTTCCGGGTCGACAAGGCCCGGTCCCGGATGACCGGCGGAACCGGGCTCGGGCTGGCCATCGTCAAGCACGTGGCCGCCAACCACGGCGGGACCATCAATTTGTGGAGCAAGCCCGGCACCGGCTCGACCTTCACGCTGTGCATTCCGGAGGACCTGTCCGACGCCGGCTGGCCGCCGGCAGCCCAGCAGGCACTGTCGGATCCCGATGCGCCGCCTCGCGCACTTCCCTCCGCGGAGGGTGACGACCCATCTGCCCGACCCACCGAAGGAAACAAGAGTTGACCCACGTTCTGATCGTCGAGGACGAGGAATCGCTGGCGGATCCGCTGGCCTTCCTACTGCGCAAAGAGGGCTTCGAGGCCAGCGTCATCACCGATGGCGCGCAGGCGTTGCCGACCTTCGATCGGGTCAGTCCCGACATCGTGCTCCTCGATCTCATGCTGCCCGGGATGTCCGGAACCGAGATCTGCAAGGCCTTGCGCACCCGGTCGAATGTCCCGGTGATCATGGTGACCGCGCGCGACAGTGAGATCGACAAGGTCGTCGGCCTCGAACTCGGCGCGGATGACTATGTGACCAAGCCGTATTCGGCGCGTGAGCTGATCGCCCGCATCCGCGCGGTGCTGCGGCGCGGCGGGGAGGTGCCCGACGACGGTCTGGAGATCGGGATCCTGGAGGCCGGGCCGGTCCGGATGGACGTCGAGCGACACACCGTGTCGGTCAACGGAACGTCGATCACTCTGCCGCTCAAGGAGTTCGACCTCCTCGAGTATCTGCTGCGCAACTCCGGCCGCGTCCTTACCCGGGGTCAGCTCATCGACCGGGTGTGGGGCGTCGACTACGTCGGCGACACCAAGACACTCGACGTGCACGTCAAGCGCCTGCGCTCGAAGATCGAGCCCGACCCGGCGAATCCGAAGCACCTCATCACCGTCCGCGGCCTCGGGTACAAGCTCGAGGCGTGAGCCGGCCGGGCCGCGGCGCCCGGGGACTACTCCGGGGGCTGCAGCTCGTATTTGACGTCGGTCTCGCGGCGCTGGGTCGCGGCCTGCGTCGCCGGGTGGATCGCGATGAGCCCCAGCCCGTTCCGGCGTCGGCAGGCGGCTGCCAGCGCCGCATAGGCGGCCTCGCCGAGCAGCGCGGTGAGCTCGGGTGCGTACGACTCCCACACCTGCTTGGCCCCGATGTGGACGTCGGGGGAACCCGAGCAGTACCACTTCAGATCGTGGCCGCCCTCGCCCCAGCCGCGCCGGTCGAATTCGGTGATCGTCGTCTGGAGCACCTGGGTGCCGTCGGGGCGTTCGATCCAGTCCTGCTCACGACGGATGGGCAGCTGCCAGCACACGTCGGGTTTGACCGTGAGCGGTTCGAGTCCCTTGCGCAGGGCCATCGAGTGCAACGCGCAGCCGACGCCGCCGGCGAACCCGGGTCGGTTCAGAAAGATGCACGCGCCCTTGTGGAGTCGCGTCTTCAGGGCGGGCTCGTCGTCGAGGTCGCTCTCCTCGAGGTACCCCTTCGGGCCGACCGGGTCCTTGCCGGAGCCCTTTTTGTAGAACTGCCAGTCCTCGGGCGTCAGCATCGCGACGCCGCGGGCGAGGGTTTTGCGATCGTCCTTGTCGGACAGGTATGCGCCGTGACTGCAGCAGCCGTCGGTCTCCCGGCCCGGGAGGATGCCCTGACATGCGGGTGTGCCGAACACGCATGTCCAGTGCGAGAGCAGCCAGGTGAGATCGGCCCGGATGACGTGCTCGGGGTCGGCGGGATCGGCGAATTCGTACCATTCGCGCGGAAAGTCGAGTTCGACCTCCGGCGCGGGATCGATGCGAGGCGCGGACGGCGAAATGGCGGTCACCTTTACACGGTAGCCGGGATCGGGCGGTGCATGCGGCTGCACTACCGTTGACCCGTGCGCTTAGGAGTCCTCGACGTGGGCAGCAACACAGTCCACCTCCTGGTGGTCGACGCCCATCGTGGCGGTCACCCCACCCCGATGAGTTCGACCAAGGCGGTCCTGCGCCTGGCCGAACAGATAGACGCCGACGGCCGGATGAGCGATCGCGCCGTCGCCAAGCTCATCGAGTCGATCGACGAGTTCACCCACATCGCCCGGACGTCCGGTTGCGAGCAGATGATGGCGTTCGCGACGTCGGCCGTGCGCGATGCGACGAACTCCGACGACCTGCTCGACGAGATCGAGCAGCGGACCGGGGTGCGCGTGCTCGTCCTGTCGGGGCGCGACGAGGCCCGGTTGACGTCGTTGGCGGTGCGCCGCTGGCGTGGCTGGAGCGCCGGCCGCATCCTCGCTCTCGACATCGGCGGCGGCTCCCTGGAGATGTCGAACGGCGTCGACGAGGAACCCGACGTCGCACTGTCACTGCCGCTGGGGGCCGGACGACTCACCCGCGAGTGGCTGCCCGACGATCCGCCGGACCGGCGGCGGGTCGGCGTGCTGCGCGACTGGCTCGACGCCGAACTCCGCGCACCGGCGGCCCAACTGCTCGCACCCGGTGCGCCGGATCTGTGCGTCGGCACGTCGAAGACCTTCCGGAGCCTGGCCCGGCTGACCGGCGCGGCGCCGTCGAGTGCCGGACCGCGGGTGCGCCGCGAACTGACGACGAGCGGGCTTCGTCAGCTCATCTCCTTCATCTCCCGCATGACCAAGGCCGATCGCGCCGAACTCGAGGGCGTCAGCTCGGATCGGGCGGGCCAGCTGGTCGCCGGGGCGCTGGTCGCCGAGGCGGCGATGCGCGCGTTGCAAGTCGATACACTGGAAATCTGTCCGTGGGCACTCCGGGAAGGTGTGATCCTGCGCCGACTCGACGCGGAGCAGGCCGACGCGCTGGAGCCGACACCGGTGCAGGGCGTTCGCGAGGGCGTCGGCTGACACCCTGGTAGACCCGGACCCAAACGTTCGAGAACGAGGACGGAGAGCCACTACATGCCGAAGGATTCGGAGCCCGAATCCCGACCCATCTCGGTGTCGGAACTTCTCGCCCGCTCGCAGGGGTCCCAGGGGGACTCGCCGGCACGTACCCGTGACGGCCGCGGCCGCCGACGCGCCGGCCGGGACGGATCGTTCTCGGTGTCCGAGCTGACCGGCGAGATCCCGAAGGTCGCCGACGCGGGAGAGGGTTCCGCGGCGCCCGCGGCCCGGCCCGAGCCGGCAACCCGGCCCGAGCCGGCAACCCGGCCCGAACCCGCAACCCGGCCCGAGCCGGCTGCCCCACCAGCGAGCACCGCGCCTGCGGAGACGGCGGCCCCGGAGAAGGCAGCTCCGGAGAAGACTGCTCCAGAGAAGACGGCTCCGGAGAACGGTGCCCCGGAGCGGGACACGACCCCGCGGAACCGTCCGGCCGCGGCCGCCGCGCCGTTCCCGCGTTCGACGAACCCGGTCCCGCGCCGCCCGGCCGACGATCAGCCCGTCGTCGACCGGCCGCGCGCCGACCAGCAACACCAGGCACGGCCGGGTAACCGCACCGCCAGCGGGATGCCCGGTTACGGCCAGGAAGCCGTCCCGCCGATGTCGACGCGTGACTTCAGCTCCGAGGCGGTGGCACGTCGCCTCGGGCAGACGCCGCCGCGAGATTCCGCTCCCGTCGACCAGGAGTCGGCGAACGCCGTCACCGGCATCATCCCGGTGGTGGGTGAGAACGGGTCGGATCTGTCGGTCGTCGACTCCGACGACGTGGTCACCTACGACCTGACCGAGGTCGATGCGGGCACCGACGGCCCCCGCGAGCGCGGCGACGGCGGGTTCTCCGAGGTCATGGACTTCGACGCCTATCGCAACTTCGCAGATGTGGAGAGCGGGAACGACGGGCCGGGGGGCAAGGGCCGGTCCGGGGGCCCGGCCCGCAAGATCGGGGCGTCGAAGAAGACCGGTCCGTCGGGTGTCGTCGGGTTCGCGCGCAAGCTCTTCGGCGGCAAGAACCGGGACCGGAACGATCCCGATCGCCACACCGACGACCACCCGGACGCACACACCGACGGCAACGAGTCGACGCACGACTGGGCAGCCACCGCGGCCGCCGCCGCGACTGCGGGTGGCACGACGGCGGCGATCGCCGCGGCGCACCCCGAGACCCATGAGGCCGACGGTCGGTGGACCGGCTCGGACGAGACCGAGAGTCTCCAGACCGCCGACCGCCCCACCGACGACCACCCGACCGAGGCCATCGAACCGATCGAGTCCGCGTCCGAGGACGACGAGGGCCGGGTCGACCTGGTGAAGGAGCGCGAGCCGGAGGGTCCCGCCGAGCCCGAGGGCCCGGCGGAGTTCGATGCTCTGCACGACACCACGGACATCGACGAGACCTCCGATGACGACGCCGATCCCGACTCGGCAGCCGCCACGGCGGAACACGCCGGACAGGACGTCGTGCCTTCGGCCGCGGACGCGGAGTCCGCCGAGCGGACCGGCACCGTCGAGACGCCGGCACCGGCACCGGACGGTCGGGCGACCGACGACGCCGAGGAGTCGCCGGTGAAGGCCTGGCTGGTGTTGTTCGGACAGGCGATCGTCGGCCTCGCGGTCGGCGTCGGCCTGTTCTGGGGTTTCACCGAACTGTGGCGATGGAATCCGTACTTCGCGCTGGTGCTCGCGGTCCTGGTGATCTTCGGCATCGTGACGCTGTCGCATGTGGTCCGGCGCACCAAAGACCTGCCGACGACGCTGCTCGCGCTCGGCGTGGGTCTGCTGGTCACCATCGGGCCGCTGGTGTTGTTGGCCGCGTGAGCCGGTGTGAACCGATGAACCCGTCGGGAGCGGAGCGAAGCGGGCGGACCGGATGAGACCCGACCTCCTGCGTCCGTCCGCCGAGATCCCGATCGGTCTGTCGACGGCGTCGGTCTATCCCCAGAACACCGAGGCGGCCTTCGCCTACGCCGCCGAACTGGGCTTCGACGGCGTCGAGTTGATGGTGTGGGGTGACGCTCTGAGCCAGGACATCCGGCGGGTCGAGTACCTGTCGGACCACTACCAGGTTCCGGTGCTGTCGATCCACGCCCCGTGTCTGCTCATCACCCAGCGGGTGTGGGGACGCGACCCGGTCGTGAAGCTGGCCCGTGCGGTGGAGGCGGCCGAGGATCTCGGTGCGTCGACCGTCGTCGTGCATCCGCCGTTCCGGTGGCAGCGTGGCTACGTCGCCGCCTTCGACGATCTCGTCGACGAACTCGAGGCGGACAGCGGGGTCGCGGTCGCCGTGGAGAACATGTTCCCCATGCGCGCCGACCGGCTGTTCGGCGCAGGGGAGCCCTCGGTCCGGCGACTCAGCAAGCGCGGCGGTGGTCCCGGTCTGGCGGCATCGGCGTTCGGCAAGTCGATCGATCCGACCGATGACGGCTACGCGCACTACACGCTCGATCTCTCGCACACCGCGACCGCCGGCGTCGACGCCCTCGCTCTTCTCGACCGGATGGGCTCGCGCCTCAACCACCTGCATCTCGCCGACGGCAACGGTGCCGCCACCGACGAGCACCTGATCCCCGGTGACGGGGCGCAGCCCTGCGCCGAGGTGTGCCGGCGCATCGCGGCGAGCGACTTCGCCGGGGCGGTTGTGCTCGAGGTCACCACGGGGAGCGCGCGCACCAAACCCGAGCGCAGCGCGCTGCTGGCCCGTTCGCTAGATTTTGCGCGGCGGCATCTCAAACGGGAGCTGCACCCCGAGCCCACCGGCCAGTTGAGCAGCTGATTCGTCGGGGGACGGGTCTCCTCGACGAAGGCGGGACGATGACCAGCAAGATCACCCAGGTGCAGGAGCTGACCGAGGTCGACCGTGGCGGTCCGGACTCGATCACCCTGCGGGCGCACATCGACGAGACGTTCACGATCGGCCCCAAGGTGCACGGCGGCACGCTGCAGATGGTGGTCGCGAAGGCGGCCCGGACCGCGCTGACCGCGCTCACGCCGGACGGCGACCGGCTCGCCGAGTCGGCGGCCGCGATGATCCCGGTGGCGATCTCCAGCGACTACCTCACCGCTCCCGATGCCGCGGACGTCGACCTGGTGATCAGTGTGCGCAAGCGCGGGCGCACCGTCACGGTCCTGTCGGTCGACGCCGTGCAACTCGGTCGGACCGTGGTGTCCTCGTCGGTGACGATGGCCCGTCCCGACAGCGGCCGGCCGCACCACTCCGGCCCCACGGTCCTCGACTCCGTGCCCGTGGAACCGTCGTCGACCGGCATCCCGCTCGACGGTTCGCCCATCGCCGAGGTCAACCACCTCGGCGCCGCCATCGACCTGGTCCTCGACTCGGAGACGTTCCCCGTCGTCCGCGGCGAGACCGGCGAGCCGCTCGTCCGCGGGTGGATCCGGCCGAAGGGCGTCGAACCCGACGAGTACTTCACGGTCCTGGTCGGTGACATCTCGCCCCCGGTCGTCATGAACCTGGCGCTGTTCGGATGGGCGCCCACGGTGCAGCTGACCACCTACGTCCGGCGCCATCCCGCGCCCGGCTGGCTGCGTTTCGCCGCGACGAGTTCCGAGGTCGGCCCCGGAATGTTCGAGGAGGACCACCTCGTGGTGGACTCGACCGGGACCGTCGTCGCACAGTCCCGTCAGCTCGCCCTCATCCCCGCAGGAAGGTAGACATCCGTGTCCGAACGCATCGCCATCATCGGCGGAGGCAAGATCGGTGAGGCACTGCTCGCCGGTCTGATCGGTGCAGGCACCCCCACCAAGGACCTCGTCGTCGCCGAGCGGGTGGAGAGCCGCGCCGCCGAGATCGCCGAGGAGTACGGCGTGCTGGTCACCGACGTCAAGAGCGCGGCCGAGTCGGCGCAGTATGTGTTCCTGGCGATCAAGCCCGACGACGTCGACTCGATCCTGCGCATCCTCGCCTCGGCGGAGGACAACGCGGAATCCGAGCGAGTGACCGTGACCCTGGTGGCCGGCCTGCCCCTGTCGCGCTACGAGAGCGCGCTGCAGGCCGGGTCGCCCGTCATCCGGGTCATGCCCAACACCCCGATGCTCGTCAACGAGGCGATGTCGGCGGTCTCGGCCGGCCGGTACGTCGGCGACGAACAGCTGCAGGCGGTGGTCAAGATTCTGCAGACGGTCGGCCGGGTGACGGTTGTGCCGGAGAAGCAGATGGACGCGGTCACCGCGGTGTCCGGTTCCGGTCCGGCCTACGTTTTCCTGCTCGCCGAGGCGATGATCGACGCCGGCGTCGGCTTGGGGCTCACCCGTGCCCAGGCCTCGGAGATGGCGGTGCAGACCATTCGCGGCGCGGGCATCCTGCTGAGCGACTCGGGGCTGTCCGCGGTCGACCTGCGTGCGGCCGTCACCTCGCCCGGCGGAACCACCGCCGAGGCGATCCGGGAGTTCGAGGCCAACGGTCTGCGGCACGCGGTGTACCAGGCGACTCGTGCCTGCGCGGCCGCCAGCGCCCGCGGCGGACGTCGAGTGGAAGTCGAGGGTTTGGCGCAGGGACACGCCGTCACCGACACCCCATGAATTGTGGTCGAACGGCCGACAAACCCCAGCATGTTGGGGTCGAGTCACAGGAATCTCAGAAATACCGGTCTCTCACGTCGCTTTTTTCACATCTGCCACGCTAAGCTTCTTTAAGCACGTGCGTGTCTGATGTCCGCAGGAGGGGAAGCCTGCGGCCGCGACGCGTGCACCGGAGGTATGAGTGATTCATGGCACCTGCAGACACTCCTGGTGACAGGACAGGCGCAGTGAGCAACGCGGCTTCGGCGTCGCAGTTTCTCACCGTCGCCGAGGTTGCATCGTTGATGCGCGTTTCGAAGATGACCGTCTACCGTCTCGTCCACAACGGCGAACTGCCCGCGGTTCGGGTCGGACGCTCGTTCCGTGTGCACGCGAAAGCGGTCCACGACTACCTGGAGACGTCGTACTTCGACGCCGGCTGATCCGGCTTTCGCACCACGCCTGAACAGCAGTTTCTTCGAAAGGTCTCCGTGACCGGCCCACGCCGGTCACGGGGCCTTTTGCGTGTGGGCGTCCCCGGCCGCCGCTCGTTGGCCATCGCGATTTCCCGATCCGGCGTGCCGCCCGGTAGGCTCGGTGGTCGCGTACCTGGATGCGCCGGTGAGCCCTACGTGACACACCGCCGCTCGTCGCTTCGCTCCCGGCGCCGTACCCGGCTGAAGTGCAGACCAGGGCCGAACAAGTACATCAGTGTCAATCGTGAGGAAGCGCCCCGATGGGTTCAGTGATCAAGAAGCGCCGCAAGCGCATGTCGAAGAAGAAGCACCGCAAGTTGCTGCGTCGGACCCGGGTGCAGCGTCGCAAACTCGGTAAATAGGCTTTTCTTCGGCATCAGGACCCGCTACGGCGGGTCCTTTTGTCGTCCCGGGCCTCCTCGGTGCGCCGGAACGCCCGACTGGCGATAGCCTCGGGGCATGGCCGAATCCACCTCCGCACCCCCCAGGGTGGTCCTGGTCACCGGGGCGTCGACCTTCCTCGGCGGCTACCTGGTGGCCCGTCTCGCGGCCAATCCGGACATCGAGAAGGTGCTCGCCGTGGACTCGCGGGTGCCGCGCAAGGATCTCCTCCGCCGGATGGGGCGAGCGGAGTTCCTCCGGGTGGACATCCGGCGTCCCACGATCGCGAAGGCGCTCGCCGCCTATGACGTGGACACGGTCGTCCACGCCGCGACGTCGATCGCCGACACCGCCCCGCACTCCCCTGCGATCAAGGAGTTCAACCTCGTCGGGGCGATGCAGGTGTGCGCGGCCTGCCAGCGCACACCATCGGTGAAGCGTCTCGTGCTGCGTTCCACCGCCATGGTGTACGGCGCGGGCAGCCGCGACCCGTCGCACTTCGCCGAGGAGACGCGCGCTCCCCGGGAGCCGAAGCGGGGATACGGTCGAGATCTACTCGACGTCGAGGGTTACGTCCGCGGCCTCGGTCGGCGGCGTCAGGACATCGACATCACCATCGTCCGCCCGCAGGCCATGTTGGGTCCGCGCATCACCACCCGGATGAGTTCGTACCTCTCCCTGCCGGTCGTGCCGACGGTGATCGGATTCCAGCCGCGCCTGCAGTTCCTGCACGAGGAGGATGCGCTTGCGGCGATGGAGCACGTCACCCTCGCCGGGAAGGTCGGCACCTACAACATCTCGGGCGAGGGCGTGGTGACGCTCACGCAGGCGATCCGACGCGTCGGGCACATCGAACTGCCTGTTCCGAGCAGTCTGCTGGCGCCGATCGCGGGGGTGTTCCAGGACCTGCGGTCGGCGAAGCTGCGGTCGTCGCAGACGGAGTTCCTCACCTACGGCCGGGTGCTCGACACGACCCGCATGCGGACCGAACTCGGCTTCGTCCCGCGGTACACGACGCTGGAGACGTTGGACGACTTCATCGAACGCAGCGGGGTGACGCCGGTGATCGGGTCCGATTCGTGGAGATCGTTCGAGCGACGGGTCGTGTCGGCCGCCCACCAGTTGCAGTGAAATTCAGGGTCATGATGGCGGCGAAGTCGCCGTGAGCATGCGCAACGTGGGTGCAACCTCTAGACTTGGACGCCAGACCCACATCGCGCCCAGCGCTCCTACGCCGCGACTCGTTCGCCCCGGCGGTCCGAGTGCCGGCAGCAACCCGAGCCCAGACCCGGCCCGGATTTCGAACCCAGGACTCAGCTAGGGGTGAGCACTTTGGCAGGTGGCGGAGCGACAGATGCACGTACCGCGAAAGTCATTCAGCTCTACACATCGCCGACGGGTCCCGATGCCCGGGGTGTCCGGGAATCGGGTCGCCGACGCCATCCGAGTCAGCAGGTCGGTCGTGAACGATCGAAAAGCGCAGCGGCGCAACGGGGATCGTCGACGCTCGGACACCCCAACACCGATGGGTTCGGCCGCGCGCCCGCGCAGGTGACCCCGATCAGCGACGAGATCACCCTTCCCGACGAGGCGCTGGGCGTCGAACATCGCGGTCCGTCGAAATCGAGTCCGCTGTTCAGCCTGGGCGGTCTGCGCGGCGCGGTCGCCGACACCCTCACCTCGACCGCCGGGTTCATCCGGGAACGGATGGCGGGGGAGTACGAGGTCGACGAGTTCGGATTCGATCCCCACTTCACCGAATCGGTGTGGTTCCCGGCGATCCGGCAGGTCTACGAGAAGTGGTTCCGCGTCGAGGTCACCGGTGTGGAGAACCTGCCGCGCGAGGGTGGGGCGCTCCTGGTCGCCAACCACGCGGGCACGATCCCGGTCGACGCCGTGATCACCTCGCTGGCCGTGCGCGACAACCACCCGGAGGGCCGGTACCTGCGGGTCCTGGCCGCCGACATGGCCTTCGACACGCCGGGCGTCAGTGAGGTCGCGCGGCGGATCGGTGCGACGCTGGCGTGCAACTCCGACGCCGACCGTCTGCTGCGCGCGGGTGAGCTGACCGCGGTCTGGCCCGAGGGGTACAAGGGCATCGGCAAGCTGTACAAGGACCGCTACAAGCTCCAGCGGTTCGGCCGCGGCGGGTTCGTGACGACCGCGCTGCGCAACGCCGCGCCGATCATCCCGGTGTCGATCGTCGGCTCCGAGGAGATCTACCCGATGCTCGCCGACCTCAAGCCGCTCGCCAAGATCCTCGGCCTGCCGTACTTCCCGGTGACCCCGCTGTTCCCGTGGCTCGGGCCGCTGGGCATGGTGCCGTTGCCGTCGAAGTGGCACATCCACTTCGGCCGGCCCATCGAGACCGGCTCCTACGACGAGGCGTCCGCCGACGACCCGATGGTGGTCTTCGATCTCACCGACCACGTGCGCGAAGAGATCCAGCAGACCCTCTTCCGGATGCTGAGCCGGCGCGGAAGCGTCTACTTCGGCTGAGCTCGGTGTCGCGCGGGGGCGTGGCGCGCGTTCGACGCCCGTTCCGGTCCGTCAGCTGATACTCATGGAGCATGCGTGCAGTCGTGTGCCGGCAGGGCGAGCTGACGGTCGAGGAGATCCCCACCCCGGAGCCCGGCAAGGGTCAGGTACTGCTCCGCGTTCTCCGCGCGGGCATCTGTGGTTCGGACCTGCACGCCCGGGTCCATGCCGATGCCACGGCGCAGGTGTCCGCCGAGGTCGGCTACGACGCATTCATGCGATCCGGGCAGTCGGTGGTCATGGGACACGAGTTCGCCGGCGAGGTGGTCTCCTACGGGCCCGGTTGCCGTAAACGCTGGTCTCCCGGGACCCCGGTGGTGTCGGTCCCGATGATCCGGCACGGCGCCGACGCCCACCTGACCGGACTGTCGGAGTCCGCGCCGGGCGGGTACGCCCAGTTCGTCCTGGTGTCGGAGGACATGACCTTCGAGATCCCGGAGAACCTGCCCGCCGAGCATGCTGCGCTGACCGAGCCGATGGCCGTCGCCCATCACGCGGTCCGACGCGGGGAGGTGGGACGCCGGGATGTCGCGGTCGTCGTGGGTTGCGGCCCGATCGGGCTGGCCGTCATCACGATGCTGAAGGCCGACGGAGTTCGCACGGTCATCGCGAGCGACCCGTCACCCGGCCGCCGGGTGCTGGCTCATCGCGTGGGGGCCGACATCGTCGTCGACCCGACGGTGTCGTCGCCGTTCGAGCGATGTGCCGAGGTCGGCAAGTACATCACTCGCGCCCAGGATCTGCTGGGCGCGGCGTTCGATGCCATGCGGACCCTGCGGCGGATTCCGCTGGCGCCATGGTCCTCGGTCTTCCGCATGGCCGACCGGCTGGGTGCCACGCCGAAGGGCCCTGTCGTCTTCGAATGTGTGGGGACGCCCGGGATGATCGAGCACGTCGTGTCCGAGGCGCCGTTCCGGTCGCGGATCGTCGTGGTCGGGGTGTGCATGGAACCCGACACCTTCCGCCCGGCGATGGCACTCAACAAGGAACACGAGTTGCGGTTCGTGTTCGCCTACGACCCCGCCGAGTTCCACGACACGCTGCACATGATGGCCGACGGCAAGGTCGACGTCGCACCGCTGATCACCGCGACGGTCGGTCTCGACGGCGTGGGAGCGGCATTCGATGCCCTCGGCGGCGCCGAACACCACGCCAAGGTCCTCATCGACCCGATGAGTGAGGTGGACTCGCTGTAGGGGGAGGGTTCGTCGATCGTGCGCCGGATCCCGTCGACTGTGCGGCCCCTCCGCTGGTTGAGCCGGCCCCGAGCGGAGCGAGGCGCCGTGTCGAAACCACCTGGTGACCCGACGATCTCAGCCATCGCGAACCCGGCCGGCGCCATACCGCAACTCCCAGAGTCTCTTTCGTCTACGACGATGTCGTCTGCGGTATGACTCATCGGTAGCGGTGGTCCATCCCGCAACCACCCCGGCAACGGGAACCGGCCCACCGCGTCGTGCGCCTATTCGTTATGTACGGGACGGATACCACTCGAACCAGGCTGCACCCGTTCAACATTCGCGAGCGATCTGGACCACGTCACCGAGTACGGCCATGCCGACCCCGCCCGAGGCGGGACGACACCGGGTGAGAACCCTTCTGATCCGGGGAGCCAGGGCCGTCGGCGTCGAACGATCAGCGCTGCCGCAGGAACCGGGCGGCGGCTGCGGCCCCGCCCCCCGCGGCCCCGAGCACGATCGCGGTCCCGGCCCCGTACTTGGCGGCCTTCCGGGCGGTCCGGAAGTCGTACATCTCCCACCCGCGGACCTTCGCGACGTCCCGCAGGTCGGTGTCGGGGTTGATGGCGACCGCGCGACCGACAAGCGACAGCATCGGTACGTCGTTGTGCGAATCCGAGTACGCCGTACAGCGTTTGAGGTTGAGCCCCTCGCGGATCGCGAGCGCGCGCACCGCATGGGCCTTACCGGGGCCGTGCAGGATGTCGCCGACGAGCCGCCCGGTGAAGACCCCGTCGACGCTCTCGGCGACGGTGCCCAGCGCACCGGTGAGGCCCAGCCGGTCGGCGATGGTCTGCGCGAGTTCGACGGGTGTCGCGGTCACCAGCCAGACCTGCTGTCCGGCATCGAGGTGACGCTGTGCCAACGCCCGCGTACCCGGCCAGATCTTGTCCGCGATGTAGTCGTCGAAGATCTCCTCGCCGAGCTCGACGAGTTCGGAGGTCGGCTTGCCCGCGATGAACGACAACGCCTTCTCCCGGCCCTCCGCGACGTCGCGCGCATTCTCCTTGCCGGTGATCCGGAACTTCGCCTGCGTCCACGCGAAATCCATGATGTCGCCGTAGGTGAAGTACTTCCGCGCGGCGAGACCGCGAGCGAAGTGCACGATCGACGCGCCCTGGACCAGGGTGTTGTCGACGTCGAAGAAGGCGGCCGCGGTGAGATCGCGCCGCGGTTCGCCCGGGATCTCGGCCGTCGGGCGCGAACGCAGCGAGTCGACGGCGGCCTTCGCGCTCGCCTCACCGGCCAGGGTCTGGCGGAGTTCGTGAGCCGTCTGCCGGAAGCGGCCGGTCGCGGCGGTCGCCCGCTGGGAGATCCAGGTGGTGACCCGGTTGGACTCGTCGTCGACGAGTTCGTGGAGTTCGGCGTCCTCGTCGAAGTCGTCGGTGAACTCCACGCTCGCGGCGTGGGCCTCCCAGTCGTCGCCCGTCGGGCCGTCGCCCTGCATCGGATTCGGCGGGAGAAGTGCGGCGTCGTCGGGCGTCTCGTCGTCCTGCCGGTCTTCCGGGCCCGGGGTCTCGCCCACTGCCCACCTCCCACGCGTAGCGCCAGCACTGCTTGCCGGGTACAGCCTAGTGGTGCGCCTGGGAACCGGGCGACTGGTCTCCGGCGTTCGATCCCCCGCCCGGTGACGGACCGCACACCGTCGGCGGGGGAGGGTCACCCGGCTGATCCCGCGGGCGCTGCGCTGGGAGGATGGTCGGCATGACGGTGGAACTGTTGACCCGTGCGGGGTGCGCGGCGTGCGCGGCGGCCCGCTCCGAACTGACCCGTATCTGCGCCGACATGGGCGTGGGGTTCACCGAGGTCGACGTCGACGAGGCGGCCGAAGGGGGTCGGCCGGACGTGCGCGCCGAGTTCGGCGACCGGCTCCCGGTGGTCCTCCTCGACGGTGACGAGCACAGCTACTGGGAGGTCGACGAACCGCGTCTGCGGGCGGATCTCGCGGCGCGGCGGTGATCGGCGCCCACGTTCGACGAGACGCCTAACACAGCACGGCCGATCCCGAGGGGCCGTGTGAACAGATTCACAGGGAAGCTATATCCTCCCTTGGTCGGGAAGAGTCGGGTCCCGGTGTCTGGTGACGCCGGCAGATGTGTGGGAGTGCGAGTGGGCGCGGAGAGTGCGAAGTCGGCCGACGCCGACCCTCCTGCGTCCGCCGTCCCTCCGGTCGACGACCCCGCCACCGACATCCCCGGTCCCACGGTCGCCCGGTTGGCCACCTACCTGCACGTACTGCGCTCGTTCAGTCGTCGGGGCATCCTGCTGGCGTCGAGCGGCGAGCTCGCGACGGCAGCCGGGGTCAACCCGGCCATCCTGCGCAAGGACCTCTCCTACGTCGGCGCCAACGGCGTGCGCGGCGTCGGATACGACGTCGGCAGGCTGACCGCCCGGATCTCGATGACGCTGCACACCGACAGCATCCACACCGTCGCGCTCGCGGGCGCCGGCTCGCTCGGCCGTGCGCTGCTGTCGCACGCCGGCTTCGGACGCGGCTTCCGGGTCGCCGCGATGTTCGACGCCGATCCGGCCCTGACCGGCGCGGTTCTCGAGCCGGGCGGCCCGCGGGTCGCCCCGCTGACCGACATCGCCGCCGTCTGCGCACAGGTGGTCCCGGCCGTCGAGATCGCGGTGATCGCCACCGCCGACGACGACGCCCGACGCGTCTTCGATGCATTCGTGGCCGCGGGTGTCCGGCAGGTGCTCAACGTCACGCCCGTGTCGCTTCCGGCGGAGTCGGATGTTGTCGTCAGACAAGTTGATCTAGCCTTGGAACTACAGGTGTTGGCTTTCCAGGCCTCTCGCGGGCCGCGCGACGACGTCAAGGAGGCGCGCGAGGCGAAGCCGACGCGGGGGCACCGGGGAAGTGCCGGACACCAGGGAAATGTGATGGGTGAAGAAACGGTGACAGCGTGAGTGTTCTGTTGTTCGGGGTATCGCACCGCAGTGCTCCCGTCGAGGTGCTCGAGCGGTTGGCGGTCTCCGACCACGACCGCCCCAAACTGATCGACGAACTGCTCTCCTCGCGGGCGATCTCCGAAGCCATGCTCGTGTCCACGTGCAACCGCGTGGAGATCTATGCCGTCGTCGACGCCTTCCACCCGGCACTCGAGGCCGTCGGCTCGGTCCTCGGCGACCACTCCGGCATGACCGTCAACGAGATGACCCGCCACGCCTACGTTCGTTACTCCGAGGCCGCCGTCGAGCATCTGTTCACCGTCGCGGCGGGCCTCGACTCGCTCGTCGTCGGCGAGCAGCAGATCCTCGGTCAGATCCGCAACGCCTACCTCAGCGCCGACGCCAACGACTCCGCCGGACGAGTGCTGCACGAGCTGGCGCAGCAGGCGCTGCGGGTCGGCAAGCGCGTGCACACCGAGACCGGGATCGACCGCGCGGGTGCCTCCGTGGTCTCCGTCGCGCTGCACCGTGCCAAGTCGCTGCTCACCGATCCCGCGACGGGCGCGCACCGCCTGCGCCGCGCGGTGGTCGTCGGTGCCGGCGCCATGGGCGGTCTGGCGACCGCTCAGCTGGCCCGTGAGGGCGTGACCGAGATGGTCGTCGTCAACCGGACCGTCGACAAGGCCGACCACCTCGCGGGCAACATCGCCGCCAACCACGGCATCAGCGTCCGCGGCGTCGGGCTCGACGACCTGCCGGCCGCGATGGCCACCGCCGACGTCGTCGTCACGTGCACGGGCGCGATCGGCGCGGTCGTCGGCGTCGGGTCGGTGCACTCGGCACTCGCGGCCCGTACCGGGGACGCAGCTCCGCTCGTCATCTGCGACCTCGGGCTCCCGCGTAACGTCGACCCCGCCGCGGCCCGCCTGCCCGGCGTGCACATCGTCGACATCGAGGGACTGCGCGGCGACTCCGAGACCCAGGCCGCCGAGAACGACACCCTCGCCGCCAGATCGATCGTCGCCGCCGAGCTCGCCGACTACCTCACGCACCAGCGTCAGGCGGAGGTCACCCCGACCGTCGCGGCCCTGCGCCAGCGCGCGGCCGACGTCGTCGAGGCCGAGATCCTGCGCCTCGAGACCCGCCTGCCCGACCTCGAGGGCGCGCAGCGCGACGAGGTCGCCAAGACCGTCCGCCGCGTCGTCGACAAGCTGCTGCACGCACCGACCGTGCGCGTCAAGCAGCTCGCCTCGACCCCCAACGGGGATCACTACGCCGAGGCGCTGCGCGAGCTGTTCGAACTCAAACCCGGTGCTGCCGAGGCGGTTTCGGCTCCCGACCATCTCGGTGGCCTGCCTTCGGGCGACGCGGCCGGCGATCTGGGTGACCGATGAGCGAACCCTCCACCGCGCCGATCCGGATCGGTACGCGGGGCTCGCTGCTGGCCCGGACCCAGTCGCAGACCATCGCCGACGCCCTGACCGCCGCCGGACATCCCGCCGAACTGGTCATCATCAAGACCGCCGGTGACGCCTCGGCGGCCCCCGTCGCCGAGATCGGCGTCGGGGTGTTCACCACGGCGATCCGCGTCGCGCTGCGGAACAACGAGGTCGACGTCGCGGTGCACTCGTACAAGGACCTCCCGACCGCCCCCGAAAGTGACCTCACGATCGCGGCCGTCCCGCCGCGGGTCGATCCCCGGGATGCGCTGGTCGCACGCGACGGAATGGTGCTCGGCGAACTGCCGCCCGGCTCGGTGATCGGTACCTCGGCCCCCCGGCGGGCCGCGCAGCTTAGAGCACTGGGTCTCGGTTTGGAAATCCGCCCCCTACGAGGCAACCTAGACTCTCGGTTGGGCAAAGTCGCCAGCGGCGAACTCGACGCAGTCGTGGTCGCCCGCGCCGGACTCGTGCGGATCGGACGGACCGACGTGGTCTCCGAGGCGCTCGAACCGGTGGTCATGCTGCCGGCGCCGGCGCAGGGTGCACTCGCTGTGGAGTGCCGCTCAGACGATGCCGAACTGGTGAGAATTCTCGCCGAGTTGGACGACCAGTCCACCCGCGCGGCCATCGAGGCCGAACGGGCGGTACTCGCGGCTCTCGAAGCCGGATGTACCGCACCGGTCGGTGCGATCGCCGAGGTGGTCGAGTCGATCGACGAGGACGGGCGCATCTTCGCCGAACTGTCGTTGCGTGCGGCGGTGGCGGCCGAGGACGGGTCGGACGTGATCCGCGCTTCGGTGGTGGGTCCGGTCGATCGTGCCGTTCAGCTGGGCAAGGACCTCGCCGCCGAACTGCTGGAGCTGGGAGCGGGCGACCTCGTCAACTCTCCCTAGCAGAGAACGAACTGCAGCCCTCGCCGAGAGGGCAGGAGAGTGCGAACCCATGAGCCGTACGAAGAAGGCAAATCCCGGACGGATCCTGTTCGTGGGGTCGGGTCCAGGGGACCCAGACCTGCTCACCGTGCGGGCACGCACCGTGATCACCAACGCGACCACCGCCTACATCGATCCCGATGTACCCGCGCCGGTGGTGTCGCTGATCGGCAGTGCGCATCGCGACGAACCCGCCGCCGACACTCGCCGATCCACCAAGAAGGCCGAGAAGCCCGCTGACGACGCCGCGTCGACGCCCGCCGCACCGGCCGACGATTCGCAGGCCGCCGGTGACGAGGCCGGCGCGACCGATGCCGGGCAGACCGACGAGGAATCGGTGGTCCGGCCGGCGCTCGGCGATCCGGCCGAGGTCGCCAAGACCCTCGTGGCCGCGGCCCGCAACGGCGACGACGTCGTGCGCGTCGTCGCCGGCGACCCGCTGACCACCGATTCGGTCCTCGCCGAGGTCAACGCCGTCGCCCGTACGACGGTCACCTTCGAGGTGCTGCCGGGCCTGCCCGCCGCATCCGTGGTCCCGAGCTACGCCGGCATGCCGCTCGGTTCCACCCACACCGAGGCCGACGTGCGCGGCGAGGTCGACTGGGCCGCGCTGGCCGCCGCCCCCGGCCCGCTGGTGCTGCACGCGACATCGGGCCACCTGGCCGAGACCGCCAGCGCGCTCACCGAGCACGGCATGGCCCCCCAGACCCCGGCCGCCATCACCATCAACGGCACCACCTGTGCGCAGCGCACCATCGAGGCCACGCTCGCGACGCTCAACGAGCAGGGCAACGCGCTCACCGGTCCGCTGATCGTCACGGTCGGCAAGGTCGTGGGCGCGCGCGGCAAGCTGTCGTGGTGGGAGTCGCGCGCCCTGTACGGCTGGACCGTCCTGGTGCCGCGGACGAAGGACCAGGCCGGCGACATGAGCGAACGGCTCGTCAGCCACGGTGCGATGCCCAAGGAGGTGCCGACCATCGCGGTCGAGCCGCCGCGGAGTCCCGCGCAGATGGAGCGCGCCGTCAAGGGTCTCGTCGACGGGCGGTACCAGTGGGTGGTGTTCACCTCCACCAACGCGGTGCGCGCGGTGTGGGAGAAGTTCGCCGAGTTCGGGCTGGACGCCCGGGCGTTCTCCGGCGTCAAGATCGCCTGCGTCGGTGAGGCCACCGCCGAGAAGGTGCGCTCCTTCGGCATCAACCCCGAACTCGTGCCGTCGGGTGAGCAGAGCTCGCTCGGTCTCCTCGAGGACTTCCCGCCCTACGACGACGTCTTCGACCCGGTGAACCGAGTCCTGTTGCCGCGCGCCGACATCGCGACCGAGACACTGTCCGAGGGACTGCGCGACCGCGGCTGGGAGATCGACGACGTCACCGCTTACCGCACCGTGCGCGCCGCACCGCCGCCCGCCGAGACCCGCGAGATGATCAAGACCGGTGGTTTCGACGCGGTCTGCTTCACCTCCAGCTCGACCGTGCGCAATCTCGTGGGCATCGCCGGAAAGCCGCACGCGCGCACCATCGTCGCGTGCATCGGGCCCAAGACCGCCGAGACCGCAACGGAATTCGGCCTCCGGGTGGATGTGCAGCCGGAGAACGCATCGGTGCTCGAACTCGTCGACGCGCTCGCCGAGCACGCCGCCCGACTTCGGGCCGAGGGCGCACTTCCGCCCCCGCGCAAGAAGTCTCGCCGCTCGCGTTCCTGAGCTGCTCCTGCTCCCTGAGGCGCCGCCCTGAGGTGCGAGGAGCGATAGCGACGAGCCTCGAAGGGTGCGAGGAGCGATAGCCGCCGGGCCGAGCAAGCGACGAAGGAGCGCGTCGAGGTCGACGAGCCTCGAAGGGCCCGTGAGACGAAGGAGACCCATGCCACCCGTGATCCGGCCCCGGCGCCTGCGCACCACCCCGGCCATGCGCCGGCTGGTCGCCGAGACCTCGCTGGAGCCGCGACATCTGGTGCTGCCGATGTTCGTCGCCGACGGCATCGACGACCCGGTACCGATCTCGTCGATGCCGGGCGTCGTGCAGCACACGATGGATTCGCTGCGGACCGCCGCGGCCGAGGCCGTCGACGCCGGTGTCGGCGGACTCATGCTGTTCGGGGTGCCGCGCGCCGAGGACAAGGACGCCACCGGGTCGGGCGCGGATGCCGACGACGGAATCCTCAACCGGGCTCTGCGCACCCTCGGTGACGATCTCGGGGATGCCACGGTCCTGATGGCCGACACGTGCCTCGACGAGTTCACCGATCACGGGCACTGTGGCGTCGTCGACGGTCGGGGTCGCGTCGACAACGACGAGACCCTCGAGCGCTACGTGTCGATGTCCCTGGCGCAGGCGCGGGCGGGTGCGCATCTCCTCGGGCCGAGCGGGATGATGGACGGCCAGGTCGCCTCGATCCGGGCCGCCCTCGACGCCGAGGGCTTCACCGACACCGGGATCCTGGCCTACGCCGCGAAGTACGCCTCGGCGTTCTACGGCCCGTTCCGCGAGGCGGTCGGCTCGTCGCTGCAGGGCGACCGGCGCACGTACCAGCAGGACGCGGCCAACCGGGTCGAGGCGCTGCGCGAGGTCCGGCTCGACCTCGAGGAGGGCGCCGACATCGTGATGGTGAAGCCGGCGATGAGTTACCTCGACATCGTGCGCGACGTCGCCGACATGAGTGACGTGCCGGTCGCGGCCTACCAGATCAGCGGTGAGTACTCGATGATCTCCGCCGCCGCCGAACGCGGCTGGATCGACCGCGATGCCGCGATCCTCGAGTCGCTGACCGCCATCCGACGGGCCGGTGCGTCGATCGTCCTGACCTACTGGGCGGCCGAGGTGGCGCAGCGCCTGTCCTGACCTGAGCGTGTAGGGCTCGTCGTGCTGCCCGTTCACTAGGCTGGTCCCATGTCCGCACCGTACGACCCCGCGTCCGACCCCGGCGCGCCGTCGCGACCGAAGGTCCCCGACTCCGTCTCCATCGCCGTCGAGCTGTGGGTGGTGGTGATCGTCGGGCAGATCGTGGCGATGTTCGCGCAGACCGGCACCTTCGTCGACATGATCCGCGATCAGGTGAGTTCTGCTCCGCAGGAAGGGGTCCCGCCCGAGCAGATCGACTTCATGACCTCGTCGGGGTTCGTGGTCGGTGTGCTGGTCGTGACGTCGCTGTTCCTCACCGCGATCACGGCCTTGGTCGTCTGGTTCACCCGTAAGGGCTACAACTGGGCGCGGATCGTGCTGTCGGCGATGGGTGTCTACGTCGTGGTCAGCCTGCTCTTCTCGCTGTTCGGTGGCGACACGTCGCCGGCGTGGGCGATGGTCCCGCAGGTGATCAGCGGCGTCGCGGCGCTCGGTGCGACCGTGCTCCTCATGCGCGGCGACTCCGAACGGTACTGCCGGGAGATGGCCGCGGCGCGGAAGCCGCAGCCGGTCCACCCGCCGTCACCCCCGTACCCATACCGCCAGAGCCCGTACGGCCGGAACCCGTACGGCCAGAACCCGTACGGCCAGAACCCGTACGGCCAGAACCCGTACGGCCAGAACAGGCCGTATGGTGACAGCGATCATCGCGGCGCGCCCGGCCCGTACTCCGACGACGCCCGATCCGAGCCCGTTCACCTCGACAAGCCGCATCCGGAGAACCGGGGCACCGACAACCAGAACGAAGGACCGAAGAACCAGTGACAAGTCCTGATCCGGCTCTGCGTCCGAAACTCGTCGTCTGGGCCCACCGGTGCTGGCTGACCTCCGGCGCACTGCTGATCGCGCTCGGTGCACTGGTCATTGTCGTGTCGGCGGCCAGCGACACCGGGACCGTCACGTCCGGGGTGCTCGGCGCCATGGTCGCCGTCGTGGGTGTCGGGTACATCCTGCTGGGCAGCAAGGCCTACACCGGCGATGCGCGGTGGCGGTCGTCGCTGGCGGCGCTGACCCTGGTCGTCGTGGCCATGCTGCTGTTCCTGAGCCTGGGGATGAACTTCTTCGCGTTCCCGTTGCTCGCGGGACTCGTCGGTCTGTTCGGGTCCCTGCTGGCCTACCGTCCGCCCGCCGAGACCTGGTACACCGGCAAGGAGCCGGAACCCAAGACGCCGCGGTCGCGCAAGTAGGGCACATGACCGACGACGATCCGGAAGGTCACGACTCCGACCCCGTCGAGCCGGCGGGTGAGGTGCTGTTCGCCGAGTCCGGCGGCAGCTGGTGGGTGGTGCTGATCGGTCCGGTCCTGGTGGGCGCGGTCCTCGCGATGGAGATCGCCGGGCCCGGTCAGGTGCACTGGCCGGTGCTGGCGATCTTCTTCGTGCTGCTGCTGGGGTTCTCGCTCGTGCAGGTGTCCGCAGCCCGTCGGCATGTCAGCGTCGAGCTCACCGAGACCACGCTCCGCCAGGGAGCCGTCACGACGCCGCTGGCCGACATCGCGAAGATCTTCCCGCCCAATCACAGCCACACCCCCGAGGACTGGGAGAGTGCATCCGCGTTGGGCGAGCTGCACGGTGTACCGCGCCGGCGCAAGGGAATCGGTGTGCAGCTGACCTCCGGGCGGATCGCCCAGGCGTGGGCCCGCGACGTCGAGCGGTTGCGCAGCGAGCTCACGCAGGCGCACGAGGCCGTCCGGCTGGGGCTGCCGCCTCGGGGGACGTCGACGACGGAACCGTCCTCGGCGGATCAGGACACGACGGAGTGACGCCCCGCCCGGCTGTCGCGGTAGGCGCGGCGTCGTAGATCCCCGAGCCACGACGGGGCGAACTCGACGCCCTCGGGCCGGTGCAGGATGGGGTCGAAATCCACGTCGAGTCCGGTGAGGACGTGGTCGAGTTCGATCCGGACGACCGGCACGAACCGTCCGGCGCCGGCCTCCAGGACGATGACGATCGGTTGGTTGCGGCGGAGACGGGCGGCCAGGTCCTCGATCGACAGGCCCGACGAGTCCGCCGGTTCGAGGATGCGCGCCCGAATCCAGTACAGGTCACCGTCGTACCGGTACGGCGTCAGGCTCGACACCGCGGTGGCCCAGTGCGTCGTCGGCAGCGGGACGGGTAGTCGGCCGTCGAGCGGCGCCGGGCCGGCGAGCAGGAGATCCCAAGCGCCGGTGGCGTTGGTCGACGGCGACACCCCGCCGCCGCCGACGGTGCCGGGGTCGGTCGACGGGAAGCGGATGGCCAGGCCGACGATGTCCGGTAGGCCGCCGGGTGTGCCGATGCCCTTGGAGACCCGCACCGACACCGGGCCGCTGTGAAAGGGCAGTGGGTGGTCGGCCGACAGCGCGGCCGTGCCACCACACAGCAGACCGTCGGGGTGGAACACCCGGGCGTGTCTGAGGGCGGCCAGCCAGCGGAACGGGGTCGTGATGAGGTCGGGTAGTGCGCTCATGAGAACTCCGGTTGTCGGGTGGGCGCACGCGTGCCCGGAGGCGTCCCCGACATCGGGTCCACCGCCGGGCAGCGTGCACTGCACATGCTGTCGGTCTAGCCGGACGGGTCCGGGTCGACGACGTCCTTGATTTTGCCCATGACACCCTTCTCGGTGCCGAACTGCGGCTTCTGCGGGGTGCCCATCGCGCCGTCGTAGGTCGCGTAGAGCTTCGGGTCCGGCGGCGGACCCGACTGCCGGTCGCCCAGGGGCTGCGGATCGGCCAGGAACTTGAACTCGTGCGCGCCGTCGGGGGTGGGGCCGCTGGCCCAGCCGCCCTTGTCCGAGTCCTCGCCGTCGGACAGGTGCCACAGGGTGCTCGCGTGCTCGCTGAACTCCTCGTCGAAGAGGTCGCCGGGGGCGATCGTGCCCTCCAGGCCGTCCTCCTTGAGCTCCTCGATCCCCTTCAGCCAGAGGTTCTGGTGGAAGGTGTCGCGGGCGAGGTTGAACCGCAGCATGGCCTTCACGCCCGGATCGTCGGTCATGTGCCACAGGCGGGCCGTCTGGACGCGCCCCTGCGCCTCGGCGGTCACGTTGGCGTGGAAATCGGCGAGCAGATTGCCGCTGTGCGTGATGTATCCGCTGTTCCAGGGCACACCGTTGCTGTCGGCGAGACGGGGGCCGCCGCCGGAGAAGATGGCCTGGGTGGGGTCGGTGCCGCCGAGGACGGCGGCGACCACCGGGTCACCGAGGGCGTTCTCGGTCGAGTTGGTGACCGGCGCGCCTTCGAGCAGACGTGCGACCATGGTGGCGATCATCTCCACGTGACCGATCTCCTCGGTCGCGATGTCCATGATCATGTCCTTGTACTTGCCCTTCATGCGGCAGTTCCAGCCCTGCATGAGGTACTGCATCGTCACCGTCATCTCGCCATAGGCGCCGCCGAGCAACTCCTGGAGCTTGCGGGCGTAGACGGGGTCGGGCTTCTCGGGTTTGACGTCGAATTGCATGTAATCGGTGTGGCGGAACATGTGTTCTCTTTCCGAATCGGCTTGTGGCACGCTGTCGCAGCGCAGATGGACAAGTCGGGCGCGGGCGATTCCCGGACGCGGGCCCGCGCGATCTCGTCGGTGCGTCGCAGCGTGGTCTCCACAGCGGCGTCGGCGGCAGTATTCCCGTGGTGCGCAGGCCCAAACACCGGTGCCGAAACGACAACGCGGCCACCGCCTGTTCGACGGTGGCCGCGATGGTCTCGAGAGCGGGGGTCAGCCGTTCTGGAGCATGGGTGCGCGCAGCAACTCTTCCGGGACGCCGAAGGCGTCGACGAGCGACCGGGCATGCGGCCGCAATTCCTGGCAGAGCTCGTTCACGCCGCGGCGGATCGCCTTGGCGCGCTCCACCGAGATGTGCCGGTGCATCATGAACCAGGACAGGTCGTCCTCCAGTGCCGAGTAGACGAAGAGGTCGCACACCTTGCCCAGAAGCTCGGCCGCCGAACGGGAATCGCAATTCTCGATCGCCTCGACAAAGGCCTCGAGCACCACGCGTTCGATGTGAGCGTGCCCGACCTTCAGCAGGTGGTCCTGCGCGTTGTTGAACACCTCGAAAGCGTCGTTGTCGTCGTCAAGCGCGCGGCGTAGACGTTGGGCGCACGTCCGGACGAGGTGGTCCTCACGGTTACGGAACAACCTGATCTGGGTGCTGCGGTCGGTGAGCGCCGACTTCTCGGTGTCCTCGTCGGAACCGTCGAGCAGGGTCTGCACGACCTGTCGGACCGCGGTCTTCTCGGCCACCACGTCGCGGGCCATGCCCGCGATGAAGCGCACCCAGCCGCCCGCCGAAAGGCCCTGGACGTCTTCGGAGTACGCGGACAGCAGCTCCTTGGCGATGAGCTGCGTCATGATCGTGTTGTCGCCCTCGAAGGTGGTGAAGACGTCGATGTCACCCCGCATGATCGACAGCTGGTTCTCGTCGAGATAGCCTGCGCCGCCGCAGGCCTCACGGCTGACGTTGATCGCGTGGGAGGCGTGCCACGTGGCGTAGGCCTTGAGGCCGGCGGCCTGCCCCTCGAGCTGGCGCTGGCGTCCGGCGTCGGAGTCGTCGGGTGCGACCGACTGGACCTCGTGCAGTTCGTCGACGATCTCGTTCTGCGCGAATCCGATCGCGTACGACTTCGCGATGAGCGGCAACAGCTTTCGCTGGTGACCGAGGTAGTCCATCACGGTGATCTCGTCGGTGCCCTCGGGCGCCTCGAACTGCTTGCGGATCAATCCGTAGCGGGTCGAGAGTGCCAGCGCCTTGCGGCCGGCGGCACCCGCGGTCGCCGCCACGCTGACGCGGCCGCGGATGAGGGTGCCCAGCATGGTGAAGAAGCGGCGGTTGGTGTTCTCGATCGGCGAGCTGTAGCTGCCGTCTTCGGCGACGTCGGCGTAGCGGTTGAGCAGGTTCTCCGCGGGGATGCGGACGTTGTCGAACATGATCCGGCCGTTGTCGACGCCGGCGAGTCCGCCCTTGTACCCGCAGTCGCTGGTCGTGACGCCGGGCAGGTCGGAGCCGTCCTCGTCCCGGATCGGCACCACGAAACAGTGCACGCCACGGCCTTCGGGCTCCTCGTCGGGCCCACCGGTGACGAGCTGGGCGAACACCGCGGCGTACCGGGCGTGCGCGGCGGCACCGCCGATGTAGTCCTTGCGGGACGACGGGGTGGGGGAGTTGATCACGAACTCGCGGGCCTCGCGGTCGTAGGTCGCCGTGGTCTCGATGGCCTGCACGTTCGAGCCGTGCCCGGTCTCGGTCATCGCGAAGCACCCGAGGACGCTCAGGTCGATGATGCCGGGCACGTACTTCTCGTGATGCCGTGCGGTACCGAGGTTTTCGACGGCGCCGCCGAAGAGACCCCATTGCACGCCCGCCTTGACCATGAGGGACAGGTCCGCGTAGCCGAGCATCTCGATGGCGGTGATCGACGCGCCGATGTCGCCGCTGCCGCCGTGGTCCTCGGCGAAACCGGCGGCCGCGAAACCCTGCGAGGCGAGCTCGCGCATCACCTCGAGGGTGTGGGCGCGCGCCTCGTCGAGCGTCCGGGACGGGTCGGGCAGGAGGTCGGCGCGGTTCGAGTTCTCCCGCACCGTCTCCCTCGTCGCGCGCCAGCGACCGTCGAGGACGAACCGCAGATTGTCGACGAGCAGGGCACGCTCGTCCGCGGACAGTTCGTCGTCGGCGGAGACGTCGGTCGGGGCGACCGGGTCGTCGACGGTCGGTTCGGTCGCGATGGGTGTCGGACTCGTCGTCGACGGGGTCTTCTCCGTCGAGCTCTTCTCAGCCGGGGTCTTCTCGGTGGGAGCGGTGGGGGTTGCCATGGCTCCACCGTACGTAGTGACCACGCGTCGGACCCAGCTTTTGTGGCGGTCGCTACTGACGAGTAATGCGCACCGATCCGCTGCACGGGTCCGCGCCGAACTCCCGGTTCGGGACGGTCCGAGGGTCTCGTCGCCTCGATGTGGTGATACTTGTCCCATGTCAGTCGCGGACACCGATCCGGCCGCCTTCCGCACGCGCGTCGTCGCCGAGTCCATCCGTCTGTTCAGCGAGCACGGCTACGAGTCGACGACCGTCGAGCAGCTCGCGGCCGCCGCCGGGATGTCCCGTCGCACGTTCTTCCGGCAGTTCGGGTCGAAGGAGGACGTGATCTTCGCCGACCACGAGTCGCTGCTCGCGCAGGTCGGCGACCGGCTCGCGGCCTCCGACGAGGATCCGTGGCTGGCGGTATGTGCGGCGGCCGAGCTGGTCTTCGCCCACTTCGTCCGGGATCGCGAACTCGCGGTGCGGCGCGCACAGGTGGTGCAGGAGGTGCCCGCGCTGCGGGATCGGGAGCTGGTGACGACGTACCGCTACCAGGGTGCGTTCGAGGAGTTCCTGCGCGCACGGTTGCCCGGCGAGTCGCCGGTGCGGGTGGTTGCCTACGTCGCGGCGGTCACGGGCACCCACAACTTCCTGCTGCGGCAGATGATCCGCGGCGACGCCGAAGCCACCCCCGAACGACTGCGGGACGAGCTGCACCGAGTGGCGATGGCACTCGGTGCCGGGGGCGCCGGCGGCGCACCGGTCCCGGGCGGCGGGTCGGGCGGACGGGTCACCGTGGTCGCCTATCCGGCCGGGATGTCTCGGTCGGAAGTCGCACGTCGGGTGGCCGAAGAGCTGGGGGAGGACTGATCCGGCGGAGGGCTGCGGGACATCGGCGCCGGTTTCGAGGACAATCGGCGGGGACGGGGACTGCATCGATTGACATGGCACTCAGTGCCGTGCTGAACTGGTTGTCAACATCTGCCGGCACCCCGTGTGCCGGGAACGAACAGGCACTCGCTGTGCCGTGAGGAGTTGTCATGGGCTACGGAAATCCCGACTTCAACGTCTTCGAGCTCCCGGAAGAGCACATCGCGCTGCGCGAGGCGATTCGTGCGCTCTCGGAGAAGGAGATCGAGCCGCACGCCGCCGACGTCGACGAGAACTCGCGGTTCCCGCAGGAGGCGCTCGACGCCCTCGTCGCATCGGGTTTCAACGCCATCCACGTGCCCGAGGAATACGGCGGCCAGGGTGGCGACTCCATCGCCGCCTGCATCGTCATCGAAGAGGTCGCCCGCGTCGACGCATCGTCGTCGCTCATCCCCGCGGTCAACAAGCTCGGCACCATGGGCCTGATCCTCAACGGCTCCGACGAGCTCAAGCAGCAGGTGCTGCCCGGCATCGCCGCCGGTGAGGACATGGCGTCGTACGCCCTGAGCGAGCGCGAGGCCGGTTCGGATGCCGCGGGCATGAAGACCCGCGCCCGTAAGGACGGCAACAACTGGGTCCTCAACGGGTCCAAGTGCTGGATCACCAACGGCGGCAAGTCGAGCTGGTACACCGTGATGGCCGTGACCGACCCGGAGAAGAAGGCCAACGGCATCTCCGCGTTCATGGTCCACAAGGACGACCCCGGCTTCACCGTCGGACCGCTGGAGAAGAAGCTCGGCATCAAGGGTTCGCCGACCGCGGAGCTGTACTTCGAGGACTGCACCATCCCGCTCGACCGCATCATCGGCGACGAGGGCACCGGCTTCAAGACCGCCCTGCAGACCCTCGACCACACCCGCCCGACCATCGGCGCGCAGGCCGTCGGCATCGCGCAGGGCGCGCTCGACCAGGCCATCGCATATGTCAAGGACCGCAAGCAGTTCGGCAAGCCGATCAGCTCGTTCCAGGGCGTCGAGTTCATGATCGCCGACATGGCGATGAAGGTCGAGGCCGCTCGCCTCATGGTCTACACCTCGGCCGCTCGCGCCGAGCGCGGCGAGAAGAACCTGGGCTTCATCTCCTCGGCGTCGAAGTGCTTCGCCTCCGACGTCGCCATGGAGGTCACCACCGACGCCGTCCAGCTCTTCGGCGGTGCCGGTTACACCCGCGACTTCCCGGTCGAGCGCATGATGCGCGACGCCAAGATCACCCAGATCTACGAGGGCACCAACCAGATCCAGCGCGTCGTCATGAGCCGCGCGCTCCTGCGCTGATCGCCCCTGAAGCAACACGATCTCGCCCCGTCGGCTTCGGCCGGCGGGGCGAGCTGCGTTCTCGCGGTGCCGTTTTCGTCCCGCTGATGGGATCGAATCAGCGGCACGGAATCGGCGACGCGGGAAGGGTGTCCGTGGGGTGCTAGGCGTACGCGGAGCGGAACTCGATGCGCGCGCCCTGCTGCCGGGCCGCGTCGCGGAAGTTCTTCATCGCGCGTTCCATGTGGAAGCCGTTGGTGACGATGAGCGCGCCGGTTCCGCCCATCCGTTTTAGCATCGCCACCGTGTTCTGGGCGTTCTGCACCGTCGAGGTCGACGCGACCTCGTTCACCATCTGCCACATGGGGATTCCGCGTCGGATGAGTCCGAGGTTCATGAACTGGGCCTCGGTGACCGGAAGCCAGTGGGTGTCGCCACCGGAGACGATCATGCGGTTGAACGGGTGCTTCTTGCCGAGGTTCGCCGCGACGTCGAGACGACGCTTGAGGACATCCGGAGTTTGCCCGAGAACGCCGAACTTGGCGCCGAGTACGACGATGTACCGGGTCCCCGGACTCTGCCAGAGGAAGTTGCTGTTGGGGGTCCCGAGTTCGGAGCTGCCGAGGTCGACGCTGCCGAAATCGGTGCTGATCGCGACATTCTCGACCTTCGCCACCGGCTCGGAGGGTGCGACGGCGACCGCCACCGAGGCGGCAGTTGCGATTGCGGCCGCGGCTGCCGCGGTCGTGAGGGTTCTACGACGCATGGTGACCGAGTGTAGGGATCAGTACGGTCGTACAGGTATCGGGTTGATGACACCTGCATCACTAGTCACATACGTAACATGGCCCTTCGTGGCTCGTCGCTTGCGCTCCTCGCACCTCAGGGAGCGGAGGGAGGACGCAGCTCGCACCGGATCAGAAGGTGTCAGGTGAGCGCGATGTACTTCACCGAGAGGTACTCGTCGATGCCCTCGCTGCCGCCCTCGCGTCCGATCCCGGACTGCTTGATGCCGCCGAACGGTGCTGCGGCGTCGGAGATCACGCCGCGATTGACCCCGACCATGCCGGAGTCCAGGGCGCTCGCGACGCGCATGCAGCGCTCGAGGTCACGGCTGTAGAAGTACGACGCCAGGCCGTACTCGGTCGAGTTGGCGGCCTCGATGCCCGCGGACTCGTCGTCGAAGGTGCTGATCACCGCGACCGGACCGAAGATCTCCTCGCGCGTCACCGTTGCGTACGGATCGACGTTGTCGAGAACCGTTGCGGGATAGAAGAAACCCCGACCTTCCGGACGTTCACCGCCCAGTCGCACGCGGGCACCGTCGGCCACCGCCTGCTCGACCGCGTCGGCGACCTTGTCCCGCTGGTCGGCGTTCACCAGCGGCCCCAGGGTCACCCCGTCGTCGTACCCCGGTCCCATCCGGACCTCCGACATCTTCGCCACCAGCTTCTCGGTGAACTCCTCGGCGACACCGGACTGCACCAGGAACCGATTCGCGGCGGTGCAGGCCTCGCCCCCGTTGCGCATCTTGGCGGCGAACGCGCCCTCGACCGCGGCGTCGACGTCGGCGTCGTCGAAGACCAGGAACGGGGCGTTGCCGCCGAGCTCCATCGACGTGCGCAGGACGCGGTCGGCGGCCTGACCGAGCAAACTGCGACCCACCGGCGTCGACCCGGTGAAGCTGATCTTGCGGATGCGATCGTCGGTGATCAACGTCGACGACACGTCGCCGCTCGACGTGGTGGGCAACACCGACAGCACGCCGGGCGGCAAACCGGCTTCGGCGAAGGCCTCGGCCAGTGCCAGCATCGTCAGCGGCGTCTCGCGGGCCGGCTTCACGAGCATCACGTTGCCCGCGGCGAGCGCGGGCCCGATCTTGCGCGTCCCCATCGCGAGCGGGAAGTTCCACGGGGTGATCGCCAGGCACGGCCCGACGGGCTGGTGGGCCACCAGGATGCGCCCGTTGCCGGCCGGCGACGGACTGAACCGACCGCCGATCCGGACGGCCTCCTCGGCGAACCACCGCAAGAACTCGAGTCCGTACGTCGTCTCCGCCCGGCTGTCGGGGAGGGCGCGGCCCAGCTCGAGGGTCATCAGCATGGCGATGTCGTCGGCGCGATCGGTGAGCAACTGGAAGGTCCGACGGAGGATTTCGCCGCGCTCCCGGGGCGCGGTGGCCGCCCAGTCCGCCGACGCGGCGACGGCGGAATCGAGAGCGCGGCGGGCATCGGCAACCCCCGCGTCGGCGACCGAGACGAGCGACTCCTCGGTCGCGGCGTCGTAGACCTCGAAGGTCCCGCCGTCGGCTGCGGGTGTGGACCGGCCGTCGATCCAGAGCCCGGTCGGCACACCGTCGAGCACGGCCTGCGGGTCGAGAATCTCCTTGTCGCTCATGCGCATTCACATCCTCGTGACTCGGCTGCGGGACCCCGCACGATGCGGCGATCCCCCTCGGCGAACCACGCTACTCGCGTGGGCGGGCGGCCGGTCGGTGGTTGCCGACGGGCTTCACCGGACGCAGGATGGCGGCATGACGGCACGCAGGTTCGACGATCGACGTCCACGGCGGCTCATCCGGTCCGGGCTCGTGCTGCTCGCGGCGGGAGCGGTCCTCGCCGGCTGTGCCCAGTCGACGCAGAACGACGCCCAGTCGACGGAAACACCTGCCCAGTCGACGCGAACGCCTGCACAGTCGACGGCGTTCGTGAACCTCGGCGACAGCTTCAGCGCCGGGACCGGCGTGCGGCCACTGGAGGAGGACTCGCCGATCTACTGCCTGCGGTCGTCGAGGAACTACGCGCACGTCGTCGCGGCGGACGAGGACTTCGACCTCACCGACGTCAGCTGCGCGGGCGCCGACACCGACGACTTCCGCGAGTCGCAGCACCAGGGCGTGCCGCCCCAGCTCGACGCCCTCGACGGCGACACCGACGTGGTCACGATGATGATCGGCGGCAACGACGAGGAGACGTACGGTCGCGCGATCCGGCTCTGCGGCGAACTGGCCGACGCCGACCGCACCGGCTCGCCGTGCACGGACCGTTACGGACGGGCGCTGATCGAGCCGGTCGCCACCGACATCTATCCCGCCGTGCGCCAGGCCCTGCGCGACGTCCGGGACCGCGCGCCGAACGCGCGCGTCCTGCTCGTCGGCTATCCCTGGCTGGTCCCGCCGACCGCCGGCTGCTATCCCGAGATGCGACTCGCCGCCGGGGACGTATCGATGATCCGCGAGCTCCAGACCGCGCTCAACACGTACGGGCGGCGCGCGGCGCAGGACGAGGGCGTCGAGTTCGTCGACATGTCACAGGTGTCCGAGGGGCACGACGCGTGTGCCGGCGCGCAGCGCTGGATCGAGCCGATGACCACCTCGGGACCCGGCGCGGCGCATCCCAACGAGGCGGGTCAGGCGGCGATCGCCGAGCAGGTGCGCACCGCGCTCGCGAGCTGACCGGGTCCGGTTCGAGCCGGGTCGCACCCCCTCCGACCAGCGAGGATTTGGGTCACCCGGTGCCGTTTGGAACACTGTAGGCCGTGACCCCTTCCGCTGCTGCCACGCCCGCTCCCGGCACGGCCGCCTCCGCCGCGCTGTTCACCCGCGCGACGCAGGCCATCCCGGGCGGCGTCAACTCCCCGGTGCGCGCGTTCTCCGCGGTCGGCGGGACCCCTCGCTTCATCGCCTCGGCGTCCGGATGCCGGCTGACCGACGCCGACGGCAACGACTACGTCGACCTCGTGAGCTCCTGGGGTCCGATGATCCTGGGGCACGCGCACCCGGCCGTCGTCGAGGCGGTGCGTGAGGCGGCCACCGGCGGCCTGTCGTTCGGCGCCCCGACCGAGGCCGAGATCGAACTCGCCGAGGAGATCATCGGCCGCGTCGACCCCGTCGAGCGTGTCCGGCTGGTGAACTCCGGCACCGAGGCGACGATGTCGGCGATCCGCCTGGCCCGCGGGTACACGGGCCGGTCCAAGATCATCAAGTTCGCCGGCTGCTACCACGGTCACGTCGACGCACTGCTGGCCGCGGCCGGCTCCGGCGTCGCCACGCTCGGCCTGCCGACGAGCCCCGGCGTCACCGGTGCGTCGGCGCACGACACCCTCGTGCTGCCCTACAACGACCTCACCGCCGTCGCCGACGCCTTCGCGGAGTTCGGCGACGACATCGCGGCCGTCATCACCGAGGCCGCGGCCGGGAACATGGGCGCGGTCGCGCCGGTGGAGGGCTTCAACGCCGGACTCCGCGACCTGACGCGCCGCCACGGCGCGCTGCTGATCATGGACGAGGTCATGACCGGGTTCCGGGTGAGCCCGAGCGGCTGGTACGGGCTCGAGGGCGTGGCCGGTGACCTCTACACCTTCGGCAAGGTCATGAGCGGGGGACTGCCCGCGGCGGCGTTCGGTGGCCGCGCGGACGTCATGGAACGTCTCGCGCCGACCGGGCCGGTGTACCAGGCGGGCACGCTGTCGGGGAATCCCGTCGCCGTCGCCGCCGGCCTCGCGACCCTGCGCAACGCCGACGTCGAGGTCTACCGCACGCTCGACGCCAACGCCGACCGCCTCGCGACTCTGCTGCACGAGGCCCTCTCCGCGGCCGGGGTGGCCCACCGCGTGCAGAAGGCGGGCAGCCTGCTGAGTGTGTTCTTCACTACCGACCCGGAGATCCCGATCTTCGACTACGACGGCGTCGCCGCCACCGAGACCTGGCGGTTTGCGCCGTTCTTCCACGCCCTGCTCGAACGCGGCGTGTACGCGCCGCCGAGCGCCTACGAAGCCTGGTTTGTGTCCGCGGCGCTGGACGAGGATGCTTTCTCGCAGATCGCCGATGCGCTGCCCGCGGCAGCGCAGGCGGCCGCGACCGCAGCCACCCCGGGGGACAACGCCTGATGCACACGATCGTCCACATGATGCGCCATGGAGAGGTCGACAACCCCGACGGCATCCTCTACGGCCGTCTCCCCGGCTTCCGCCTCTCCGGCGACGGCCAGGCGCAGGCCCGTAAGGTCGCCGACACCCTCGCCGACCACGACGTCAAGGCCGTGTTCGCCTCGCCGCTGCAGCGCGCGCAGGAGACCGCCACCCCGATCGCCGCCGCGCACGGCATCCCGATCCTCACCAACGACGACCTCATCGAGGCGGACAACGTCTTCGAGGGTCTCAAGGTCTCTGTCGGCGACGGTGCGCTGAGCAAGCCCCGGCACTGGCCCAAACTCCGCGACCCGTTCACCCCCTCCTGGGGCGAGCCCTACATCCAGCTCGCCCACCGCATGCTCGCCGCCGCGAACAAGGCCCGCGACGCCGCCCGCGGTCACGAAGCCGTCTGCGTCAGCCACCAGCTGCCCGTGTACACCCTGCGCCGGTTCCTCGAAGGTCAGCGACTCTGGCACGACCCGCGTCGCCGGCAGTGCTCCCTGGCCTCGCTGACCAGCCTCATCTACGACGACGACGCCCTCGTCGACATCATCTACTCCGAGCCGGCCGGGTCCTCGGACCCACTGGCCACCGGTGCGTGAAGAAAGCCTGACGTAGTGCGCAAGTTCCTCCTGCCGACGATGTTGTCGGCCCTGATCCTGCTGGTCGCCGGATGCAGCACCGGCGACGACGCGGTCGCGCAGGGGAACACCTTCCAGTTCGTGTCACCGGGCGGGCAGACCGTCATCACCTACGCGCCCGACGAGCGCAAGCCGATCGCCGAACTCGCCGGCGAGGACCTGGTCACCGAGCAGCCGCTGTCGCTGTCCGACCCGCGATTCGCGGACAAGGTCGTCGTCGTCAACGTGTGGGGTTCGTGGTGCGGACCCTGCCGCGGTGAGGCCGACGACCTCGAGCGCGTCTACGAACGCAATCGCGCCGACGGGGTAGAATTCCTCGGCATCAACCTGCGCGATGACCGCGAGTCGGCCAAGGACTTCGTCATCGACCGCAAGGTCGGATTCCCGTCGATCTACGACTTCCCGGGGATGTCACTGGCCGCTCTGACCACGCCCACCTCGGTGGTGCCGACGACGATCGTCCTCGATCGGGAGCACCGGCCGGCGGCGGTGTTCCTCAAGGCGGTCTCCGACAACGAGCTCGACGAGGTCGTCAAGCGCGTCGCGGCCGAGCCGGCGGGGTCGGTGTGATGGACCCGACCACCTTGGATCCGACCACCTTGGACCCCACCACCCTGGTGCTCGCCTCCTCGATCGGCGACACGTTCGCCGACACCGTCTCCAGCGGACCGCTGCTGCTCGCCTTCGCCGCCTGCCTGCTCGCCGGGCTCGTGTCCTTCGCCTCGCCGTGCGTCGTGCCCCTCGTCCCGGGCTACCTGTCCTACCTCGCGGGTCTCGTCGGGGCCGAGGCGCCCGCGGTGGAGGTGGGGGAGAGCGCCAAGAGCGGCCGGTCGCGGGTCGCGCTGGCCGCCGGCCTGTTCGTCCTCGGCTTCACCGTCGTCTTCGTCGCCGCCACCGCCACCGTCCTCGGCGTGACCAGTACCTTCGTCTTGAATCGCGAACTGCTGCAACGCATCGGCGGGGTCGTGACCATCGCCATGGGCCTGGTGTTCATCGGCCTCATCCCGGCTCTGCAGCGCGAGGTCCGCTTCGAACCGCGGCGGGTCTCCAACATCGTCGGGGCGCCGCTGCTCGGAGCGGTCTTCGCACTCGGCTGGACGCCGTGCCTCGGGCCGACCCTGGCCGCGGTGATCGCCACCGTCAGCGGGACCGAGGGGTCGACGGCGGCCAAGGGCGTGACCCTCATCGTCGCGTACTGCCTCGGCCTGGGCCTGCCCTTCGTGATCCTGGCGTTCTCCTCGGCCTGGGCCCTGCGCAGTCTCGGCTGGCTCCGCCGGAACGCCCGCACGATCCAGGTGATCGGGGGCGTCCTGCTGATCGGGGTCGGCGTCGCCCTCCTGACCGGCTGGTGGGACCAGTTCATCGTGTGGGTCCAGGTCCGCTTCGTCACCGACACCCAACTACCGATCTGAGTGCTGTCCTGATGACCGATGTGACCGACCGCCCGCAGGTGGACACCCCCGAGCCGGCCCCGAAGCCCCACTGGGCCCGCCGCCGGGTGCTGTGGCCCCTGCGCAATCTGTGGCGTTCGCTGACCTCGATGCGGACCGCGCTGATCCTGCTCTTCCTGCTCGCGCTCGCTGCGATCCCCGGTGCCCTGCTCCCGCAGCGCGAGCTCAACGAGCAGAAGACCCTGGAGTACATCGCCGCCCGCGGTCAGCTCGGCGTGTGGATGGACCGCCTGCAGCTCTTCGACGTCTTCTCCAGCGCCTGGTTCACCGCGATCTACGTCCTGCTGTTCATCTCCCTCGTCGGCTGCCTGACGCCGCGCATGGTCGAGCACTTCCACAGCCTGCGCGCGAAACCCGTTGCCGCACCGCGCAACCTGTCGCGGTTGCCGCGGCACGTGACCCACACCGTCGACGGGGATCCGGAGACGGTCGCCCGACGGATCGACGGCCGGTTGCGCGGGTGGCGTCGCGAGGTCGTGGTCCGCGAGCCGAGCAAGGCGTATCCGGACGGGTGCGTCGAGGTCTCGGCGGAGAAGGGCTATCTGCGCGAGTTCGGCAACCTGGTGTTCCACTTCGCGCTGCTGGCGCTGCTGGTGTCGATCGCGCTCGGCAAGATGTACGGCTACGAGGGCACCCGCAGCCTCGTCGCCGACGGCGAACAGGGACTGTGCAACACCTCGACCGCCGTCTACGACTCGTTCCGCGCCGGCAACCTGGTCGACGGCACCGACCTGTCGCCGTTCTGCTTCCGCGTCGACGACTTCTTGGCGACCTTCCTGCCCAGCGGTCAGCCCGACATGTACGACGCCACCATCCGGTACGCCGCGGGCAGTGACGGCAGCGTGGGCAACCTCGGCGATCCCGCCGGCTGGGACACCGCGTCGGTGCGCGTCAACGAACCGCTTCGCGTCGCGGGCGACCGGGTCTACGTCCTCGGCAACGGTTTCGCGCCGACGTTCACGGTGACCTTCCCCAACGGGGAGAAGCGCACGCAGACCACCCCGTTCGTGCCGGACGAGCTCCAGACGATGCTCTCGTCGGGCGCGGCACGCTTCGACACCCCGGCGGGCCTGTACCCCGACGCCGACGACCGCCGGAAGAACCAGATCGCGCTGGAGGGCCTGTTCGCGCCCACCGCGTCGTTCCACGGCTCGCTGCTGACGTCGTCGTCGCCGACCCCCGACGACCCCTTCGTCGCGATCCGGATCTTCAAGGGCGACACCGGTCTGGACACCGGCAGACCGCAGAACGTCTACTCGCTCGATCAGGACCTCATCGAACAGGGCCGCCTCCAACGTCAGGCGCAGGTCAACCTCGCGGTCGGCCAGAGCCACACCCTCGCCGACGGCACGACGGTGACCTTCGACGGCTACGAGCGGTGGGTGTCGGTCCAGGTCTCGCACGACCCCGCCCAGATCTGGGTGCTGGTGAGCTCGATCGTCATGCTCGGCGGTCTGCTGGTGTCGCTGCTGATCCGCCGCCGGCGCATCTGGGCCCGCCTGGTCCCGGTGCCGGCCGTGAGCGCTCATGCCGACGGCGATGGCCCGGACACCGATGGCCCGGACACTGGGCAACGACGTACTGTAGTAGAAATCGCCGGGCTGGCGCGTACCGATCAGGCCGGTTGGGGTGAGGGCTTCGACGAGCAGGCGGCCGAGTTGGTGGCCGACGACGCCGACGGACCTGCCTCGCGGCGGACGACCCGGCGGCTCTAGCGGCCGGCGAAAGGAAGCACATGAACACCGACGCTCCGGCGATGCCGATCGACGAGACTCTCGCGCGGTACTCGGACCTGCTCTACGGCACGGCCATGACGGTCTACGTCGTCGCGGTCATCTTGTTCCTGGGCGCCCTCGCCGCGGTCCGCGGCCGACGCCTCGAGCAGAAGCAGCTGGTCAACGCCGGGGTGAACGGAACCGACACGCGGGTGCCCGGGCGGGTCGACGAGTCGTCGCGCCGGACCCTGGGCGAGAAGCTCGGCAACATGGCGCTCCCGGTCGTCGTCGTCGGCCTCGCCGCGCACATCGGTTCGATCGTGCTCCGCGGCATCGCGACCGACCGTGCGCCCTGGGGCAACATGTACGAGTTCATCTCGATGACGTGCGCCGCGGGTGTGCTCGCCGCCTTGATCATCCTGCGCAAGCGCGAGCACCGGCCGCTGCTCTCGTTCGTGCTGTTGCCCGTCATCCTGCTGATGTTCATCGCCGGCCGCTGGCTCTACACCCAGGCCGCACCCGTTGTCCCGGCCCTGAAGTCCTACTGGCTGGCCGTGCACGTCTCGATCATCTCGGTGTCCTCGGGCATCCTGCTGGTGTCCGGTGTGGCGAGCATCCTCTACCTGATCAAGATGCGCTGGGCTCCGACCTCGTCCGACGACTCCGCCACAGCCGCGACCCGTCCGGGTCTGGGCGGCGCGGTCCGTCGGGTCGTCGAACATCTGCCGTCCGTCGAGCAACTCGACCGCCTGGCCTACAAGTGCGTCGTGATCGGCTTCCCGCTGTTCGGCCTCGGGGTGATCTGCGGTGCCATCTGGGCCGAGGCGGCCTGGGGCCGATTCTGGGGCTGGGACCCCAAGGAGACGGTGTCCTTCATCGCCTGGGTGATCTACGCGGCCTATCTGCACGCACGCGCGACGGCGGGCTGGCGCAGCAATGCCGCGGCCTGGATCAACGTCGCCGGATTCGTGGCGATGCTGTTCAACCTGTTCATCATCAACCTGGTCGTCTCGGGGCTGCACTCCTACGCCGGTCTGTGAGTACCGCCCGGTCGTGAGGCCCGCCGGCGGAAACCGTCAGCCGGACGCCTCGCTCGGGGAGTTCTCCTCGGCCCGCTTGGCGATCGCCTGGGCTTTGACCAGTTTGAGCAGGTCGATGAGTGCGTCGATGGTGTCCGGGCACAGCGAACCCATGTCGATGCCGGACAGGTGGCTCCCGGTGACTTGGAGCATCTCGACGTAATTCTGTTGCTGCCGAACGCGTTCGAGGTCTTCGTCGGGGTTGGACAGGAAATAGGTGACGCTGACGTCGAAGGCGCGGGCGATGGCCTCGACGGTGCGGAACGACGGCGTGCGGGCCTTGCCGGTGCGTAGCTGGGAGATGTACGCGTCGGACAGCGAGTAGCCGAGACGGTTGGCCTTCTCGGCGATCTTCTTGCCGGTATATCGGATGCCGTTCTCGTCACGGCTGTGTTCGAAGAGGTATCCGATCTTCTCGGCGAAGCTCAGGTCGTCATCGGTCGACGCCCCTCGCGGAGATCGTCCCGGGTTCAACGGCGCCTTCTCTCGGTCCGGCCATCGGGGAGTCGATGGTGAAGTGGACAATACCCTACCCACGGGTATGTTCCGCAGAGACGTTCTGAACCTGGTCTCAGCTTTTCGGCCGCGCGTCACGCCTCAGATCTCATCACCGTCGGTGCCGTTGGTGCCGCGGGTGCGATTGTCCAGGTCGCGCAGGAAATCGGGGTCGTCGTCGGGGCCGAGCGGGCCGCGGGGACGGGATCGACGCGGGCCGGGCGAAGGGGTGTCGCCGGACTCGTCGGAGTGGGGTCCGAAGGCGCGCCACATGAGGAAACCGATGGCCAGCAGACCCAGAACGGCGAACAGATAGATCATGACAACCTCCCGACGACCAGCGTACGTGAGACGCCTGAGAGGTCAGGGCGAAAGCCGACCTGACCCGCACTTCTCCACCGATCGGATGAGGTCCGGCCGGGCGTCGGGTCGTCGGGAGAACTACAGGGCCGTCGGGTCAGTGGGCGCGGCGGTTGAGCAAGGCGACGACGTCCTCCTCGCGGAAGCGTCGGTGGCCGCCCGGCGTGCGGATCGAGCCGAGGATGCCGGAGCTCGCCCAGCGGGCGACCGTCTTGGGATTCACGTTGAACATCGCGGCGACCTGGCCGGGGGTCAACGTGTGCTGGCTGGCCAGTCCCGGGGTGATGTAGGTCGTGGGCGGTGCGGTCTCGATGCTGGTCATGATTCCCCCTGTGCGTGTTGGAGTGCTCGGTCGGTGCGCCGAGATGGCGAAGCGGCTCTGCACGGTGGTGGACGAGTTCCTTATGAATACACGCAAATCGCCCAGGTACTCGAACCGTCAGTGGGAGGTAAAGAGCATGCAAAGGCCCGCGACCTGCGGGAGCGCCGAGACCGCCCAGTACGCTGAGGGGGTGAGTGAAACGCCTGACCCCACCCCCGGCAAGAAGGCCACGCCCGACGCGGCCACCCGCGAAACCACGGCCGGCGACGCCACGCCGCAGGCGGGTGGACGCCCGATGACCCTGGCGTTCGCCCTGTTCGCGTACACGTTCGCGCGTCTGCTGCTCGTCACCGCGGTCGTGGTGATCATCATGGTCGGCGGCAACCTGGTCGGCGTCGAGGTGCCGTTCCTCGTGGCGGCGGTGTTCGGGGTGCTGATCGCGCTCCCGCTCGGCATGGTCCTCTTCAAGACCCTGCGTCTGAAGGTCAACAGCGAGATCGCGGCACTGGAGGCCGGTCGCCGTTCCAAGCACGACGACCTGCAGGCTCGGCTCCGCGGCGAGAAGTGAGTTCGCCGACCCGTGGAACCCACGCGAGTCGTCGACCGTCGCGCTGATCGGGCCTGGACCCAGAACGCCGTCCGCCTCATCGAGGCCGACGGCCGGCGCAGTGCCGACACCCATCTCCTCCGCGTCGCGCTGCCCGCATGGTCGCGCTGGACCGTCGCCGACGGCGACACGAGCCGCGAGGTCGGCGTGGACCTCTATGTCAAGGACGAGTCGACCCATCCGACGGGGTCGCTGAAGCACCGGCTCGCGCGTTCGCTGTTCCTCTATGCGCTGTGCAACGGGTGGGTCGTCGAGGGCACGCCGGTGATCGAGGCGTCGTCGGGGTCGACGGCGGTCAGCGAGGCCTACTTCGCCGAACTGATCGGGGTCCCGTTCATCGCGGTGATGACGCGGAGCACCTCGCCCGCGAAGACGGCACTCATCGAACGCCACGGCGGGCGGTGCCATTTCGTCGACCACCCCGGCGAGGTCTATGCCGAGGCGCTGCGTCTCGAGGCCGAACTCGGCGGCCACTTCATCGACCAGTTCACGATGGCCGAGCGTGCGACCGACTGGCGCGGCAACAACAACATCGCCGAGTCGATCTTCGCCCAACTGGCCGAGGAAGAGCATCCGATCCCCACCTGGATCGTCGTGGGGGCGGGTACCGGTGGTACGTCGGCGACCCTCGGACGGTATGTGCGCTACCGGCGCCACGACACCTGGCTGGCCGTCGTCGACCCGGAGAACTCGGTGTTCCTGCCGGCCTACGCGTCGGCGGACGGCACGCTGACCGCCCAGACCGGTTCGCGCATCGAAGGCATCGGCCGGCCGCGGGTCGAGCCGTCGTTCATCTCGCAGGTCATCGACCGCATGATCGGGGTGCCCGATGCGGCGTCGATCGCGACCGCCCGCCGCGTGAGCGACCTCCTCGGTCGTCGGGTCGGTGGCTCCACCGGCACCAACATGTGGGGGGCCTTCTCGCTCGTCGCCGAGATGGTCGCCGCGCGCACGCCCGGCAGCATCGTCACCCTGCTGTGTGACTCCGGGGATCGGTACGCGACGACCTACTTCGACGACGACTGGCTCGCCGCCGGTTCGTTCGACCTCGGCCCCGCCGAGACGGTGCTCGACCAGTTCCTCGCCACCGGTCGCTGGACTACCTGAGAGCCGGGCCGGCCGCCGCGGGTGGGTTACGATCCGGGAGTGTCGATGGAACCCGGGCGGACGCCCGGCACCGGAAGTGCCCTGGTGGAAGCGGTCGATCTGGTGCGCGAGTACCAGATGGGCGAGGAACGGGTTCGCGCCCTCGACGGTCTGAACCTGTCGATCGACGGCGGCCAGTTCGTCTCGGTGGTCGGCCCGTCGGGAGCGGGCAAGAGCACCCTGCTGCACGTACTCGGAGCTCTCGACACCCCGACGTCGGGCCGGATCAGCATCGACGGCGTCGACCTCGGGGCACTCGACGACACCGCCGCCTCCGAGTTCCGGCGCAACCGCGTCGGGTTCATCTTCCAGTTCTTCAACCTCGTGCCGACGATGTCGGCGTGGGAGAACGTCGCGCTGCCGCGACTGCTCGACAACCAGTCGCTCCGCAAGGCGAAACCCCGTGCCGTGGAACTGCTCCGGCGGGTCGGACTCGGCGATCGAATCGACCATCGGCCCTCGGAGCTGTCCGGCGGCCAGATGCAGCGCGTCGCGATCGCCCGCTCGCTCATCATGGACCCGACGATCCTGCTCGCCGACGAACCGACCGGCAACCTGGACTCCAAGACGGGTGAGGCGGTACTCGAACTGCTCTCCGAGGTCGCGCACGACACCCCCGACCGGCTGGTGGTGATGGTGACCCACGACCCGAAGGCCGCTGCGGTCGCCGATACCACCATCACGGTCCGCGACGGGAAGATCGCCTAGTGGCGGGACGGGGTTCTCGGGCCGCCGCCCTAGCCGCCGGTCTGACCCGCATCCGCCTGCTGAACCTGCGCGAGATCCGTACCCACCGGCTGCGCCTGCTCACCTCGCTGGCGGTGGTGGTCGTGTCGTCGGCGTTGCTGATCGCGGTGCTCGGGACCTACGGGTCGGCGTCGGAGTCGGTGCGGGACTTCAACAATGCGGTGTCGGGGGTCGCCGACATCGAGGTCGCCGGCATCACCGACACCGGCGTCGACGAGTCGCTGGCCGGCGAGATCCGTCGCGACGTCGACGCGGCGGCGGCCGTCGTGCCGATGATCCGCGGGTCGGTCGTCGTCGACGGTTCGGCCGTGCCGCTGCTCGGCTCCGATCAACGCGTCACCCAGCTCTCGGGCAGTCTGCGCGGCGCCCTGCAGCAGGGGCAGGCCGGGACCGGTCCGGGCACCGTCGACCTGGACCGACTGCGCACCGGCGTGTTCGTCGGCCCGGGACTCGGGCTCGACCGCGGAGACCGATTGACCGTCAACGGGATCGAGGTCGAGGTCCTCGAGGTCGTCGACAACGAACAGGCCGCCGGTCTCAACAACGGCCGCTTTCTCTTCGCCTACGTCGACCTCGCGCAGCGACTCGTCGGACTCGAGGGCCGGCTCGACTCGATCCTCGTCGTGACCGAGCCCGACGCCGATGTGTCCGCCGTGCGCTCGCAGGTGCAGGGCATCGTGGACGGCCGTGCGGTGGTGGTCGATCCGGACTTCCGCGCCAAGCAGGCCGAGGTCGCGAGTTCGGTGACCCGCGATGCGACCCTGCTGGTCTCGCTCGTGTCGCTGGTGATCGCCGCCTTCCTGGTGTTCAACACGATGAACATGGCGGTGGCGTCGCGGCGGAGGTCGCTGGCGATGATCCGGGCGTTGGGCGCCAAGCGGTCTCACCTCGTCGGGGACATGCTCGGCGAGGCCGCGCTGATGGGTTTCGTCGGCGGCGTACTCGGCATCCCCCTCGGAATCCTGGCCGGGCGGGCGGTGATCAGCAGCCTGCCCGAACCCCCGGCCGATTCCGTCGGCACCGTCATCAACTACCACCTGCCCGGGTACGCGCCCGCGGCGGCGGTGATCGCCTGCGTGGTCGCGTGTGTCGCGGCGACGACGCTGGCCGCGCGGGCGGTGTTCGCGGTCTCGCCGGTGGAGGCGATGGCTCCGGTCGAGGTGTCGGACTCCGCCGCGCGGCGTGGTCCCGCGGTGGTGATCGCCGCGGTGCTCGGGGTCGCCGGCCTGATCGCGTCGTGGGTGGTCGTGGCAACCGTACCGGGCCGCCCGGCCATCGTGGCCGGCGTCTTCTATCTGGTCGGCGCGCTGCTGCTGTGCTTCGCGCTGTCGAAACCGTTGGCCTGGGCGGTGGTTCGGGTGGCGCGCTGGTTCGGTGGCCCCGGACAGCTCGCGTCGGTGAACAGCGAGCGCGCCCCGCGGCGCGCGTGGGCGACGCTGATGACGGTCGCGGTGGCCATCGCGGTCGGCATGGGGACGTCGGGAGCACTGGACAACCTCGTCTCGTCGATGTCGAAATCGCTCGACGGACTGGGTGATCCGGACTTCTACGTGTCGTCGACGTCGGCCGCGAGCCTGCCCCTGGGGCCGATCCTGCCGCCCTCGGTGGCCGAGCGCGTCGCGGCGGTTCCCGGGGTCACCGAGGTCGTCGGCGGTCAGTGGGCCGCGGTCAACATCGGCGAGAGCAAGGCGAATGTGCAAGGGCTCGAGCCGGGTTCGCGCGCACCGTTCATGCGCAAGGCGTCGCCGGAGGCGGTGGCGAGCGTCCTCGCCGGCGACGGCATCCTGATGTCGAACGTCTTGGCCCGCGCATTGGGCGTGGGCACGGGCGACACGGTGGAACTCGCGACCCCCAACGGTCCGCGGCAGACGGTCGTGCGTGACACCGTCGACTACGTCTCCCTCGACTCCGGTGTGGCGGCCATGTCGCAGGAGTTGCTGGGGGAGTGGTTCGACCGCGACGGCGACACCTACCTTCAGGTGATCACCTCGCCCGATGCCGACCCGGAGCAGGTCCGCCGGGACCTCGAGGCGCTCGTCGACGGCGTCCCGACGACGGGCAACAAGCCCATCAGTGTCTACAGCGGTGCCGAGGCCCTCGCGGCCACCCAGGCCACTGTCGAGCAGGCGGGCGCGTTCGCGGTCGCCATCCAGTGGATCGTCGCCGGTGCGGCCGCGATCGCACTGCTCAACACGCTGCTGCTGTCGGTCCTCGAACGACGCCGCGAACTGGGCGTCCTGCGGGCGATGGGGGCCTCCCGCCGGTTCGTCTCGCGGACGGTGCTCGCCGAGGCGGGAGCGGTCGCCCTGGTCGGGTCGGTCCTCGGCGTCGTCCTCGGTGCCGCCATGCATCTGCTCAGCAACCAGATCCTGACCATCACGACGTCCCTGACGGTGCTGTATTCGCCACGGCCGTCGGCCCTGCTCTTCGTGACCATCGCCGTGGCCCTCTGCCTGATCGGTGCCTTCGTCCCCGCGGTCCGGGCCGGGCGGATGAACATCAGCGAGTCGATCCAGAACGAGTAGTCCCGTCGCGGCGGCGCGGTCGGACGAGATTCGCCATGCCCGCTCGTCAACAATTCTTGACACATCGTCGATGTCAACATAACCTGACATCATGCACGACGACCACAGCACCGACACCGCACCCGACGCACCGAGCGCCGAGCTGGCCGGAGACGCCGCGAGCGGCGATCCGGCGAGGGGCCTGGCCGCGGTACGCGCCCTGCGCACCCTGGCCGACCGACTCGAGGACGTGCAGGTGGCCAACGCCCGTGCCCACGGGTGGAGCTGGCAGGCGATCGCAGAAGTGCTGCAGATCAGCCGACAGGCCGTGCATCAGAAGCACTCACAACGTGAGGCCCGCGCGAGTGGGCCAGAAGGAGACACAGATGTTTGAGCGAATCAGTCGCGATGACAAGATGCTGCTGGCTTTCGCCACGCAGGAGGCCGGCGACCTGGGTCATCGGCAACTCGGTAACGACCACGTGATCCTGGGCATGCTCTGCAATGCCCGCAGCCCGTTGTTCGCGCTGCTGGCCGACCAGGGGCTGACGCTGACGTCGGCCCGGGAGGTGGTCCGGAAGTACCACGACGAGCACTCGGAACGGTCCGACACCGCGGAGACCGCCGACGACGAGTCGGCTCGCGAACGCTACGAGGAGGATCGAGAAGCCCTGCGCGGCATCGGAATCGACCTCGACAAGGTCCGGGAAGCGGTGCGCGGGCGCTTCGGTGAGGACCTGTCCGATGGCTGGGGCGAGCGTGCCGAGCGCGGCCCCCGAGGACGTGGTCACGGGCGTCGGGGGCACCGGCACCATGGTCGCGGTCGCGGACCCCGGCCGAATTGCGGCCCACAGGGTCTCGGGCCAGAGGGTTTCGGGCCGGGCGGTTTCGGACCCGAAGGCTTCGGGCCGGGCGGACCGTTCGGCGGCGAGGGGCCCTGGGAGCCGGGGCGCGGCCGGCGCGGACCGCGGGGCCGGGGCGCCCGTCCGCGTTTCGCTAACGACACCCGGACGGTGTTCGGCCGGGCCATGGAGATCGCGCGGGAACGGGGTGACCGCCGCCTCCGCGCGGAGTACCTGTTGCTGGGGATCATCGACACCGCCGACGACGCGTCGCGGGCGTTGATCGAATCCGCCACCACCGCCGACGAACTCCGCGCCGCGGTCGTGGCGAGCCTGCCCGACGTCGAGGCGCAGGTCTGATCGTCGGCGCAGGTCTGGCGTCGAGGTCCGTCAGGTGAGCGCGAGCGCGACCGCCGTGACGACCGCCCAGGCGAGCATCGCCTTGCCGGTCGTCCCGATCGACGGGATCAGTCCCGGTCCGGCCGCCCCGGTTCGGACCGGGGCGTAGGCCTGCCACAGCAGTGGGAACGTCACCAGGCCGAGCAGCGCCCAGGGGGTCGCGAACGCCAGGACCAGGCTCATCGCGAGCGGGGTCAGCAGAAGCACGGCGAACAGGATCCGGGTCCGGGCGTCACCGAGTCGCACGGCGAGGGTGATCTTGCCGGATTCGGTGTCGCTGGGGATGTCTCGGAGGTTGTTGACGACCAGCACGCTGCTCGAGATCGCGCCGATCCCGATCGCGCCGGCCAGTCCGACCCAATCGATGCGACCGGCGGAGACGAACTGGGTGCCGAGGACGGCCACGAGCCCGAAGAAGGTGAACACCGCGACCTCGCCCCAGCCGGCGTAGCCGTAGGGGCGCTTGCCGCCGGTGTAGAACCAGGCGCCGGCGATGCAGATCGCGCCGACCAGCACGAGCCACCACGCCGTCGCGATGGCGAGGACGAGCCCGCAGACCGCGCCGATCCCGAAGCACAGGAACGCGGCGGTCTTCACGGCCTTCGGCGAGGCGGCGCCCGACCCGACCAGGCGCATCGGACCGACCCGGTCGTCGTCGGTCCCCCGCACGCCGTCGGAGTAGTCGTTGGCGAAGTTCACGCCGATGATGAACGCGACGGCCACCGCCAGCGCGAGTACGGACTTCCACCACGTGACGTCGCCGGAGTGCGCCGCCGCGCCGACACCGACCACGACCGGCGCGATCGCGTTGGGGAGCGTGCGCGGACGAGCGCCCTGGATCCACTGCGAGGGGGTAGCCACGGGGTTCATCGTGTCACGGCCGCGCGCGCGAGCCGGCGGCTGCCCGGCAGGTGTAGAACTTCGTAGCGCCTGGCGCGACGACACACTACATCTGCGGGGCCGTCGAGCGATGGAACCGGTTGCGGTGCAGGTGCGTCTGAAGGTCATGCATCTTCCGCCGGACTTTCGGGCGCTCGCCCTCGACCAGGATGGCGTGTTCACCGCGGCCGATGCCCGCGAACACGGCATCAACCGGTCGGCGGTGCACCGTCGGGTGCGGGCCGGCGAGTGGGTATCGGTGCATCCTCGTGTCTATCGGCTCGCCGACCACCCCGAGACCGACCGCACGCGAATCCGGACCGCGACGCTTGCCGTCGGCACTCACGGGGTCCTCTCGGGACTCGCTGCCGCATGGTGGCATGGGATCGTCGAAGCCCCACCCGCCTTGCCCACGGTCACCGCGCTCCGCGGCCGCCACGGTCATCCGGTGACGGGAGTCCGGATTCTCAACCGCGCTCTCGCCGACGCCGACGTGCTGACCCGGGACGGGCTACCGGTCACCGGGGTCGCGTTGTCGGTTTTGGAGGGTGCGGTAGAGGGCGGCATCGAGGTCATCGATGCTGCGCTGCAGCAGCGGCGCACCACGGTCGAGCGTCTCGTCGAGGCCTACGAGCGGCGGCGCCGGTGCGTCGGCGCGGCGGACATGGGTCCGATGGTCCAACTGCTGGAATCGGGTGCGCGGTCGGCCGCCGAGCGTCTCGCTGTCACGATCCTCCGGACCGCGGGTATCGAAGGGTGGGTGGCGAACCATCCGGCCTGTGGGTACGAGATCGACTTCGCCTTCCTCGACCGGATGGTGGCGGTGGAGATCGACGGGTTCGCTTTCCACCGCGACTCGAAGACGTTCCAGCGTGACCGCACCCGACGCAACGCGCTCCTCGCGGCGGGTTGGACGGTGCTGAACTACACCTGGGGTGACCTCCGCGACCGAGCGGAGTACGTCGCGACGTCGATCTCCCAGGCACTTGCGACCGCCGCCTGAACTGCAGTTGTCGCACATCGTTGCGCCAGGCGCGACGACACACTACATCTGCGCACCGAAGCGGGCCCGCAACGCGCGTCGGTCGTACTTGCCGGGTCCGCGGAGGGGGAGGGCGTCGAGTTCGACGACCCGCCGGGGGGCCGCGTACTTGTCGAGCCGCTCGGTGACCGAACCGCGAATGCGGTTGACGTCGAGGCGTTCTCCGGGACGGACGACGACGAACGCGGTGACCGCCTCGCCGAGCCGGTCGTCGGGGAGTCCGACGACGACGCATTCGGCGACCGCCGGGTCGTCGGCGATCACGGCCTCGACGACCTGCGGTACGACGGTCAGCCCGCCGGTCGAGATGGCCTCGTCGGCGCGGCCGACGATCGAGAGCAGCCCGGCGTCGTCGACGCGGCCGAGGTCGTCGGTGCGGAACCAGCCCGGCTCGGCGAAGGCCGGATGGTCGGGCAGATTGCGATAGCCGGAGGCGACGACGGGACCGCCGAGCAGCACGCGCCCGACGCCCTCGGGTGCCGGATCGGCGATGCGGACCGCGACGCCGTCGAGGGGTCGCCCGTCATAGACGCACCCTCCGGCGGTCTCGCTCATCCCGTATGTCGCGACGACCGGCAGACCTTCGTCGATCGCTCTGTACCACAACGGTTTCGGGGTCGCCGCACCGCCGACGAGGATGGCGTCGAGCTCCCGCGAGGCGGCGGTCGCGGCGGGCTGGTCGAGAACCTTGACGAGTTGGGTGGGCACCAGCGAGGTGTATCGCCGCGGACCCTCGAAGTCGCGTACGGCGCGGGCGTAGACCTCGGGATCGAAACCGGCCCGCATGTCCAGGACCACCGGCGTCTGCCCGGCGGTCAGCGCGCGGAGCAGGACCTGCAGGCCGGCGATGTGGTGCGGGGCCAGCGCCAGCAGCCAGTTGCCCGGCCCGCCCAGATGATCGGCGGTGGCCCGCGACGACGCGGCGAGGGTCGCGGGAGAGTGCTGCGCACCCTTGGGGGTGCCCGTCGACCCCGACGTCGAGACGACGAGGGACACGGGGTCGTCGATGGGTGCGCCCACCTGCAGCGCCGAGGCGAGTTCGGCTGCGGCGCGGGCGTCGTCGGGCACGGGCAGGGAGGCCGAGGAACCGTCGAGGATCGCCCGGAGGTCATCGGCGTGGTCGAGCACGGCGTCGGTCGACGGCAGCGGCAGGGTTCGCAGGGTCCTCAGGGCAGGTCCCCATCGGTCGGACCGTCCCCATCAGGATCGGGCTCGTCGCTGAACGGCCATCCGCGGGCGACGAGGTGTGCGCGTACCCGCGCGATGTCGTCCTCGTGCGGCAGTTCATGGGTGTAGTGGGTGATCTTCACCGCCGCGTCGATCCGCGATATCGGTTCGGGTGGCGGCGGGGACTCGCGGGCCAGCTCCGCCGACACCTGGCTCACCTCGTCGTCGGTCAGCTGCCGGCGCAGCAGCGCCACGAGCGGTATGTAGTCGTTGTGCGGGACGCCGTCGGGGTAGCCGGCGCGCAACCACTCCACGACCTTCTGCAGAAGTGTCGGGCGGTCCACGGGGTGTCTCCGATCAGAAGCGGGGACGATCACTTGTAGCCGAACGGGAAGATCTTGACGCCGGTGTAGTAGAAGATCGTCTGCCGGGTGATCCAGAGGATCCCGACGACGATCACCAGGATGACGACGCCGAAGATGAGGTACGCCACGGGCTTCAGCGCGGGATGCGGATCGGAGGTCGTTCCGTCGGCGGCGACGGAACCCTCGGCGAGGGACCGCAGACGCAACCCGACTGCGAACAGCGCGGGCAGTCCCGCTCCCAGTACCAGTCCGACGATGAGGACTTTGCCGATGGCCTCGAACGTCTCCATTCTCAGGCGCTCCTCTCCGGGTCGTGCTGCACGATGATCTCGGCCGGGATGACCGGTGGCAGCGGGAGGGTCGTGTCGTCCGTCTCGGTGGCGACCGCTTCCTCCCACTCCTCGCCCGCGAGGGCCTCGCCCTCCCAGGCGTCGTTGACGTTCTCGTGGTCGACCTTGTTCTCCTGCGCGCGCCAGTACATGTAGCCCGACGCGACGACCAGGATCGCGAAGATGATGAGGGCCCCGGTGACGTCGCCGAACAGGTGCGCGAGGAAGTAGCAGGCGGCACCGACCGCGCCGGCGGCGGGCAGGGTCGTCACCCAGGCGACGGCCATCCGGCCGGCGACCGACCAGCGGACCTGGGCGCCCTTGCGGCCGACCCCCGAACCCAGGATGGAGCCGGTCGCGACCTGGGTGGTCGAGAGCGCCATGCCCGCGGCACTCGAGGTGAGGATGATGGCGGCCGACGACGCTTCCGCGGCCATGCCCTGCGGCGAGGTGATCTCGACGAGTCCCTTGCCGAGGGTGCGGATGATCCGCCAGCCGCCCAGGTAGGTGCCGATCGCGATGGCCGCGGCGCAGCTGAAGACCACCCAGAAGGGGAGTCCGTGGCTGACGCTCGACGCCTCGAGGTGTCCGGTGGCGATGAGGGCCATCGCGATGACACCCATCGTCTTCTGGGCGTCTCCGGTGCCGTGGGCCAGCGAGACCAACGATGCGGTGGCGACCTGCCCGTAGCGGAAGCCGTCCTCCTTCTGCCGGTCGGCGATCCGGCGGGTGATCGCGAAGACCAGCCAGGTTCCGCACGCCGCGACCAGACAGGCGATGACCGGTGCGGCCAGCGCGGGGATGAGGATCTTGGAGGTGATCCCGGACCAGTTGATCCCGCTGACACCGATCGCGGCCAGGCCCGAACCGATCAGCCCGCCGAACAGGGCGTGGGACGAACTCGAGGGCAGCCCGAACAGCCAGGTGAAGAGATTCCACAGGATGCCGCCGATCAGGCCCGCGAAGATGATGAGCAGCGCCGTCGTCGCCGACAAGCCGGCCACCAGCTCCCCGGCGTCGGGTCCCGAGGTCTGCTGGATGTTCAGCACGTCCTTGGTGATGGTCGCCGCGACCTCCACGGACAGGAAGGCGCCGACCAGGTTGAGCAACGCCGACAGCCCGACCGCGACCTTCGGCTTCAGGGCGCCGGTGGCGATCGACGTCGCCATCGCGTTGCCGGTGTCGTGGAAGCCGTTGGTGAAGTCGAAGCCGAGGGCTGTGACCACCAACAGCACCAGGATCAGCATCTCGCCGCTCATGGTGACGATTGTGGGACCTACCGCCCTCATTTACCTAAACATCGGGCACAGTTCCGGTGCGCGGGGTCCCCGGCCGGGGCCGACCTATCGAACGTTCAACAGACCCTCGGAAACCGGTCGCCGCTGTGGAAGAATCCGTCGGCATGACATCGATGAAGCTGGGCATGCCGATCAACTACGCGGGCGACTTCCGCGAGACCATCAACAACCTCGCGGACTTCGAAGCCGCGGGTGTGCAGCGCATCGCGGTTCCGGAGGCCTACAGCTTCGACGCCGTCTCGCAGCTGGGGTACATCGCGGCCAAGACCGAGACGATGGAACTGCAGACCGCGATCCTGCCGATGTACTCGCGGACGCCCACCAACCTGGCGATGACCGCGGCCGGCCTCGACTACATCAGCGGCGGTCGCGCGGTGCTCGGTATCGGCGCATCCGGTCCGCAGGTGATCGAGGGATTCCACGGCGTCAAGTACGACTACCCGCTGGGACGCGCCCGCGAGCACGCCGAGATCTGCCGGATGGTCTGGCGCCGCGAGAAGCTGAACTACCAGGGCAAGCACTACACGTTGCCGCTCGACGAGGAGCATGGCGGCTCGGGACTGGGCAAGTCCCTGAAGATCATCAATCACCCCGTACGCGACAACATCCCGTTGCTCCTCGCCGCCATCGGCCCGAAGAACATCGAGTTGGCCGCGGAGATGTTCGACGAGCTGCAGCCGATCCTGTTCCACCCCGAGCAGATCGACGCGGCCTTCGGTGAGTCGCTGGCGGCGGGCAAGGCCAAGCGCGATCCGTCGCTGGGGGATCTGGGCATCGTCGTCCAGGCCACCGCCCGCATCTCCGACGACGCCGAGCAGATCGACAACGCCAAGCAGCTCGTGCGCCATCATGCCGCCCTGTACATCGGCGGGATGGGCGCCCGTGGGAAGAACTTCTACAACCAGCTCGCCATCCGCTACGGCTACACCGACGAGGCGAAGCTGATCCAGGACCTCTACCTCGACGGCAAGAAGATGGAGGCCGCCGCCGCGGTCCCCGAGGACCTCGTCACGTCGATGTCGCTGATCGGTTCCAAGGCCCAGGTGGCCGAGCGGGTCGCGGCGTTCCGGGAGGCCGGTGTCACGTGCATCCTGGCCTCGCCCACCGCGCCGACCCACGCCGAGCGCGTCACCGAGGTCGAGCACCTGCGCGACATCTTCGGGGGCTGATCGCGCGATCGGCGATTGTTTTCCTTTCTCGGTCATTTGCTCCTCGGGTGCAATTCCGAGACATTTCACTACACTTCGACGATGTTCTGCCGACCGTGAATTCGGGTGTGCATTCACGGTGTTTCCGAATCCCGTCGCAGGTCGCGCGAAATACCATTCCGTTCACATCGATTAGCGTCAGTAACGGCGTTCCCCCCGAGTTGTGAGGCGACAACCCGTCCCATAGGCTCTTGTCATCCGCTCGGCCCGCATCGGTTTCACGCCGAGCGGCCGTCGCGATGACAGTGTCGGGAAATGGCCGTTCGCCCCGGTGACGCGTCGATGATGAGAATCACCACGCGACCGGCGGCAACGGATCGGCGTGACAAGAGGACGGCACATGGTGAGTGGTGAGGCAAGGCGTTGAATTCGACGACGCCCGTGTTTCGATCTCGCGGCCGACGCATGCCTTTTTCATGCACGGCTGGGTGTGGCATGGCATTTCTGGGACCGGGGGGATCAGACGGTCGGCCCGCCCCGTGAGCCCCGTTCTCCCCGGCCGCACGCGTAGAGGCCGGGTCGTCGTATGAGCGATTCGTCCAAGCGCGAGTTCGTGGCCCCGTCGGGTCCCTCCGACCCCGACGCCCCGCGTCGTTTCACCCTCAGCGCGGCCCAGCGATCGCTGTGGTTCACCCAGCAGGCGGCGCTCGATGTGCCGATCAACGTCGCCCAGTACGTCGAGATCGACGGTCCCATCGACGCCGAGCTCTTCGTGCGGGCGACCAGCGCGGTGGTGCAGCGCGCGCAGTTCACCCAGCTCCGGTTCGTCGACACCGAGGACGGGCTGGTCGGCGTGTACGACCCCGCCCTGCACTACTGGGCCGACATCATCGATCTCCGTGACCGGCCGGACCCGCGCGCCGTCGCCGAGGAGATGATGGCGCAGGACTATTCGCGACCCCTCGACCCCCGGGTGGACCGGACCGCACGCGGGTGCCTGTTCCGGCTGTCCGACGACAAGGCGCTGGTCTACAACCGCGGTCATCACCTGCTCTCGGACGGGATGGGCGGCAAGGACCGGATGGTCGAGGCCCTCGCGGCCTATCACGCGGCGGTCACCGGCGAGCCCGCGCCGCCCCAGAAGCCGGTCGACCTGGACCTTCCGGCCCGCGCCGACGCCGAGTACCGCCAGTCGAAGCGCTTCGCCACCGACCGCGCGTACTGGCGGGAGAACATGGCGGGCGTGGGGATCGCCGCGACCCTGGCGCACCGCCCGGGACGTCCCGCAGCCGTTGCCAGACGCGTCGCCGCCGCGGTGCCCGCCGACACGATGGCGCGGTTACGTGCTGCCGCACAACGCGGTTCGACGATCCTGCCCAACGTTCTCGTCGCCGCCTTCGCGGCCTATCTGGGCCGCGCGGCCGCGCAGGGCGACGAGGTGATCTTCCAGTTCCCGGTCGCCGCGCGGACGACCGCCGCGCTGCGTGCCACCCCGCTCCCGGTCGCCAACATCGTGCCGCTGCGCACCGGGGTCACCGGATCGGGCAGCGTCGCCGACGCGCTCGCGTCCACCCAGGCCGCGCTCATGGGCGCGCTGCGGCACCAGCGCTACCGCGGCGAGGACATCTGGGCCGACCTCGCCGCCGACGAATCCTCCGGGGCGACACCGCGCACGGCGGCTCAGGAACGCTCCGGCCCGATGCTCAACCTGATGCTGTTCGACCGCGAATTCCCCTGCGGCGAAGCACGAGCCACGTTTCACATCCTGACCGTCGGCCCAGCCGACGACCTGACGATCAACATCTACCCGGTACCCGGTGAGGATCAGGATTCCTCGCTGATGATCGGCGTCGAGGCGAACCCCAACCGATACGACGACGCGGAGGTCGCCGAACACCACGGGCAGTTCCTGTCGATGCTCGACACGTTCGCCGATGCGCTCCTCCGGGCGCCGGACACCCGCGTCGACGACCTGCCGCTGCGTTTCGCCGACACCTCGGCCGGAGAGGCGCGTGAGCTGCCGGCGAACGAGGCGCCGGACGCGGGCACCGTCTGGACGGCCCTCACCGACGTCGCGCTGCGGCAACGGCGTGATCCCGCCGTCGAGATCTCTGGAACATCTTCGGACGCAACGCTGCTGACCTTCGAACAGCTGCACGCGCGGGCTCGCGATCTCGGCGCCCGGTTGCGCACGCTCGGAGCGCGACCCGGCTCGGCGGTCGGCGTCTTGGTCGGGTCGGACGCGGACCGGGTGCTGTCGTGGTGGGCCGTCGCGGCGACAGGGGCCGCCGTGATCCTGCTCGATCCCGCAGCACCGCACTCGGTGTCGCCGGATGTCCCGGGGGTGTCCGGCGTGCTGGTGATCGCCGACGACGATGCGGACGTGCCGGCCGGTGTCCGCGCGGAGGACGTGCACACGCTGGCCGGCCTGACCGGGGTCGCGCCGTCGGCGGAGCCCGCGTCGCCCCGTCCGGAGGACACCGCCTGCTTCGCCGTCGGCGTCGAGGGTGTGGTCGCACTCCCGCAGCGGGCCGTGGCCGCGCTCATCGTTGACGGCCTGTTCGCGCCGGAATCATTCGGCCACAACACATCCGATGCGGGACACGGACAGCTCGCGGTCACGGCGCCGAAGGCGTCCTGGGCGGCCCACCTCGAGATCGTCGCCGGTGCCGCCCACGGGTTGCGGCTCGTCGAGCCCGACGCCGCCGGCGTGACGCACCGGATCGTGCCCTCCGGGTTACTTGCCGACGACACGGGGCGCGGCGCCGCGACGACGGTGCTGATCGTCGACGCCGGCGCAGCGCCGGCGCCGGCCGTCCGATACGCCGCCGGCCGGGATGTGCGGACCGCCTACAGCCCTCGGGGCGTGCTGGGCCCCTACACCGCTGCGAACCGTGTCCGTCCCGACCAGCCGATCGGCCGGCCACTCCCGAGCGGACACCCGCGCGACGGCGTCGGCATCGCGATCCTCGACCGCCGTCTACGACCCCTGCCGCCCGGCATCACGGGCGACGTGTACGTCGTGGGAAGCGTTGTGCCACAGCACTTCGCTGGGGAAGGCTCGTGTACGTCGACGACACTCGTCGCCTGTCCGTGGCATCCCGGCCGGCGCATGCTGGTCACCGGCGACCGCGGGCATCTCGAACCGGGGACGGGACTTCTCGTCATCGATCACCGCGCCGGTGAGATCGTCGAGATCGACGGCATCCGAGTCGATCTCGCACTGCTCGAACGTGCCGCCGCGGAGGTCCCCGGTGTTGCGGCCGCGACCGCGGTCGTACTCGGCGACGGCGACGGCGACGGGCTCGCGCTCGGACTCGTGCCCGCCCGTTCCGCGTCGTCGGAGGCGACCGAACCCCTTGACCCGCAACGGATTCGGGCGGCGGCTCGGCGCCGGGTCAACGCGGAACTCCCGGCGGTGCTGTGGCTTCGCCGGGTCACGATCCTGGATGCGGTACCGCTCGACGGGTTCGGCGGCGTCGACCGGTCTGCCGCCGCCGGGCTGATCGCCGCGGCGCCCGAAACGCCCGCCGCGCGCCGCCGTCCGTCGACGCCGATCGAACGCGCCGTTGCCGACGCGGTGACGTCCGTCCTCGGCGTGCCCGACCCGTCCCTGGACGACGAACTGGTCCAGCTCGGCGCCACGTCACTGGGATTCATGCAACTGGCCACGCACCTCGGTGGCACCTTGCAGGTCGTCGTCAGCGTGCGCGATCTCGGTGATGTCACGACCCTCGCCGAACTCGCCGCCGTCCTCGAGGCCTCCGCGCCGCGCCGCGCCGCGCCGGGTGATCCCGCGGGCACCGTCCGCTACCGGCCGACCCGCGCGCAGCAGGAGATCTGGCTGCTCAATCGCGCCGACCGGCAGGCGACCGTTTATCACCTGCCGGTGCATGTCGTTCTCGCCGAGGGTATCTCGGCCGAAGTCGTCCGCGCCGCACTCATCGACGTCGCGGCGCGGCACGAGGCGCTGCGGACCGTGTACCCCGACAACGGCGGGGAGCCGGTCGCGGTCGTCCGCGGAGTCGACGAGGCGAGTGTGGCCGCGCCGATGACCGCGGCCACCCTCGACGCGACCGGCATCGACCTCGCCGTCGCGGCCCCCTTCGACCTGACGGTGGACCTGCCGTGGCGTGCGGTCGTCGACGAGACCGGCGAACGGACCGAGCTCGTACTCGTCGCCCACCACATCGCGATCGACGAGTGGTCGCTGCACACCGTCGTCGACGACTTCGCGCATGCACTGCGTGCTCGTCTCGACGGTGCGACTCCGGTGTGGACCGAGGACGCGGTGGCCTTCAGTGCCGCGCTGTCCGCGCGGCCGGCCGCGGTGGATGCGGCGGCCGAGGTCTATTGGGCGAAGACATTGCGGGAGGCCCCTTCTCGCCTCGTGCTGCCGGAGCCGGCGCAACCGGTGCCGGCGGGACTCACCTCCGGTCCGGCGACCGTCCTGCGTCGTGACGTCGACCGTGGGGCCCGGGACCGTGCCGCTGCTCGTGCACGCGACTTCGGGACGACGCTCAACACGATGCTGTGCGTGGCGCTCTCGGCCGTACTGGCCGAGTACTCGGATTCCGACGACTTCGTGTTGTCGGTGCCGGTCTCAGGACGATTCACCACCGAGGAACTACGCCCGGTCGGCATGTTCGTCGAGACGGTACCGGTGCGGATCACCGGGGTGCGGCGCCGCAGCGTTGCGGAGGCCCTCGCCCGCGTGGGCGCGGACCTGACGGCGGCGATCACCCACGCCGACGCGGCACCAACGGGGCTCGCCGATGTCATCTTCGCCTATCACGCCTCCCGGCCCGACGTCGCGGACCCGGCGGTGTTCGCCGAGGTCCAGACCTTGGCCGCCGGCCAGGCGCGAACCGCGTTGGAATTGACCGTCTTCGACGAGCCGGACGGGTTGTCGGTCTCGCTGACCGTCGCCGAACGCCGGGTCGACCCGATGGCTGCCGGCCACCTGCTCGACCGTTTCGTCGAGACGGTCGCCGCGCTCGGTGTCGCGACGCCCGACTCGGTCGTCGCGGGGTGCATCCCGGTTCCCGCCGCCCGGGCGCTCTCCGACCGCAGCCGCCGGACCACTCCCGTCGACCCGATCGATGCCCTGCGACGCCGTGCGCAGGCGAAGCCGGACGCCGCCGCCGTCATCGCCGACGACACGGCCCTGACCTATCGGGAACTGCTCGGTCGCGCCGAGGCCCTCGCGAACACGTTGCGGGAGAACGGGGTACAACCGGGCGACCGAGTCGCGCTGTCACTGCCCCGGAGCGCCGAGGCCGTGATCGCGATCGTCGCGGTGCTCTTGGCCGACGCGGTGTACGTGCCCATCGAACCCGACGATCCGCCGTCGAGGACGGAGCTGATCGTCGACGCCACCGCTCCCGTCGCGGTCATCGAAGCCGGGCCGGCGGTGCGCGCCGTCGCGACGGGCGAACGTGCACAACCGGTTCCGGGTGGCGCCTACGTGATCCACACCTCCGGTTCCACCGGTGTACCGAAAGCCGTCCTGGTGACCCGCGCGAATCTGGCGGCGATGCTCGGCGCCGCGCTGGACACGATCGCCGCGTCCGACGACGACGTGTGGAGCTGGGTGCACTCCTACGCGTTCGACTTCTCCGTCTGGGAGATCCTGGGGCCGTTGGCCTCCGGTGGTGCCGTGGTCGTACTGGAGCGCGCCACTGTGCTCGACCCGCGCTTGCTGGCGGCGGCGATCGACCGGTACGGGGTCACCGTCTGTTCGCAGACCCCGACGGCGTTCGGCAACCTCATCGACCCGACGGTGGCCGCCGTCGCCCCGGACGCCGGATCACCCGCGTTGCGAGCCGTCGTCTTCGGTGGCGAACCGTTGTCGCCGGGGCTGTTACGGGAGTGGTCGGCCGCGCATCCGGACGTCCGGTTGGTCAACATGTACGGCATCACCGAGACGACCGTGCACCTCACTGCGGTCGACGTCGATGTCGACGACGCCCGGAGCGACATCGGTGTCCCGCTGGACGGCGTCTCGACGGCGATCCTGGGCCGCGACCTACGCCCGGTTCCCGTGGGCGCCATCGGCGAACTGTACGTGAGCGGCGATCAGGTCACGATCGGCTATCACAACGCCCCGGCCACGACCGCCTCGCGGTTCGTCGCCGACCCGCGCGGCATTGGCCGCCGGATGTACCGTACCGGCGACCGCGTACGCGAGATCGCCGGCGGCCGCATGGTCTATCTCGGCCGCAGCGACGACCAGGTCCAGATCCGCGGGCACCGCATCGAACTCGGTGAGATCACGTCGGTGCTGCGCGAGCACCCCGGCGTCGGTGACGCGCGCGTGCTCCTCGACCCGGGCAGCCGCCGCGGCGAGGAACGGCTGCTCGCATTCGTCACCGAGGACGGCCTCGCCGACTTCGATGTGCTGGACGCCCTCTCCGCCGAGCAGATCCTCGTGTCCTGTGCGAACAGGCTCCCGGCGCACATGATCCCGGCGCGACTCGCGATCGTCGACGGCTGGCCGATGACCCCGACCGGCAAACTCGACCGCCACCGGCTCACGGATCTGCTGCCCGAGGTGCCGACGGGACCGACCCGAGCACTGACACCGGCCGAGCAGACCGTCGCCGACGCCATGCGTGCCGTGATCGGCACGGACGCCGTGCTCGCCGCGGACACCAACTTCTTCGCGACCGGAGGAACATCACTGTCGGCAGCGCGACTCGCGGCCACGCTGACGGGCATCGGCGACCATGTCTCCGTCGCCGATGTGTTCGCCCACCCGACGGTGCCCGCACTCGCCGCGCACATCGAGTCCGCGGCGAGTTCGGGACGCACGATCGCCGACGGCTCCCGGACCGGTCTCGCCGACTTCGCAGCCGCTGACGGGGTGGATCTGCCGCTCACCCCCGAGCAGATGGATCTGTGGCTCCGATGGCGCACCGAGCCGGACTTCACCGGGTATCTGATGCCGCTCGCCCTCCCCGTCGACGCCGGCCCCGACGAGCTGCGCCGTGCCCTGCTCGAGATCGTGACGCGGCACGACGCGTTGTGCACCGTGTTCCCCTCGGGTCCCGACGGCCCGGTGCAGCGTCGCCGACCCGACTCCCATGTCGCGGGTGAACTGAGAGCGCAACTGGCGCAGACGGTCTCGGTCGCAGACATCGAGTCGGTCGACGCCGCGCTGCGTACGCTGCACACGCCGATCGACCTGGCCGCCGAACTGCCCTGGCGGGTACGGATCTGCGCGGTGGACGGGCAGACCTGGCTTCTCGTCGTCGCGCACCACATCGCGGTCGACGGCGAGTCGTTCGGCATCCTGTCCGCAGAGCTGCGATCCGCCCTGTCCGGGACCCTCCCGGCGCCCGCCGACGTCGACTACCAGGAGTACTCGGCGTGGCGAGCCGGGTCGCTGGCCGCCCGGCGGACCGAGCTCGTCGCGCACTGGGTCTCGGCGTTCGATCGGGCCGTCGAACCACTGCGCCTGCCCGAACTGAACCCGGCGGCCCCGCATCCGTCCGCGCCGGAACGAGCGGTGGTGCACCGTGCGCACCGGTCGCTCGACCGCACCGAGACCGGAGCACTCGACGATCTGGCGGTGGCCAGACACAGCACTCCGTTCATCGTCGTGCACACCGCGCTCGCGGCGGTGCTGACAAGGCAGTCCGACGCCGAGGTGGTCACGATCGGCACCGCTCTGTCCGGGCGGATCGACCCGCGCCTGGTCTCCGTGCCGGGGCTGTTCGCCCGTGCCGTACCCCTGCACACCCCGATCGACGTCGACCTGCCGTTCGTCGATCTCCTGGCCTCGGTCACCGCGGTCGACCTCGGCGCGTTCGCGCACGCCGACCTCCCGCTCACCGAGATCACCGAGATCGCCGATCCCGGTCGGGTCAAGGCGGGCACCCCGCTGTTCGAGGTCTCCCTCGGCGCCGTCCCGGACGAGCTGGTGGCGGCGAGTCCGGCTGCGGCAGCGGATGTCCCGTCGGACGCGAGTCCCTTCGGGGGAGTGCCGCTGTTCGGTGTGGACGTGTCGATGTATCGCCGGGACGGTGCACTGCATCTGATGATGACGTGCACGGATGCGGTGGCGAGCGCCGCGAGACTGGACGCGCTGTGCGACCTCGTCGTCGAGACGATACGGCGCGGGGTGCGCGAACCGAACCGGACGGTCGCGGCGCTGCTCGCCCCGTCGGACTCGACGTCGGTCCCGGAAGCCGCGCCGCAGAATCGGATTCGCGAGTTCGACACGCTCGACGAGCTGCTGACCGGTGGGCTCGCTGACGATCCGGATGCGATCGCGGTCGTCGACCGGCGCCATCCGGTGCCCGGGTCGGGTGTCTCGCTCACCAATTCCGACCTCGACCGGCTCGCGACGTTCACGGCTCGCTCGCTCATCGAGGCGGGAATCGGTCCGGGGGACGTGGTGGTCGCCCTGCTGCCGCGCTCGGTCTTCGGCGTGCTCGCCACGGTCGCGGTCGCCCGCGCAGGAGCGGCGTTCGTGAACGTCGATCCGGCCGACCCAGCGGGGCGCCGGCAGATGATCATCGAGCGGTGCCGACCGCGTGCCATTGTCACCCTCGCGGCGACCGCGGAATCCGTGACCGGCGGCATCCCGGTGCTCGCCCTCGACGAGTTGCTCGCCCGCCATGCCGATTCCGTTGCGAGCACGTCGGATTCGCCGCCGTTCGACGCCGCCGAGCGGGTGCGCCCGCTGTCGGTGGACGACGTCGCCTACATCACGTTCACCTCGGGGACGACCGGACTGCCCAAGGGTGTCCAGGTGACCCATCGGGGCCTCACGGACTGGGCGCACGACACCGTGTCCCGATTGCGGCTCGACTCGTCGGACGCGGTGTTGCACACGTATGCAACCGGATTCGACGCACACCTGATGGGGCTCGTGCCCCCGCGGGTTGCCGGCGCCACGATCGTCGTGTGCCCGCCCGATGTCATCGCCGCGGACGAGCTCGCCGAGTTCGTCGACGCCGAACGGGTCAGCGTCCTGCTGACCACCCCGTCGGTGCTCGCGACCCTGCGACCCGACGAACTCCCCGGTGTTCGTCACGTGGCGGTCGGCGGTGAACCCCTCGGCGCCGGGCTGGTCCGGGAGTGGACGGCCGGCCACACGCTGAGCAACGAGTACGGCCCGACCGAGGCCACCGTCGCGGTCAGCAGTGCGCGGTACACGGCAACTCCGAGCGGGCCCGTTCACATCGGCGCTCCGCTGCCGGGTGTGGGGATGTATGTGCTCGACGGTGCGCTGCGGCCGGTGCCCGACCATACGGTCGGTGAACTGTACCTCTCCGGGAACTGCCTTGCTCGTGGGTATCTCGACGACCCGGTGACGACGGCCGGGGCGTTCGTCCCCGATCCGTTCAGCGCCGACCCGTTTCTCGCCGGCGGGCGGATGTACCGGACCGGTGACCTCGTCCACCGTCGTCCCGACGGCACGTTCGTGATCCACGGTCGCACCGACGATCAGGTGAAGATCCGCGGCGTGCGTCTGGAGCCGGGTGAAGTCGACGCGGCGCTGTCGGGGTTGCCCGGCGTGGCGACCTCGGTGACCGCGACGCGGACCACCCCGGCGGGCGAGAAGATCCTCGTGTCGTGGGTCGTGGTCGACGGAGACGATGCGGAAGTGGCCGACCTGCCTCGTCAGCTCGCGCACCTGTTGCCGCGCAGCATGATCCCGAGTGCGATCGTCGGTGTCCCGGCGTTGCCGTTCGGACGCAACGGGAAGATCGACGTGGCGGCGCTGCCCGATCCCGATTTCGCCGGTGCGGCAGCGGGTTCGGATGTCCGCCCCGGGCGGCCGCCGTCGGGGGCCACCGAGGGACTGGTGACCGCGGTGTGGGCGGAGGTCCTCGACCGTCCCGTCCGGTCGCTGGACGCCGATTCCGATTTCTTCACCGAGGGCGGTACCTCGCTGTCGGCCACGCAGGTGACGTCGAGGCTGACGGCGGCGACCGGTGCGGACATCGGGGTCCGCGGGATCTTCGAGGCACGCACGGTCGCCGCAGTCGCGCGACGTGTCGACGAACTGCTGGCCGGCGCCGGGAGCGGAGCGGGCGGGCCGAGTGATACCGGGCCGAAAGACACCGGCGCGGTACCCGCCCGACTGCCGGTCCCGGAGTTCTTGCCGCTCGCATATCCGCAGCGCCGCATGTGGATTCACCATCAGTTCGATCCGCGTTCGACGGCTTACCATGTTCCGCTCGTGCTGCGGATGAGCGGCCGTGTCGACCTCGCCCGCCTGCGGAAGGCGGTCGACGAGGTGGTCGCGGCTCATGCCGTCCTCCGGACCGTCCACCCGGACTCGCCGTCGGGTCCACGGCAGCGCCGGATCGAGCATCGGAGTCCGGTGCTACGGCATCGCCTCGTCGACGCCGCGACGGGTCCCGAGGGTCTCCGTCGGGACATCGAGGACTTCCTGCGGCGGCCGTTCGATCTGGAGTCCGAGACCGGGTTCCGGGCCGCGGTCTTCGAGCTCGACTCGGCGGAGGATCCGCACACCCATCTGGCGGTGGTCCTGCATCACGTCGCGATCGACGGGTGGTCGATCCGGGTGCTGCTCACGGACCTGCTCCGTGCCTACGACGGCCAGCGGCTCTCGGTCCCCGCCGACGAGGCGTTCACCTACGCCGACTTCACCCAGTGGCAGATCGCCCGTCTCGGCGACCCGTCCGATCCGCGCAGCAGGTACGCACGGCAACTGCGTTTCTGGACGTCGACGCTCGCCGAGGCCCCCGGCCCGCTCCGGTTGCCGGGCATCGCGGACACCGGCGGGCGGCCGCGCGACGCTGCCGCCGGGCGGTTGTCGGCGTCGATCGTCGGCACGGATTCACTGCACCAGACCGCGAAAGCGATGTCGGCGAGTGTGTTCCAGGTGGCGCACGCCGCGCTCGCGACGGTCTTGGGCCGGTGGACCGGTGAGTGGGACCTGCTGATCGGCGTACCGGTGCACGGCCGGCACGCGCCGGAGTGGGAGTCGGTGGTCGGCATGTTCGTCAACACCGTGGCCCTGCGGACACGGCTGCATCCGGGGCTCCCGATCCGCGAGGCCGTCGTGCGGGCTCGCGACGCCGCCCTGGCCGCCCAACCGCACAGTGAGGTCCCCTATGAGGACGTCGCCCGTATGGTCCGTCCCGACGGCCGGGAGGCCGGGGACCCGCTGATCTCGGTACTGCTGGTCAACCAGGACGTCGTGCCCCAGTCCTCCGGCGAGGTGGTGCTGGGCGGAGCGTCGGCGGGTGGCCCGGGTCCCGAGGCGGATGCCGTGATCGCCAGGCTGGTCCCGGAGTACACCGAGACCGTGGACGCCAAGTTCGACGTCGAGGTCGTGCTCGCCGAACGCGACGACGAGTTGCACATCACGGTGGTGCACTCCGCCGCCGTCCCGACCGTGGTCGCACAGGCGCTTCTCGACGACTTCCGCAGATCGGTCGTCGCGGCGGCAACCGATGCCGATCAGCCGTTCCCGGAGGTCGACGGACCGGACGTCGACGTCATTACGGCCGAACGGGTATCGGGCACCGCGGTGGCGCCGGCTGGTGCCGGGGCGCCGTCGCATGCGGTGTCCTCGGCTCCACTCGTCGCGGCGATCGCCGACGCGATGGCCGAGGTGCTGGAGGTCTCTCCGGGTTCGGTGGGGGACGCCGACGACTTCTTCACGATGGGCGGTACCTCGCTCTCGGCCACACGGGTGACCTCCGCGCTGGGGCGCCGGCTCGGCGTCCGCGTGCCCACCCGGTTGCTCTTCGAGAACCCCAACCCGGTCGCGCTCGCGCGGGCGGTGACCGAACTCGCCGCGGAGGGGACGGACGCGGGAGGCGGCGCGCCGGCCGGCCCGTCGGAGTCCGACCTCGGCGACCTCCCACTCGCCCCGACGCAGCGCCGGATGTGGGTGGGCGCGCAGATGCTCGGAGCGGTGCCGATCTACGCCGTGCCCGCGGTGGTGCCCGTGCCGCCCGGAACCGACGAGTCCGCGGTCGTCGGCGCGGTCGAGGCCCTCGTCGACCGCCATCCCGCGCTCCGTACCCGGTACCTCGCGACACCTGACGGTCCCCGGCAGCGTGTTCTCGACGCGTGGCGCCCGTCCCTGCGGCGGGTGGGTGCGGCCGAGCTCACGACGCCCGCGGGGATCGGGATGCTCGGGGAGGCCTTCGATCTCACCGGTGAGCCACCGGTCCGGGTGTGGCTGGTCACCGGCGACGATCAGGTGACCCCGGTGGCGGTCGTGGTGATCGCGCACCACATCACCATGGACGGTGAATCCGCCGGCATCGTGCAGCGTGAGCTCGCGTCGCTGCTGGCGGGTCACGACCTCGGCCCGGCGCCGACGGGTTTCGAGGCGGTCGCCCGGCAGATGGCGGCCGACGACGAGCGATCCCGGGTTGCCCTGGTGGACTTCTGGCGGCGCGCGCTCGAGGGGCACAGCGGCGAGCTCGACCTCGCCCAGCGCCGCCCCGTCGTTCGGGACCTGCGGACCTCGACGACCGAGTATCTGCTGGAAGATGCGGTCGGACAGGCGATTCCGGCGGCCGCGCGCCGGGCGTCGGCGAGCGAGTTCCACATCCTGCACGCGGCGCTGGTGCTGGCCCTCGCGGTGCAGTCGGGGTCCGATGACATCGCGCTGGCCACGCCCGCCTCGATGCGCCGCGACTCCGACACCGCCGGCACGGTCGGCATGCTCATCTCCACCGTCGTGTTACGCACCCGGATTCGCCCCGGCATGACCGTCGGCGAGCTGATCACGGCGGTCCGCGACGACGACCTGGCGGCGCTCGATCATGCTGCGATCGCCTTCGACGATGTGGTCGCCCTGATCGATCCGCCGCGCGTCCCCGGGCGGCATCCGCTGGTACAGGTGGCGTTCTCGATGGCCGATCCGGAGATGCCCGGGCCCGACCCGGCAGACACCGGCGCGTCGACGTGGATGTCGCCGCGCAGCGAGTTCGACATCCACGTCGAGGCGGTGCCCGACGCCGGCGGCTGGCGGTTGCGCGTCCACCACGGCCGGGAACTGTTCGACGAGGGCACGATCCGCGCTCTCGGCGAGCGAGTGGTCGCCGCGGTCGCCGCCGTCGTGGGGGAGCCGTCACGTCGTCTCGCGGCCATCGAGCCGCTGACCGGCGCCGAACGACGCTTCGTCGCCGACCGAGCGCGGGCGTCATCGACCACGGGGGCCGAACCGCTGCTGGCCGAGCTCTTCACGTCGGCTGTCGAGGCGTACGGCGACCGTCCCGGCATCGCCGACGAGCACCGGTCCCTGACCTACCGCGAATTCGACGGGTGGGTCTCGGTGACCGCCCGCGCGATGCGACGTCGAGGGCTCGGTGCCGGCGACGCGGTGGCCGTCGTGGTGCCGCGGTCGATCGAGTCGGTCGTCGCGATCTGGGCGGTCAGCCGGATCGGCGCGGTGTGCGTACCGGTCGACGTCACCTACCCGACGGCCCGGATCGGCCACGTGGTCGCCGGCGCGTCCGCGAGTGTGATCACGCCCGCCGACATCCCCGCCCAACCGACGGAACCGGTTGTGTCCGAACCGGTCACATCGGTGTCGCGCGACGCGCTGGCCTACGTCATCACCACGTCGGGTACCACCGGGACCCCGAACATCGTCGGGGTCACCCATCGCGGTGTACACCGCGTGGCCTCGCTCGGCGACGTCGAACCAGACGACCGCGTCGGGATGGCCATCAGTCCGGGATTCGACGCCACGTTCCACGACATGCTGTTGCCACTCGCCGCCGGCGCGACCCTCGTGGTGGTCCCGGCCGGGATCACCGGCGGGGACGACCTCGCCCGGTTCCTCGACCGCACCGGGGTCAGCGTCTTCACGGCGACGCCTTCGGTCGTCCGCACACTGCGACCGGCGGCGATCGGTGCGCTGCGCCTGGTGTACATCGGCGGCGAGGCACTCTCGGCCGATCTGGCCGCGGTGTGGTCGGAACATGCCCAGGTTCTCAACATCTACGGCCCCACCGAGACGACGGTGACCGTGTCCACCAGTGCATTCCGGCGCGGCGACCCGATCCGACTGGGGCATCCGCGCCCGGGCATCGGCGCCGAGGTGCTCGACGCCCAGCTGCGCCACGTCCCGCCGGGTGTCGTCGGCGAGTTGTACATCGGCGGAACCGGGGTCGCCCGTGGCTATCTCGGTGATCCGGCGCTCACCGCTGCGACGTTCGTCGCCGGCGCCGACGGCGTGCGCCGCTACCGCACCGGGGACCTGGTGCGGTGGGATCGCGACACCGGCGAGCTGGTCTACGTCGGCCGGGCGGACCGTCAGGTCAAGATCCGGGGTCAGCGAGTGGAACCCGCCGAGATCGACGCGGTGATCGTGCGGGCGGGCGCCGAGCGCTCGGTGACCGTCCTGCGGCCGGGCCCGGTCGGACCAGCGCTCGTGTCCTATGTGGTGGCACCGTCGGTGCCGGCCACCGAGCTCCGGGCCGCGTGCCGATCGTCGCTGCCGCGGCACATGGTGCCGAGCCGGATCGTCGTACTCGACGACCTGCCGCTCAGCGGCGCGGGCAAGATCGACGTACGCCGACTGCCCGAACCGGTCTGGTCGGAGTCCGTGCGCGAACCGGGAACCGCCACCGAGGCAGCGGTTCTCGACGCCTTCCGGGCCGTGCTGGGCGACGCGGCGGCCGGTCCGCACGCGGGCGCAGACGGTGCCGGGACACCCATCGGCATGGACGACGACTTCTTCGCCGCCGGTGGGCATTCGCTCGCCCTGCTGCAGTTGCGGGACGAACTGGCCCGCCGGACGGGCCGGGTCGTCGACGCGGCGGAACTCTTCGGTCATCGCACCCCGGCCGAGATCGCCCGGCTGCTCGACGACCCGGAAGGCGGCGTTAGCGGCCGACGCGTCGTGCCGCTGTCGCCCGGCACCGGCCGACGACCCGAGGTCTGGTGTGTGCACACCGCGACCGGGATCGTCGAACCGTTCCGGGCGCTGGGCGAGTCCCTGCCGTCGGCGTCGGTGTTCGGCCTGCAACTGCCCGAACTCGTACTCGCCGAGCGGGATCTTCCGACGACGATCGAGGGCATCGCGGCACTGCACGTCGAGGCCATCCGGGCGACCCAGCCGCAGGGACCGTACCGGGTCGTCGGCTGGTCCGTCGGCGGCATCGTCGCCCATGAGATCGCGCGCCGGCTCGTCGAACTCGGCGAAGAGGTCGCGCTGCTGGTGCTGCTCGACGCGCGGACGCCGGCCGAACTGACCACTGTGGACGACGCGGAGCTGCGAGCCGCCGATCACCCCCTGCGTGCCCTGGCCGAGCAGCACGACCCCGACGCACTGCGGCGGTTCGAGGACCGGACGAGGGGCCTGGCCGCGGCGGCGCGCTCCTACGACCTGCGTCCGGTGGCCGCCGGTAAGGTGCTCTACGTTGCGGCGCAGGACAACCCGGACCCGGACGCCTGGACGCGTGCGGTCGATCCGGACGGACGGGTCGTCGTCGACGTGCTGCACGCCGGCACGGCGCACGCAGAGCTGGGGCAGCCGGACGTATTGGCGCGGGTTGCCCGCAGAATCGAGGAGGAATGGTGACCGGATCCGAAGCGGCGACGCCGCAGATGTCGATCCTGTTCGTGTGCACGGGCAACATCTGTCGTTCACCGATCGGCGAACGCGTGCTGACCGGCCTCGCCGGCCTGGCGGGTGTCCCCGTGACGTCGTCGAGCGCCGGTGTCGGAGCGCTCAACGGGCAGCCCATCCATCCGCACGCCTCCGCCGTCCTGGTCGAGAACGGTTACGACGCATCGGGGTTCGAGTCCCGGTATCTGCGTCCGCCGATGCTCACCGAGGCCGACCTCGTGCTGTGCATGAGCCGCGAACACCGTGCCGCCGCGCAGCAGATGGCCCCGGCACGCTGGAAGCGGGTCTTCACGCTGACCGAGTTCGCCGCGCTCTGCGACCTCGGCGCGCTGCCGGAGATCATCGCCGGGCGTGGACGCCTCGATCCGAACTCGGACCTGCTCGACATCGTCGACCCGATGGGCCGCCCGCGCGAGGACTTCGACCGGGTTTTCGCCGAGGTCGAACCGAAGGTCGAGGCGTTGGTCACGTGGCTGGCGGCGCCGGGAGCGAAGCGAGCGGGCCAATCGTCCGCCGAGCAGGCCTCCGCCACTCGACCGGGCCGGCACGCGACGGGGGAGAGCCGATGATCCGGCGACTGGCGGGTAACCGCGTCGTCCAGGTCGTCGCGGTGGTGCTGCTGCTCGTCGCCGCCGCGCTGATCTGGCTGGCGTACTCGGCATTCCAGGTCCGCGACGACCTGGAATCGGTGCGCGCGGATGCGAGCAGGGCCCGGGCGTTGATGCTCGACGGCGATCAGGCCGGCGCCCGTCAGGCGGCCGAGGCGGCGTCGGTGCGGGCCGAGGACGCCCAGGACCGTGCGAACGGTTTCCTGTGGTCGGCGGCTGCGGCGGTGCCGGTCGTCGGATCGCCGCTGAAATCGGTGCAGCAGATGAGCGATGCCGTTGCGGCGCTGTCGGCCGACGTGCTGGTGCCGGCTGCCGACCTCGCCACCGTGCTCGACCCGAATCGCCTGCGCACCGGCAACACCGTGAACCTGGCACTGCTGCGGGATGCGCAGCCGGCGCTGAAGTCGGTCGCGGAGGAGTCGGCGGCGGTGGCCGCCCAGGTCTCGGCGATCGAACCGAGTTGGCTGGGCGTCGTGGCTGATGCCCGGGCTCAGCTCGCCGAGCAGGTCGAGGCTGCCGACTCGACGGTGCAGGCGACGAGCATCGCGGCCGAACTCGTCCCGTCGATGCTCGGCGCCGACGGTCCGCGCAACTACTTCATGGCGTTCCAGACACCGTCCGAGGCTCGTGGAACCGGCGGCCTCGTCGGTGGTTTCGCGGTACTGAACGCGACCGGGGGCCGGGTGACCATCCCCGAGCTCGGTGCGAATTCGGAGTTCCGCGACCCGGCCACCCCGCAGATCAACCTCGGCCCCGAGTACGACGCGATCTACTCCTACTACCGCCCCTACACCGACTTCCGGAACGGCAACCTCAGCGCCCACTTCCCCGACGCCGCGCAGATCTGGCTGGCGAACTGGCGCGCCCAGACCGGCCGCCAGCTCGACGGGGCGATCGCGCTGGATCCGATCGCGCTGAAGTATGTCCTCGAGGTCGTCGGCCCGGTGTCGGTGGGACGGGAGAAGATCACCGCCGACAACGTCGTCCCGATCACGCTGTCGACGGCGTATCAGCGCTTCGCGGACGACAACGCCGCGCGAAAAGACTACCTGCAGGCAATCTCCCAGGCCGTGGTGAACAAACTCGTCACGTCCGGCGGCAGCACGCGGGATCTGCTCGAGGCGCTCGGCCGTGGCGTGCACGAGCGGCGGATCATGGTGTACAGCACCGATGCCGAGGATCAGAAGATCCTCGAGTCGACGAAGCTGGGGCACCAGATCTCCGACACGTCGTCGCCCTATCTGCAGGTGGCCATCGGCAATGCGTCCGGAACGAAGCTGGACTATTTCCTGCGGCGCGAGATCAGCTACACCTCGGGCGGGTGCGACGGTGACACCAGGGAGTCGACGATCACGGTGAAGCTCACCAACACCCTCGACACCACGGACACCACCGACTACGTCGCCGGCAACCTCGGGACCGAACTGTCGGTGAAGAAGGGAACCAACCTCGCCAACGTCGAGTTCCTGGCGACGAAGGGCGCGGTCCTCAAGGAGATGACCCTCGGCGAGGGCGGGGCCTTCTACGTCGAGCAGGCCCTGCACGGTCGGCCGTACTACTCCACCCGCGTGGGCATCGCACCGGGCGAGACCGCCACCATCGTGCTGAAGATCGACGAGCCGACCTCGGCACACGGGGACGCCGAGGTCCCGATCCAGCCGCTCGTCGACGACCCGACCGTCACCGTCGACGTCCCGGCGTGCGGGCCGGAGAACTGACTGGGCCAAAGTGCCCTGAAACTTCTGGCCGAACCCGGGGGCTCTGCGTAGCCACTAATCACTAGTCGAAAGAACGACCAGCCCCCCTGCTCCTTGAGGAGCGCCCGCAGCTTGCGGAGGGTGCGTCAGCCCTGCTCCCTGAGGAGCGACCGGAGCTTGCGGAGGGCGCGTCAGCCCTGCTCCCTGAGGAGCGACCGGAGCTTGCGGAGGGCGCGTCACGAAGGGTCTTCGCAACTCGTCTCGCCGAGACCCTTCGTGACGCTCGCAAGCTCGCTCCTCAGGGAGCAGGAATTGGGCTCGCAAGCTCGCTCCTCAGGGAGCGGAGGGGGACGCTCGCAAGCTCGCTCCTCAGGGAGCGGATGGGGACGCTCGCAACCTGGCTCCTCAGCTCAGGGAGCAGGGGGGAAGCTCGCTCGCAGAGCGGAGTTCTCTCGTGGTCCCGACGGCCCGTCCCCGGCCGACGATCTGACCGGGAACGGAGCCGACTGGGGCGTCACTGTGGAGTTGTCAAGGGACAGATGCGATCCCGGGCGATGGCCGGGTGCGAAAAGGTGTTGCGCGAAAGTGTGTGTCGGAGGGCCGGTCAGGCGGCGTCGTCGAGGCGCATGGTGCGTCGGTTGTATGCGGGTAGCGGTCGGCGTTGCGGATCGATCGACACGGGCGGTACGAGCCAGGGGTGGCGGTCGAAACCCATCACGATGTCCCACCCGTGGTGGTGGACCTGTGTGTGGCAGCGCTGGCAGAGCAGGCAGCCGTTGTCGAGATCGGTGGGTCCGCCGTCGGCCCACGGCCTGATGTGATGCACCTGCGTATGGGACTGCGGTGCACCACATTTGATGCAGCACGCGTCGCGGACGATGATCGCTTTGCGTAAGTGTGACGGATACAACCGGCGGGTGTGACCCATCTGAAGCGGTACGCCCTCACTATCGAGGATGATCTCCGTGAGCGAGCCGTCGCACGACACCTGTTTCGCGGTGGCGTGGCTGACCGATCCGGTCCACGGCAGTGTTGCGAGGTCTCCGGTGGCGGGGATGGTCAGCATCAGTTGCGTGCGTGGGCTTCCGACGGTGTTGATGCTCGTGCCGATCGCGGCTTGGTCGAGGATCAGTTCGAAGGCGTCGGCGCGGCGTTGCTCGGCGGTGCGACGATCCTCGGCGCCGTCGGGTTCGGGGCGTGGGCAGGACCGTTCGTCGATCATGGCCTGGAACTTCTCGCCGACGATCTGGGTGAGGTCGGCGCGGACTTCGACGCGTCCGTCGTCGGTGGTGTGCGTGTTCACCGCATTGAGAGATGGGTCGTCGGCGGCCGGTACACCGGTGTCGGCGGTGTCCGCCAGAATATTGGCGATGGCTCGGCCATGCTTGAGCACTTCTGTCGGTGTTGCGCCGGAGAGTGCTTGGGCGATGAGTTCGAGTTCGTACTGGGCGCGCTCGTCATCGGAAAGGGCTTTGTGACAACGCTTCTCGATCTCGTTGATCCCTCGCACGATGGCATCGACGACCTCGCCGGACAGTCGCCCGTCGGCAGCGTGACGCGCCACAGCGGGCAGGTTGGGCAGGGCGTCGACACTGCGCATGGCGCGAAGAGCGGCGGCCGGTGCATGTCCTGACTCGATCAGCAGCTTCTTGGTGGTGCTACCGGCCTTCTGGGTGACGCCGAGTTCGTCGAGTTGCGCTGCATGGGCGACGATTTGATGATCGGCGAGGTTGCGGATAAGGCGCCACGTGTCAAGTGCGTCGAATGTTGCTCTGCCCGTGGGATCGTCGGCGGGTGGGGCGGTCTCGACGAGCTGATCGAGGAGCGTGGTGAGCTCTGGCATGACTCCAAGGTACAGGAACATGGGTTCGATTTCGAGGAGTTTCCACAGGCTCGGAAATCGCGAAACTGACTACTGTGCAGCATGTTTCGTTGATTGTGCCTCGATCGTCGTCAGTAGTCTAATCCTGTCACATACGTACCGTATTCTGTCCCAGAACGGTAGATGTGCTGCTGACCAACGACTGTCGTATGACCGAATGTCGCGCGTCGTTCTGCTGCAGAAGTATCTGCTTGTCCAGGAAGCGGTCGATTACTACTGAGCACAGGCGCTGCTCGTCGGGTGATTGATGGTGGACGGGCCAGTCACCGAGGTGGCACGGGAACTCAACGTCCACGAGATCGCAAGGTGCCGCCCGACCGAGGCGGCGGGTGAGCGCGCGGAACGGACCAGACTGCGTGCCGAGCTCGCCGAGAAGGGCCGTGATGTCGCGCTACGGAAAGAAATTTCGGCGTACTATGCGGCGCAGCATCATCGGTGAGTCGTTTCGAATTCATCGCCGCGGAGTGCGCCTGCCATCATGTCATGAAAGGCGGTGCGCCTCTCATCATTTCGCGGACTGGATTTCTGCGCGTGCAGGTCGGCAACGCCGCGTCGAGTTGACGCCACGACAGCGGCGGCGCCGCGATCTGGAAGTGTCTGGCGCACTGGCAGGCCACGCGACGCACCTACGGTTCACCGCGTACTACTGCCGCACGCCGAGGCGGGTGTGGTCTCTCAGCTCGATTCGGCGGCGTCGTTCGCACCGGACCTGGTTTGGCCGCCGGTTCGATCAGGGCGGTGTCAATATCGTCCGGAATCGCCTGCGAGTGGCCAACTCACGACTCCGGTCGAGAACCCGGAGGAGCGTGAGCTGCGTTGTCGACGGGGTCGAACCCGCTGAAGAATGATCGCCCACATCCAACGTCGATCTACGTCAGACGAGCGACGCTGGTCGTCACCCGCCCTCAATGAATGCTCTGTGCGTTCGACACTCTCGGGCACCCGGCTCAGTAGTAGTACGGGTAATCGTCCCAGCGCGGGTCGCGCTTCTCGAGGAACGCATCACGCCCTTCGACGGCTTCGTCGGTCATGTAGGCCAGGCGGGTCGCCTCACCGGCGAACACCTGCTGACCCATGAGGCCGTCGTCGGTGAGGTTGAACGCGAACTTCAGCATGCGCTGGGCCGTCGGCGACTTGCTGTTGATCCGGCGCGCCCAGTTGATCGCGGTGGCCTCCAGCTCGGCGTGCGGGGCGACGCGGTTGACCGCGCCCATCCGGTGCATGGTCTCGGCGTCGTAGGCCTCCCCGAGGAAGAAGATCTCGCGCGCGAACTTCTGCCCGACCTGCTTGGCGAGGTAGGCGCTGCCGTAACCGGCGTCGAAGGAGCCGACATCGGCGTCGGTCTGCTTGAACCGGGCGTGCTCGGCCGAGGCGAGGGTCAGGTCGCACACGACGTGTAGCGAATGCCCGCCGCCGGCCGCCCAACCGTTGACGACCGCGATCACGACCTTGGGCATCGTCCGGATCAGGCGCTGGACCTCCAGGATGTGCAACCGCCCGCCCTCGGCCTTCACCCGCGCCGCGTCGACCGTCTCGGCGCCGGCCGCCGCGACGTCGTCGTCGTGTGTCGTGGCGTACTGATAACCGCTACGCCCGCGGATGCGCTGATCGCCGCCGCTGCAGAACGCCCACCCGCCGTCCTTGGGGCTCGGGCCGTTGCCGGTCAGCAGGATCGTGCCGACGTCGGGCGACCGCCGCGCATGGTCGAGGACCCGGTACAGCTCGTCGACCGTGTGCGGGCGGAAGGCGTTGCGGACCTCGGGACGGTCGAATGCGACGCGCACGATCCCGTACTCGCGGCCCTCGCCGACGTGGCGGTGATAGGTGATGTCGGTCAGGTCGTCGAAGCCGGGCACCACCGCCCACGATGCCGGGTCGAAGGGTTGGCCGGAGGGTCCCTGGGTGTCGGGCGTCGCACTCATGGGGTCAGCCTATCGACGCGGCGACCGGGCGCTTCGCACGCCTGCAAGCGGCGGATTGGTCGGAAGAGGTCACGAAGTCGTGACGGGTTCGACGCGGATTGCATTCAACCATTGGATGCCTGCCGGTCTTCGGCTCGAACATCACCGAAATCTCAGTTTCGGATGCTTAGCTGTCCGTATGGCTGTATGGGGGTGGATTCTGATCCTCGGGGGCGCGTGGTGTGTCGTGTCCGCGGCGGTCGCGGTGATCGTCGGGAGGGCGGTCCGGATCCGGGACGAAAAGGAACGCGGTCCGCGTGGCGTGCCGGACTACATACCCGAGTCCACGCGCCGGCTGGCCCGGGGCGGGGTGTGTGTGGATCTCGCCGACCGTCGTCGCACGGAGGGGAAAACCGACACCGACACCGACACCGGCTAGGGCGCGGCACCGCCGGCTCTTATACGGTTGGCCGGTGAGCGAAGCGAACGATCGCGCCGTCGAGACCGTCGACGAGGACCCGCACGAGGGTGGTTTCCGGGCCCATGCGGCCATCACCACCGACCGCGGCGGACCCCGCTACGGCGAGTTCAGTGAGCAGGTCCGCCTGCTGATGGACAACGCCCGCTACGCCTGTCCCGATGACGAGCTCGTCGACGAACTCATCGAGTCACTGAAGGCGCTCAACGACCGGCTCGCCGATTCCCGGATCGACGAGTGGCACTCACCGGCGGGGACCCGCATCGACCTCCCGTCGCGCGGCAACATCACCCTGCCGCCGTATGTGGTCACCGAGGTGAACGACAACGGGGTCGTCGCCGAACTGACGTTCCGCGATTTCCACCTCGGCGGGAACAACGCCGCGCACGGCGGTCATGTCGCGGTCGCCTTCGACGACGTGGGCGGCTTCGCGTCGGCGGTCGCGATCCAGCATGTCAGCCGGACCGCGTACCTGACCGTGCAATACCGGTCGATCACACCGCTGAACACGCCGCTGCGAATCCACGCCTGGGCGGACCGGATCGAGGGGCGCAAGGTCTTCATCAAGGGCACCCTGCACGACGGCGACCGCCTCTGTGCGGAGATGGATGCCCTGTTCATCAAGCTCAACCCCGGTCAGGCCTGACCAGCACTCGTCGGCGGGCGCACGGGCAGCCGACGGCTCACCTCCACCGGCGCATCCGTGCGCGACAGGCGCAGCACGATGGTCGGCGCCTCGCCGGCATCGAGGGGCCACGTCTCGAGCATCTCGTCGCGCAGGGCGGCCAGTTCGTCGCCGTGATTGCTCGACAGCGTTCGCGCGGTCGCGTCGTCCCCGGCGTAGAGGAACGTCGGTGTCATGGGGTGAACCGCGAAGCCGAGACGCTCGGCGGCCACCCACAGCTGCTGCGCGACGATCCCACCGCGGAGGTAATCGGCGGGGGTCGTGCCCTGCTGCACCAAGACCAGGATCGCCGACGACGAGGCGGCCCGGGCGCCGGCATCGGCACCGAGCGCGGCACCGCCACCCCATTCGTCGAGCAACGCCATGACATCGGCACGCCGCAACACGTCGAGCATCCCCGCCATCGCCGGCGGTAGGTCGAGCGAGGCGACGTCGATGCCCTCGGCGGCGGCCGGATCGGTGGTGAGCTCGGCGAACATCTCCCGGTGCAGTTCGGGCGTCAGGAACCGGGCGCGATCCGATCGGGCGATGATCGAGGCATATCGGTCGATGTCCGCGCGGTCGTCGAGCGCCACCAACCGGGTCCGATCGCTCGTGGCGGCATCGTGCAGTCGGACGAGATCGGAGGCCGACAGCGGTGATCCGTCCCCGACTCCACGTCGGGTGCCGCGGGCGAGCAATGCGTCGAGTTCGGTCTCCGCGTCCGCAGAGCGCGACCCGGTGTCGATGCCCTTGAGGCGTGCCCGGCCGGCCAGCGTGTCGGCCGCGTCGACGATCTCGATGTCGTCGAGCACCCCGCGCGCGGCGGCCGCGACCTGCGCGTTGTACAGGGCGGCGCCGACCGCCACCGCAGATGCCCGGTGCTCCACGTCGAGGGTCGAGGTGCGGGTGCGGTCCAGGACGATCGTGACGGCGTCGTCGTCGGCGATGATCTGCCAGGGCTGCTGGTTCCCGGCGGACGGCGCCCGGCTCGCGGCGTACACGACGAGTTCGCGATCGGTCATCGCCTCGACGGCGGGCTGCACCTGCGGACGGATCGGTTCGGCGTCGGCCGGTGGTTGTGCTGCGGGTATGGAGGCATGGGTGTCGATCGGGTCCTCGAGGCCGTCCAGCCACGCGTCCCGGTCGAATCGGACGCGACCGGACGACAGGGACTTGCCCTGGACGAGGCGGCGGACGGCCGCGGCCACGGTGGCGCCGCCCAGGAGGACGTCGCCGCCGAGCTGCGGCCAGGCGGTGACCGTGTGCCCGAGCTCGATGGCCGACGCCGCCATCGGCGCGGTCACCTTCGTCGGCTCGAGTACCCGGACGGCGAGCGGGGTGAGCGACGCGCGGTCGAGTCCGACGAGATCTTCGATCCGCAGGTCGCCGGCCAGGCCGTGGAAAAGAGGCCGATCCGGTTCGAGGTCGAATCTCTCGACATCGAGGGTTCCGCCGTCGCTCGTCTCCATGAGGACCGGAATTCCTCGCTCGCGACATTTCTGGCGCACAAGGACCTTTACATCGAAAGAATCACATTCTTCGACGACGAGATCCAGGCCGTCGAGGAATTCATCGATGTTCTCGATTGTTATGCCGTCCACATGTACGACGGTGGTGAGATAGGGATCGATCTCGGAAATGCGTCGAGCGGCGATCACGGCCTTGTTGTCGTGAATATCCATGAGGGTCGCCGGAATTCGATTCATATTCGTGAGTTCGAGATCGTCGAAATCGGCAAGACGTAATTCGCCGGTAAGGCCTTCGAGTGCGAGCGTGAGTGATATCGCGTGTCCCACACTCAAACCGACGACACCGATCCGGAGCTCGCCCGCAGCGTCTTGCTGCGACGCGGTCAGTTTGTGCCGGTTGCGGTCGAGCCGGAGGCGCCGGAACGTGCGCGGACCGGGGATCTTGACGAGGGCGTTACGCCAGGGAAAGTGCGCGTAACGAGGTGTCTCGTCCCGGAGAGCGGGCTCGGCGGGCGGGAGGAGTTCATCGAGCGCGCGGGCGGCGCCGGCCGTGATGTCGGACACAGTGAGGGACGGTTCGGCGGTCAACGCGGCGGGTAGTTCGTCCGGGAAGTAGAGGGTGGCGGCGGCATCCGGCGGCGTGTGCATAAGCCCATGGTGTCGCACGGGATTGCACGACGCCAACCGTCAAAGCGACGGTCGGGCAAAAAGAACTGCGCTTGTGGGAGTGCATAAATGTGGCCTTGTGGCAGCATTACACGCGGGGTCGGGGGAGATCTCGTCTCTAAATTTACTAATTCCTGGAAGGCAATACTGCGATGAATAAGGTGTCAGTCACCAATGATCAGGTTCGCACCGGGATGTTGCGATCGATCGCACCCGAAACCGGGGCGGAGTACTCGGTGGTCGTGGCGAGCCCGCGGTCGGAGCCCGAACTGTGGCGTGAGTACCTCGCCGGCGCGGACGCGTCGTACCACCGCCACGGGTGCGCGGCCGCACTCGAGTACGACGAGGTCGCCGGCGGCGAGGGCACCGCGATGTTCTTCGCGGTGCTCGACAGCGAGGGCAAGGTTGTCGGCGGACTACGGGTCCAACCCCGGTTGGAGGCGGCTGCGCAGTCGCACGCGCTGGTCGAATGGGCGGGTCAGCCCGGTCAGGTGCAGCTCGTCAACGCCATCGAAGAACGCCTGCACGACGGCATCGTCGAGGTCAAGACGGCCTGGGTGGACGAGCGATCGGCGATCGCGGGGTCGGTGGCCGGTCAGTTGTCGCGGTTGGGGCTGGTCATCATGGAGATGTCCGGGGTCGAGGCCATGATGGCGACCGCGGCCGACCACGTTCTGCGCCGTTGGCAATCCGGTGGTGGACGCCTCGACGAGTCGGTGTCCGCGACGCCGTTCCCCGACGACCGGTACCGCACCCGGCTCATGTGGTGGGACCGCGCCCGGCTCGACACCCTCACCAGCCCGGAGACCTGGCGTCGGATGCGCCGGGAGGCCGACGCACTCCAGGCCGCGACGACTCAGCGCCCGCTGGTCCGGCTGTCGATGTCGACGAAGTCGGCCGGGCGTCGGTAGAAGACCTCGTACAGGCTGGCCGACGGCGGAGACACCGTCCGCTCGGCGTCGGCGGCATGTGCGCTCGGCGCGCCGTCGTTCCAGGTCACTGCGTCGATGGATTTGATGACCGTGGTGTCCCGGCCGTTCTCCTTGGCCTGATACACGCAGGCGTCGGCCTGGCCCAGGAGGTTGCCGATCACGTCGTCGGTCGAATAGGCGGTGTCGAAACGGCCGGAGACCAGCGGGTCGCCGGCGACGCGAAGCGGCGCGCAGACACCGCCGACGCTGATGGTGACCGGCGCTGCGGCGGCGACGGCGGCCCGTAGGCGTTCGGCGCTGAGCCACAGTTCGTCCGCGTCGTGGACTACGTGGAACATGAGGAACTCCTCGCCGCCGTAGCGGCACACCTCCGAACCCACGGGGGCGTGCTCGCGGATCGCGGCCGACGCCGCCAGCAGCACGCCGTCACCGGCGAGGTGGCCGTACTGGTCGTTGATCTTCTTGAAATGGTCGACGTCGAGCAGCAGGATGCCGATCCAACCGGTGGACGACCGTGCGGCCGAGAGGAGCTGCGATGCGCGGATCAGGAAGCCGCGCCGGTTCAGCAGGCCGGTCAGCGGGTCGATCCCGACCAGGCGGGTCTGCTGATCGAGCACGGCCTCCATCGACTTGCGCAATGCGACGACCAGGAAGACCGGCACCACGATCAGGCCGAGCATCGCGCCGAAGCTGATCAGGTACTCCGGCAGCGAGGGCGTTGTCACCGCGAGGACGGTTGCCGCACAGACGACCGCCAGCGCCAGATGGGACAGGATGAGTCGGGTGGTCGCCGAGATCGCGCCGATCGCCGGGATGACCGCGACGATGGCGAGGACGAGCGTCGACGATCGTGGCGAGGCCAGGATCATCGAGGTGCCGCAGATGCCCACGATCCCCAACCCGCCCAGGAACGCGAACTCGAGGTCGGTCAGCCGGGCGCGGATGGCCGTCACCGCGAAGACGACCGCGATGAACGACCAGATGGTGAGCAGGATGGGCATGCCGCCCGGGTACAGCGTCTCGGGCGCGAGCACGCTGATGACCGGCAGCGGGATGACACCGCCGGTGCTGATCAGTGTCGCCATCGACCGGGCGTCGTAGCGCCGGAGCACCCTCCTGATCAACGACATCTACCACGACCGCTTTCCGTCGGCGGCTGTGGGGACAGCCGCTTGTTCGCCGAGATTCGCATTAATGCCACTGCGACTGCATTGGCGGAAACCGCGTAATCTTTCGTGTCCTACGCATAGGCAATGAAAGCACCTTACCAGCAGTTTTGCCGCACCTCGCGGAATCGTTAGCAGCGCTGCCGAGAATAGTGGCGAATCGCCGGCCGCGTCGGTCTCAGATTTTGTGAACATCTGTCAAAAGAAATCGATGTCTCGACCCGGGCCCACGAAAATTGCACACGGTTTCGTCGAACCGTCGCGGCGGGCATTTGTGAGAACGGTCATGACGGCCGGCCCTGGTCCGCCAGCGGTGGCGCCTCGTCCTCCTTCCCGGAAGCGGACCGGCTGAGTAGTATCTCCGCGATGGAGAACTGCGGCGCCCCCGGCGTCGCCCTGGGGGGATCGGACCAGCGAATGACGTCGTGTTGACGTTCGGCACCTCGGTGATCGCGGTGTCGGTCGACCCGTACCACCGAGCCGTCGTCGCGTATGGCTACGAGACGTCGGCCGCGGCCGCCGAGCGCTTCATCGAACAGGTGCTGATGCCCATCAGTCCGCGGGCGCGTTTCCAGCGGCGGTCGGACTTCGACTGGCTCATCCACCTCCCGTGGACCGGCGCCGGTGACGACGAGAGCGGACGCAACGCACTGATCGAGGCGGCCCGTACCAAACTCGGTGCGCACACCGTGAGCGACGGGGAACGCAACTGGTTCCTCGACGTGTGCATGGGCGTCGCCGTCGGCGATGTGCACCTCGCCGCCGAGTCCGAGGACGATCTGGTCCGCCACGCCGATGCCGCCCTGTGCATCGCGCTGAGCAGCCGCACCGCCGTCGCATTCGCATCGCCGACGATGCTGCGCCACATCCGGGCCGAGGTCGACCTCGCGGGTTGGCTCACCAGATCGGTCGAGCGCGACTTCTCGGTCTTCTATCAGCCGATCGTCGCGGTACCCGACCGGCGGGTCGTCGGGTACGAGTCGCTGCTCCGGTGGCACACCGAGTCCGGTGTGCTGGCTCCGGACGCGTTCCTGTCTGTGGCCGAGGGGATCTCGCTGCTCGCCCCCATCGGACGGCATGCGATCGGCGAGGCCATCCGGGACCTGTCGGGGGCGATCACCCGGAACGTCGGGCCGAGCACGTTCGTCTCCCTCAACCTGTCCGGGCAGCAGTTGTGGGACGACGGGCTCGTCTCGTACGTCCACGGCCTGATCGACGGTCATGGTGTCGAGCCGTCGAGGGTCTGGGTCGAGGTGCGGGAGGACCAGGCGATCCGGGTCGACACCTCCGCGTCGCGGGCGATCGACGCGCTCCACGACCTCGGCTGCACGATCTGCATCGACGACCTCGGGGCCGGGTTCTCGGCCCTGCGCTACGTCCGCGATCTCCCGGTCGACGTCCTGAAGGTCGATCGGACGCTCATCGCGCAACTGGCCGACAGCTCGCCCGACCGCGCCGTCGTCCGCGCGATCGGTGAGATGGCCGCCGCCACCGGGGTGAAGATGGTCGCCGAGGGAATCGAATCCGAGGCGTTGCTCCCGATGCTCGAGGAGTTCGGGTTCGACTACGCCCAGGGCTTCCTGTTCGGCCGCCCGGCGCCGCTCGTCGAACTGTTCGGCGCTGACCGCTAGGCGGCCCGAACGTGTTGTGGCCCAACCTGCTCCCTGAGGAGGCCGGAGCTTGCGGAGGCCGTCACGAAGGGTCCTGGCGAGATGCGTCGCCAAGACCCTTCGTGGCTCGTCGCTATCGCTCCTCGCACCTCAGCCTGGATCCGTGGATGAGGTTTCAGGTGGGCGGGGTTGTGGTGTGTGAGTGTCTGATTATGTTGTGGGCGTGTGGTATTCGCT
>NZ_SCOC01000012.1:0-158656 GCF_005502615.1 Gordonia sp. ALPHA1B1 | reverse complement strand
GCTGACACAGGTCAGCGAATACCACACGCCCACAACACAATCAGGCGATCACGCGCCCCAACCCCACCCCACCTGAACTCCTTCCACGGATCCAGGCTGAGGTGCGAGGAGCGTTAGCGACGAGCCACGAAGGGCGCCGACTCCTCCGCCTCGGCCGGCGGCACTGCCTGCGAACCGCTTCCGCTGCCCCGCAACAAGAACGCCGCCGCGACGCCCGCGACCGCCGTGACGGCGACCGCGGCCCAGACCGCGTCGTGCAACCCGACCATGAAGGCGTCCTGCACCGCGATCCGGACCGCATCACCGATCGCGCCCGGCGCCTGGTCGGCCACCCCGACCCCGGCCATCACCGATTGCTTCGCCGCGTCGACCGCCTCGGCCGGCAACCCGCTGCCCGACAGCCGGTCCCCGACCCCGGCGACATACGCCGATGTCAGGATCGACCCGAGGACCGCGACACCGAGCGTCCCGCCGATCTCGCGTGTCGTGTCGTTGACCGCACTGCCCGCGCCGGCCTGTTCCGGACGCAGCGCGTCCATGATGAGCTGGGTGCACGGACCGGAGATGAAGGCGAGACCCGCCGCCATCAGCGACATCGCCCAGATGATGAGTTCCCAATACCCGGAGTCCCGCGCGGAGAGCTCGACGAGCGCGAACCCGCCGGACATCAGGAAGGCACCGGTCACCGAGACCACCCGAGGCCCGAAACGGTGCGACAGTGCCATCGCAACCGGCGACAGCGCCGCCATCACGATCGCGAACGGAAGGGTACGGACACCGGCCGCCAGCGGACCGTATCCCTTCACCGCCTGGAAGAACTGCGTGATCAGGAAGATGAAGCCGAAGAGCGCGAAGAACGCCACGCTGATCATCCCGGCCGCGGTCGCAAAGCGCCGGTTGGCGAAGAGCCGGACGTCGAGGATGGGGTGCGCGATCCGCAGCTGTGTGGCCACGAACACCGCCAGGATGGCCACTGCGACAACGACACCCACTACAGTGCGCGCCGTGGCCCAACCGACGTGGGGCGCCTCGATCAGGGTGAAGGTCAGCAGGCCCAGGCCGGCGATCGAGAGCACGACCCCGAGCGCGTCGAACCGGGGCACCGACACCGGTCGCGTGCCGGGTACGACCGCCAGGATCATCGCGAGGGCCACCACACCGAACGGGACGTTCACCCAGAACACCGATGTCCACGAGAAGTGTTCGAGGAGCCAGCCGCCGAGAACCGGTCCGATGGCCACCGCCACGCCGGAGACCGCTGCCCAGATCCCGACAGCCATCGCGCGTTCCCGGGCATCGACGAAGATGGTCGTGATGATCGCGAGCGTGGCGGGGAAGACCAGCGCCGCGAAGACCCCGAGCCCCGCGCGACCGGCGATGAGCTGCCCGAGGTTCTGGGATGACGCCGCCAGCACCGACACCAGCATGAAACCTCCGATGCCGGTGAGGAGCACGCGACGGTGCCCGAACCGGTCACCGAGGTAGCCGCCGGTCAACAGCAGGCCGGCGAAGACGAGCGTGTAGGCGTCGACGATCCATTGCAGGCCCGAGATCCCGGCGCCGAGGTCGCGGGCGAGCGTCGGGAGGGCCACGTTGACGATCGTGTTGTCGATCATCACGAGTAGTTCGGCGAAGCTGAGGGCGCCCAGCGCCCACCAGCGAGCATGCGTGCGTTCGGTTGGCATCGATCTTCTCCTGGTCGGGTGGCGCAAGCGATTTCTGCGATCCGTTAGGACAACGTTCCAGAGTTGTAGAACAGTGTTCTATTCAAGAAGAACACCGTTCCAGTAGGTTGTCAACATGTCTCCCGCGAAGCCGCGCACGCGTACAGCAGGCGCCGACGTCCGATCCGCGCTACTCCGGGCAGGTCGCACGATCCTCGAGCGCGATGGCACGGCCGGTCTGACGGTTCGGGCCGTGGCCGGTGAGGCGAAGGTCGCCCCGATGGGCGTCTACAACCACTTCGACGGCCGGGACGGCCTGCTGGACGCCCTGGTCACCGACGGGTACGCGGAGTTCGGACGGGCGATTGCGACGAGGGAAGACGATCCGGCGACTCGTCTGCGCAACGCCGGTGTGGCGTACCGGAAGTTCGCACTCGCCAATCCGGTGCTCTACGGGCTGATGTTCTCAGCGCAGTGCACGCCCGAGATCGACGTGGCCGCAAACGCATTCGAGGTCCTCGTCGACACCATCCGGTACGGCCAGGTGGCCGGGGTCATCTTGTCCGCCGACCCCGTCGAACAAGCCATGCAGACCTGGTCCGCCGTTCACGGCGCCGTGAGTCTCGAACTCGCCCATGCCTATCACCCCGACGTCGATGCATCGGCGAACTACGAGAACGTCCTCGACTTCGTGGCCCGCGCACTGGCGCCCCGGCCCGGCGACTGAGACCCGGCTCGGACACGGTCATCGGGTTCTTGCGTCAGGGCAGGACGATCGGCGGCAGACCGGGAAGCGGGATCGTCACGCCACCTGGCGGACGCGGAGTCCGCGGCCGGGGACGAGGCCGGGGCGCGGGCTCCTCCGCGGAGGGCGTCGTCGTCTCCGGCGGAGGAGGAGTCGTGTACCGGCGCGCCGGTTGCCGGGCCTCGGCATAGATTGCGGGATCGGCGAATTCGGGTTCCGGAGTGGCGCTGGTGCGCTGGGGAAGCGGCGCGGCTACGGTCGGCGACGCCTCATCGTGTCCGACGGCCAACGCCGTGGCCACCGCGACGACGGCCACCGCGCACAGCAGCGCCACCGCGGCGAGAACGCGCTTGCCTCCGTGCCGCCGTCGCCTCGCGCCGGCCGCCTGCGGCCCTGCTACGGACACGTCGGAGTGCGGTGGAGCCCCGATGGCCGACCCTGTGTCCGCCGAATACCCGGCCATCGGATCGACGTTCACCTCCCCATCGCCGGACCGGACGGGCGGCGTGGGCGTATGCGCCGACGTCCACCGTGGCGCAAACTCGGCCGACGGCGGCGGCTCGGCAACCGGATTCGTCGGCGTGCGCTGATCGTGACCGACCGGAGAGAGCTCGGAGAACTGCTGGTCGTCCCGAAGCGGCTGGGCGCGAGGGACATCCGGGGCAGCAACATACGGAGCGAGCGCCCCGAACGCCATGGCCACCACCGGTGGCGACTGGGTGACGGACTCGAAGATGGGGGTGTCGTGCGTATCGTGCGTATGGTCGTCGCCACTCGGAGCGATCTCGGCCATCTCGGCGGGGGCCGAGAAACCGTCATCCGGCCGGGTCGGGACCGCATCCTGTTCGGCGGGCGGGGTCGCCACTTCCACGTCCGGTTCGATCACATCGCCGGACACCGCGATCGGGTGCGGTACCTCCGGTTCCGCCGCGTGTCCGCCGTGCACCGGGGGCCGAGTGATGCTTCCCGACGGAGCGACGTCGACGACCGGCACGGGTACCGCTCGCGCGATCGCGTCCCGGAGGCCGGGCCATGCGCTCACGCGATCGGTGACCACGACCGCGGGGGCGGAGGCTCCGGACACCGCCGCGCGAGCGAGGTCCTCGGCGCGTGCGGTCAGCGGGGCTCCGGCTTCGGCGACGTCGCGGCGCGCCATGCGGAACAGCCGGATGTGGTCGCGGCCCATCAGGAAGGTGCCGTCGGACTCGCGGAGCCGCTCGCGGCCGCGGGTGACGAGGTCGAGGACCTCCTCGTGCCATTCGCGCGAGGTCGGTGCCGCCACCCGCCCGACCCGAACGAGATGGTCGGCGATCACCTCATCCAGGACGGCGAGGGTGAGACCGGAATCGGAGTAGGAGTCCGCGACGGTCCCTCGAGCCGGGTCCAACCGTCCCACCGAGACGCCCGCCCGCGGATCGAGATCGAACAGCACGACCTCGGCGTTCTGCACGATCCCCCGCCCCGCGAGTTCGGCGCGCACGGCGTCGACGACGGCAGCACTGACCGTGACCTCTGCCTGCGCAGACGTCGGTGTCACGGCCGGATCGGCCACCGTGTCGGTCATCTGGTTGATTCCTGCACCTCACGTGCACCTCGCCTCATGTCCCCCACGGCGAGACGGTGCCCCCTGGACAATCGCGAGCTCAACCTAGCACGACTCAGCGGACGGTGGCCCCCGGCGCATATCCGTTCACCTGCTCGGACGGGTGGTTTCGCGGCGCCGGGCGGGTGGGAGCGGGGCCGCCCAGGGCGCGGTAGTCCCAACCCGCGTCGCGCCACATCTGCGGGTCCAGGCAGCGCCGGCCGTCGACGATGCGCTTGGCGCGGACGACGCCCTCGAGTTCTTCGGGCGCCATGTGCACGAACTCGGCCCACTCGGTGGCGATGACGACGACGTCGGCCCGGTCGCACGCGTCGCGCGCCGAGGTGGCGTAGCCGAGGCTCGGGTGGACGCGTCGTGAGTTGTCCATCGCCTTCGGGTCGAAGACGGTCACCGACGCCCCTTCGAGCGCCAGCCTGCTGGCCACCGTCAGCGCGGGTGAGTCACGGACGTCGTCGCTCTCCGGTTTGAAGGCGGCGCCCAGGACGGCGACGTTGCGCCCGAGGACCTCGCCGCCGAGGGCCTCGAAGACCAGTTCCACCGCCGCACCCCGGCGACGCATGTTGATGGCGTCGACCTCCCGCAGGAAGCCGACGGCCCGCGGGGCGCCCATGTCGTCGGCGCGCGCGGTCAGGGCGCGGATGTCCTTGGGCAGGCAACCGCCGCCGAAACCGAGACCGGCGTTGAGGAATCGGCGTCCGATCCGCGGGTCGTGCCCGATCGCGTCGGCGAGGGTGTTGATGTCGGCGCCGGCGATCTCGCACAGTTCGCTGATCGCGTTGATGAACGAGATCTTGGTGGCCAGAAAGGCGTTCGCCGAGACCTTCACGAGTTCGGCGGTGGCCCAGTCGGTCTCGATCAGCGGCACGCCGGTCTCGAGGATCTCGCGGTAGATCTCGCGGGTGACCTCCCCGGCCGACGACCCGGCCTCGGGGTCGTCGGCGGCCGTGTTGAGACCGCTCGGGTCGAGCGAACCGGTACCGAGGACGAGCCGATCCGGCCGGAGCGTGTCCTCGACGGCGAATCCCTCGCGCAGGAACTCCGGACTCCACGACAGTTCGACATCCGCCCCGGCGTGCGACAGTACCGAGATCCGTTGTGCGAGTTCGGCGCAGGTGCCGACCGGTACGGTCGACTTGCCGATGATGAGGTGGGCGCCCCGCAGCGTCGGCACGAGCGCGTCGATCGCCGAGTACACGTGCGAGAGGTCGGCCCGGTGCCCGCGGGGTTCCTGCGGGGTCCCGACGCCGAGGAAGTGCACCGAGGCGTGATCGGCGGCCGCGAGGTGGTCGGTCGTGAAGCGGAGTCGTCCGGCGTCGATGTTGCGGCGCAGGATGTCGGCGAGCCCCGGCTCGAAGAACGGGACCTCGCCGGCCTGCAGGCGTTCGATCTTGTACGGATCGACGTCGATGCCGACGACCTCGTGCCCGAGTTCGGCCATGCAGGCCGCGTGAGTGGCACCGAGGTAGCCGCATCCGATCACCGTGAGCTTCATGAGGGCAACGGTTACCCAGGCGGAACCACCGGTAACCATCCTCGTCGTGGCGGGTTGTCATCGGCTGGGTGAACTTCCGGAGCCGCGCCCACCCGGTCCGCCCACCCGCCGGTTGAGCCGAGTGCTCCCGCTGGTTGAGCGGAGTCGAAACCTCAGTCGTGCTTCTGGAAGTTCAGGTACGCCTTTGACGGGGTGGGGCCACGTTGTCCCTGGTACTTCGATCCGACCGACGCGCTGCCGTACGGCTCCTCAGCCGGGCTGCTGAGGCGGATGAGGCACAGCTGCCCGATCTTCATGCCGGGCCAGAGGGTGATCGGAAGGTTCGCGACGTTCGACAGCTCGAGGGTGATGTGGCCGGAGAAGCCGGGGTCGATGAAGCCCGCCGTCGAATGCGTGAGGAGGCCGAGCCGACCGAGTGACGACTTGCCTTCGAGCCGGCCGGCGAGGTCGTCGGGCAGCGAGCACACCTCGAGGGTGGACCCCAGCACGAACTCGCCCGGGTGCAGCACAAAGGGCTCGCCGTCGGCGGGTTCGACCAGCGAGGTGAGTTCGTCTTGGCGTTGTGCGGGGTCGATGTGGGTGTAGCGGGTGTTGTTGAACACCCGGAACAGGCCGTCGAGCCGGACGTCGACGCTGGAGGGCTGGACGAGGGCGGGATCGAACGGATCGATGGCGAGGCGCCCGTCAGCGATCTCGGCGCGGATGTCGCGGTCGGAGAGCAGCACGGTGTCGAGGTTATCGAATGGTCAGGGAGGATCTGCGCCGGTGTCGGTTGGCGCCGACCCTCCGCTCTCCGGTGCCGCTGTACTGCGCCGCCGCCGGACATCAGCGCGCATCCGGTCGAAGATGGCGTCGGTGCGATGGGCGTGGTTGATCCGCGGCGTCGACGACGGGTGCGCGCGGGGCGGGTGCCAGACGGCGCGGCCGGCGTCGACCCCTTCGGTGGCGATGGTGGTGGCCCACTGATCCACCCCGGTGCCGACCACTCGGTTATGTGGTGGGCAGGCGGTCGCGAGGGTGTCGAGGTCGGTGGATCCGTGGTGGGCGTCCCACTCGACGACGTGGTGGATCTCGCAGTCGAACGACGGCCGCGTGCATCCCGGGAAGGTGCAGCCGCCGTCGCGGGCGACCGCGGCGATTCGTTGTGCGCGCGAGGCCAATCGCCTGGACCGCCCGAGGTAGAGCACCTCACTGGAGTGGTCCCGGAACACCGCGAGATGGTGCTGCGCGTCCGCGGCGAGATCGATGGCGTCCTTGATGGGCAGGAGGGTTCCCGTCGCGGTCCGTGCCGGGTCGCCGGCCGCGTCGCGCAGCGCCGATTCGGTGATGGAGACGACGAGGTGTGGCGGCAGCCCGTGGTGCGAACCCCCGAGCGCGCCGGCGTCGAGCACGAAGCGCAGCATGGCGCGCAACGCGTCGTGGTTCCGCTTCTCGGTCGTGCGCTCGTCGCGTCCGGCAGCGGCGGCCAGCGCGTCGGGGTCCGCGGCGGCGGGGTTCCCGGTGGGCGACTCGGGATCGGCGGGATTGTTCATCCCGGGAGCGGCCCACACCGACAAGACGACGTCGAACATGGCGCGCGTCACGGGGTCAAGCGTTGCGGTCAGCCGGGACATCAGTTGGGCGTCTTGCGGCCCGAGTTTGAGGCCGCGGTTGCGGGCGCGGTCGCGATCGTCTGTGATGGTTCCGTCGGGGTCGAGGTGGGCCAGGATGCGGGCGCCGAGATCACGGAGTGACGACGGGTCGTACTCGCGTGCGTAGTGCGCGAGCGTTGCCTCGGCGGCTTCCCTGTCGGCAGGGTCCACGTCGGCGGGGATCTTGCGCATCACCTCGATGACGACGTCGACGTGGCGTCCCGAGATCTCGCCGTCGGCAACACCTTTGGCGGTCTCGGGGAAGCGCGGTTCGAGCGGCACCCCCTGCATGTCCGGAAACCTGCCCAAGGCCCAGACCCGGTTCATCAGGCGGGTCGCCTCGCCGCGCCGGTGCAGACCATGGCAGAGGAAGTTGGAGACGGTCTGGCACCCCATCTTCCGGTACGCCGACCGCTCGTCGATGTCGACGATGTGATCGGTGAACAGCGACAGCAACCGTCGTTCGGCACGCTCGTGCTCGATCGCGACCTGTAAGAGGTCAGTGTCGGAGCAATCCGTGGACTGCGTCTCGGCGATCTCGTCCATAAGTGCATGCAGGCGCTTGTACTGGTCGAGAAGAAGTGGTGGTGCTGCAGATGGCTCGGTAGAAGCCATGATTTCATCCCCCGTCATCATGGCTTTACTCGAAACTACGTTCGAGACTACCGGCCGGTCGTCCAGCGCGCAACCCCGTCCCGCGAATTATTCTGCGTCGCAACCGAATCGCGTCGGCCCGCCGATACCCGGTCTCGCCCAGATGTCGCGGTTCGTTGCGCCTCACGCCACGATCTGCGACATCTGCGAGTGCTGACGACCGGACCGGCCACGGGTTTGCTAGGCTGTCGTTCGCGAGTCCGGCACTCGCACGCCGATGTAGTTCAATGGCAGAACATCAGCTTCCCAAGCTGAATACGCGGGTTCGATTCCCGTCATCGGCTCCACCATCACGGGGTCCGCAAGGCACTCCCCTGGTCCACTGACGGACTAGCCGAAGAGAGCCACAGCGGTGCCGGAGATCAGTGGCACGCTGAGCAGGAAGACGACGACTCCGTTGATCCATCGGTGGTCACGCAGAACCGCCAAGAACTCACGGACCTGGGCGTTGGGGACGAAGTATCGCGCGGTGTGGGCGCCGGTCGAGAATCCGTCGATCCCGGCAGACCGCATGAGCATCGCTCCGCGGAAGGCGTGATAGCCGCTCGTCACCACCGCGACCGGTTCGGTCACTCCACGCTCGTCGAGCACACGCCTCGAGTACCGGAGGTTCTCCGCGGTGTCGGTGGATCGGTCCTCGAGTGCGATGGCATCACGATCGACGCCCTTCGAGACGAGGTACTCGGCCATCGCCGCGGCCTCCGACAGCCGCTCGTCGCCACCTCTGCCTCCGGAGCAGATGATCAGCGGGTCCAGGCCGGAAGGCCGGGCCAGATCATAGATCTCGCGACCGCGGTCGAGTCGTGACGCCAGCAGCGGACCGACGCGGGACCCGTCGAGCAGACCGGCACCCAGGACGATGATCGCGCCGACCTTCGCCCGTCGCGCCCGCCACCTGCTCCACCGGCCGTACAGCCACGACCAGAGAAGCAGCGAGGCGAACACGAACCCCAGGTAGCCGGCCGGCATCCCCACCGCCAGAAGGAAGTTGAGCAGCGCGTTGCTCGTCGACACGTCGAACCATCCGACGATGATCCCGAGCAGGACAGCGAGCGCGTAACCGGACAGGAGTGCACCCAGGAGCGCCGACAGCAGGTTCGATGGACGGCGCCCCTCTCGGCGCAGAAGCGTCACGCCGTTGGCGATCAACGACACCCCGAGAATGAGGATGGCAAGCAGCGCAACGAGTCCGAGGGCCACGATGACGACCGCCGGCGCGAGAACCAAGCCGTCGTCGTCGACGCCACTGTCCACGGCCGCGATCACCGCGGCGAGCATCACGCCCGACAAGCCCGCGGTCAGCAGGATGCCGGGGCTCAGACGACGTGGGTCCTGCCATGCGAGCACCGCGCTCGCGATGAGCAGCACTGCAGCAACTATCAGTACCCCCATCACGAGCACGATGGTGTCACAGGTGTCGCGCAGGTCGGCAAATGAGGAATGCGCCCGGCGGCTCTAACTCGATCTCGGCGCACACGAAACGTTTCTCCGTACCCATTCTCGGACGCGATCGAAACCGCGCCGCCGGCGTGCAATCATCGAACGAGTTGGGCCGATGCCACAGTCGGTCCTCGTCATCTCAGGACGCACACATGCATCTGCCCGCGATGAGAACTCCGATTCTGGTGCTGAGCATCGGCCTGCTCCTGAGTTGGCTGCTGCCGCCGCCCGCTCATGCGGCGCCCAACCGGGTCGATGCCACTCCGGCTGGGCTGACGCTCGATGGACGCCAGTGGTGGCCATCCGGATTCGACGCCTACCAGCTGGCCACCGATTGGTCGGTGAATGCCGGTTGCGGAGCGATGGTTGATCTCGACGACTATTTCGCCGGCTTACCTCCGCATTCGCTCACCCGCTTCAATCTGTTCGCTCAACTGGCCGTGAACAAGTACACCCAGCAATTGGATTTCGGGCCGATGGATGCCGTCTTCGACGCCGCCGCGCGGCACGGTCAGATGGTTTTGCCTGTCCTCGCGGCCGCCGACGGCGCCTGCGAGAGTGGTGTGTTCAAGGAACGAGACTGGTACCGATCCGGCTGGCGAACCGTCGCCGGCGCGGGTGGACTCACGTTCGAGCAGTGGGTCAGGACGGCAGTGGGACGCTGGAAGAGCAGGTCGGCCCTGGCGGGATGGGAATTGGTGGGTGAACCCGAACCGTCAATCTGTGGCGATCAATCGTGTGGATGGCAGCAGCGGTCGTGTCCGGTCGACGCCGCGCGCGTATTGCGGTCGTTTTTCGGCGCGGCTGGTGCGATGGTCACCCGGTTGCACGGCGGAGCGGTGATCTGGTCCGGCTTCACCGGCGGTGGCCAGTGCGGTACCGCCGGGCCCGACTATCAGTACGTCGCCGGTTCCCCGTACGTGGATGTCCTGGATTATCACGATTACGGTGCGGATGGGGTCGCGCTCCCCGGGGATCAGTGGAACGGACTGGCCGAACGTCTACGACAGGCCCGCGCAGTCGGAAAACCCCTCGCGGTGAACGAGATCGGCCAGCATGCCGGCTCGTGCGGTTCGAGGTCCGAGCGCGCCGCCGACTTCCGGATCAAGGTCGCCGGTCAGCGGGCGGCCGGGACGGCAACCGCACTGTTCTGGGCATTCGTCCCGGACCCGCGGGACGACCAGTGCACCTACGACATCGGTCCCGGCGACCCGGTGCACGCACTGGTCACCGAACTGACCAGCCTCGAATGAGGCTCAGCACTCGAGCAACAGCGCAACACCCGGCCGAGAGGCCGACCGGCCGTTAGACTCTGCCGGTGTCCAGTCCCCTGGGGATCACCCCCGACGAATCTCTGCGCAAGGGACTTCAGAGTCGTCACATCAGCATGCTCGCGCTCGGCGGCGCCATCGGCACCGGCTTGTTCGTCGCCTCGGGCGCCACCATCTCCGACGCGGGTCCGGGTGGCGCCATCCTGGCGTATCTGCTGATGGGCTGCATGGTCTTCTTCCTCATGCAGAGCCTCGGCGAGATGTCGGCGTACATCCCGTGCAGCAACCCGTTCGAGGAGTACGGCAAGCGCTTCGTGTCCAAGTCCTTCGGTTTCGCCGCGGGGTGGAACTACTGGCTCAACTGGTCGGTCACCCTGGCCGCCGAGTTGGTGGCGGCCGGACTGATCATGAAGTACTGGGCACCCGACGTGCCGTCGTGGATCTGGTCGGTCGTGTTCCTGGCGGGCCTGCTGGCGCTGAACCTGTTCGCGGTCAAGGCGTTCGGCGAGGCCGAGTTCTGGTTCGCGGCGATCAAGGTCATCGCGGTGGTCGTCTTTCTCATCGTCGGCGTGCTGCTGATTCTCGGTGTCGTCGGCGACGGTCCGTCGCCGGGGTTCAGCAATTGGACGATCGACGACGCTCCGTTCGTGGACTTCCCCATCGGAATGCTGTCGGTCTTCCTCATCGCCGGTTTCGCATTCCAGGGCACCGAGATGATCGCGGTCGCCGCCGGCGAGGCAGTCGAACCGAAGACGGCCATTCCGCGCGCCGTGCGCACCGTCTTCGTTCGCATCCTGCTGTTCTACATCGGCACCCTGACCATCATCGCGTTCCTGATCCCGTACACCGACCCCAATCTGCTGAATGCGTCCGAGGAGAACATCGCAATCGCCCCGTTCACCCTCGTGTTCTCCGAAGCGGGGATCGCGGTGGCGGCATCGATCATGAACGCCGTGATCCTGATCGCGATCCTGTCGGCGGGCAATGCGAGCCTGTTCGCGGCAACCCGCGCGTTGTACGGCCTGTCTGTTCAGGGCAACGCCCCACGTGTGTTCGCCTGGGTCACCCGATCAGGTGTGCCACTCCTCGCCGTAGCAGCGACGACGGCCATCGGCGCCCTCTGCTTTCTAGCGAGTCGGGTGGGCGACGGTCGCGCCTACGTCTGGCTGGTCACCGCCTCCTCGGTGGCCGGCTTCATCACCTGGATGGGGATCGCCTGGGCCCACTACCGGTTCCGTCGGGCGTGGCACGCGCAGGGCCTGGACCTCGGCGGACTCCCCTACAAGGCCTGGCTCTATCCGGCCGGACCGATCATCGCGTTGCTCATGTGTGTTGCCGTCATCGCCGGGCAGAATCTCCCGGCGATCCGCGACGGATCCGCGGGAAATCTCGAACTGTGGCTCACCGCCTACGGCGCCCTCTTCGTGTTCCTCGCTCTGTGGTGGGGCCACAAGGTGATCACGCGCAGCCCGACCGTCGACCTGCTCACCGCCGATCTGTCACCCACATCGGCTGCGTCGGCGCATCGCGATCCGGCTCCGGACCTCGTCGGCTGACGATCAGCCGACAAGTTCGGCGATGTGATTCAACGAGTTACGCAGATGGTCGTCGGCGAACGGCGGGAACTCGATGTACTCGCGGATGTGGGTGGGTACGGCCGACCAGTCGTAGGTCAGGGTGAGCTCGGTGGACGACTCCCCCACCGGCACCAGGTCGTACCGCCATGTCCAGCCGCCGAATTCGAGCTCCCCGGAGTCGTTGCGCTGCCCTGATTGCCACGCTATCGCCGACCGCGGTTCGATCACCTCGACCCGGTTCTCCATCAGGTAGTCACCATCCGGATGGTTGGAGTGGTACATGTTCATCCGGAAGAGCTGGCCCACCTCCCGCAGCGGCGTCGTGTCGACTGCGTCCCGAACCCAGCCGGTGCCGTCGATGGCCTGGTGTGTGCGGGGGTCGGCGAGCGCCGCGAACACCTCGTCGGGTGTGGCGGAGATCGTGCGGCTGACGGCAACGTTCTCGTGCGTCATGGTGCTGCCCTTTCGGGTCGGGTCCCCCGGATCGGGGATCGGACACAGAGGTGGACCCGAACCGGCGCCCGTACTCATCGGTGACCTTGTTTCCCACGAGTGCGTGTCATCCTCGTGAGATGGACCTGCGCCTGACTCGGGAACGTTTCGCCGCCGCCCGGTCGGTCACGCTCGCCACCGTGTCACCCTCCACCAAGCCGCACCTGGTCCCCGTCGTGTGCGCACTCGACGACGACGTCATCTACACGTGCGTGGATCACAAGCCGAAACGAACCACCGCACTCCGTCGTCTCGCCAACATCGCGGACAACCCCGCGGTGTCGCTCCTGGCTGACATGTATTCCGACAACTGGGATGAACCCTGGTGGGTGCGGGTCGACGGCCGGGCACATGTCGTCGACGCCGGTGAATCCGTCGGAAGGCACGGCATCGACACGCTGGCCGCGAAGTACCCGCAGTATCGACTCCGACGGCCCGATGGACCGGTGATCGTCGTGGAGTCTCTGACGTGGCACAGCTGGTCGGCCACCTCATAGGCACGTCGGCGGGCAGCGGTTTCGGGCAATTCCGGCACGTTCCTGGATAGGCTGGCTGCCACGCAGGCATACCGAGGAGGTTCCCGATGGTGCAGCGCAGCGGCGAACGGCCACGCGACAACCGGTCCGGATCACCGGGCTCGGCCGGCCGAGGCTCCGGATCGCCTGACCCACAGCAGGACTTCGACGAGATCGACCACCAGTCGGCGGGTGAGCGCGCCGACGAGGTGGAACCGAAGATGCGACGTCAGCAGTGGATCGGACTCCTTGCCGGCGTGGCACTCGCGGCCCTGGTGTACGTGATCCTGCCCGCCGAAGTCGGGCAGGGAGCCCGGCTCACGGCGGCGACCGCAGTTCTCATGGGCCTCTGGTGGATGACCGAGGCGATACCCATCCCCGCAACCGCGCTGCTGCCGCTAGTGATCTTCCCGGTCTTCGGCTCAGACGAAGCAGGCGAGTCGATCTCGGTGAACGACGTCGGCGCGGCCTACGGAAACAACGTCATCTTCCTGTTCATGGGCGGCTTCATCATCGCCCTCGCGATGCAGCGGTGGAATCTGCACCGCCGCATCGCCCTGGTCACGGTCTCGGCGATGGGCACCAAGCCGCCGATGGTGATCGCGGGCTTCATGATCGCCACCGGATTCCTCTCGATGTGGGTGTCCAACACCGCAACCGCCGTGATGATGATCCCGATCGGCGTGTCGGTCCTGGCGCTGGTTCTCGACCTCGGCAAGGAATCGGGCACCGACGCGCCCGGGCCGAAGGCCACCGACACCGACGAACCGGTGGACGGTGAGACCCTCACCCAGGCGGTCATCAAGAGCAACTTCGGCACAGCACTGATGCTCGGCATCGCCTACGCCGCATCCATCGGCTCGTTGGGCACGATCATCGGCACCCCGCCCAACACCCTCCTGGTCGGGTACCTCGAGGGCGAAGGCATCGACATCGGGTTCCTCGAGTGGATGATCGCCGGCGTCCCGCTCGCCGTCATCTTCCTCGCCATCGCGTGGTTCCTGCTCACGCACGTCCTGTTCAAGCCGGAGATCGACGACATCCCCGGCGGCCGGCGCATCATCCGCGATCAGCTCGACGGCCTCGGCTCGATGTCGCAGGGCGAGATCCGGGTCGCCGCGATCTTCGGCCTCACCGCACTGGCGTGGATCGCGGTCCCGCTGATCTGGGACGAGAATCCGCCAATCTCGGACACCGGCATCGCGATGACGGCGGGGATCCTGCTGTTCCTGCTGCCCAGCGGCTCCAAACCCGGTGTGCGCCTGCTCGACTGGGAGACCGCGATCAAACTGCCATGGGGCGTGCTGCTGCTGTTCGGCGGCGGCCTCGCCTTGTCCCAGCAGTTCGAGTCCAGCGGACTGACCGCCTGGATCGGCGACGTGGCCGCCGGGCTCGACACGATCCCGGTCATCGTGCTGGTGGTCATCGCGGCGACCGCGATCATCTTCCTCACCGAGATCACCAGCAACACCGCGACAGCGGCAACATTTCTCCCGGTCGCCGGAGGCGTGGCCATGGGGATGGGTCTCGACCCCCTGGTGCTCACGATCCCCGTCGCCCTCGCCGCGACCTGCGCATTCATGCTCCCGGTGGCGACCCCACCGAACGCGGTGGCCTACGCCAGCGGGTACGTCACCATCGGCCAGATGATCCGTGGCGGGCTCTGGCTCAACCTCATCGGGATCGTGCTCATCACCCTCGCCGCCTACACGGTGTTCGCCTGGTCTCTCGGCATCGCGTACTGACCCACGACTCGACCGGGCCCGGTCGAGTCGCTCGTCACCCTCCCGCCGACCACGGGAATGCACCGAACCGACGGATCCGTTGCGCGAAGGGTCAACAACGTCGTCGAACAAAGAGGTGCAGTTGTGAAGATCGGGATCATCGGAGCGGGATTCATCGGCGGGACGCTCACGCGTCGTCTGACATCGTTGGGACACGAGGTGCGGGTGGCGAACTCACGCGACCCGGAGACGCTGGCCGAACTGGCCTCCGAGACCGGCGCCACCGCGGTATGGGCCGCCGACGCCGCGAAGGACGCCGACCTGGTGATCGTCAGCATCCCGCAGAAGAACACCCCCGACCTCGCGCCGGGCATCCTCGACGCCCGCAAGCCCGACGCCCCGGTGATCGAGACGAACAACTACTACCCCCAGCAGCGCGACGGCAAGATCGAGGCGATCGAGAACGGTACTCCCGAGAGCGTCTGGGTGTCGGAACTGCTCGGCGTTCCGGTGTACAAGGTGTTCAACGGTATCTACTGGAAGCACCTGCTGAACAAGGGCGTACCCGCGGGCACAGAGGGCCGCATCGCGCTGCCGATCGCCGGCGACGATCCGGCCGGCAAGGAGATCGTGTTCCGCGTGGTCGACGAACTCGGGTTCGACCCGGTCGACGCCGGACCGCTCGCCGAGTCGTGGCGGCAACAGCCGGGAACGCCGGTGTACGGCAAGGATTTCGGCGCCGACGACACCCTCAAGGCGCTTGCCGATGCGTCGCCGGAACGCACCGCTGAGTGGCGCGCCTGACGCACTGACAGGGGCGGCACGCCACGGCGGGAATCAGCGACGCTTCGGACGTCCGGGCCCGCGTCGCGCACTCTTGCCGGGGATCTTCCCGGCCGCCTCGCGTGCCGCCCTCTTCGCCGCCGCCTTCTCCTTCGCCGACCGTTTGGGCGCCTCGTCGGTCCGCCCCCGCGACGACGTCGCCTTGCGGCCGCGCACGATGCCGATGAACTCATCGGCCAATTGAGTTGTGGGAGCAGGCCAGAGGAGTCCGACGGACCCGGTCGGGGCGTCGGTGACCGGCCGATACACCAGGTCCTTGCGGTGATGCAGGCGCGCCAGCGACTGCGGCACGAGCAGTACGCCGACGCCGGCCGCGACGAGTTCGACTGCGTCACCGGTGGTCTCGGGCCGATGATCCACCGCCGCACCCGGGCGTTCGGATACTGTCAACGGTTCGTCCAGCGGCCACAGCAACTGCTCGTCGGTCAGATCGGCCAGGGTCATCTCGTCGCCGGCGGTCAGGGCGTGGTCCTTCGGCACGACGACGACCGTCGTCTCCTCGTACAGGTCGATCGTGTGATGTTCCCGCGCATCGCCGGACCGCAGGGCATCGGGCAATCTGGTGATCGCCATGTCGACGCGCCGCTCCCCGACCGCCTCGGCACAGACCGCGACGTCGAGGGCGATGAGTTCCAGCGAGACGTCGGGACGCCGCTCGGCCCAGATCCTGACCCACTTGCTCGGCGTGACCCCCGGAACGTATGCCAGCCGGAAGACAGGGGCCTCGCCCGCTGCGTGAACGTCGGGTGTGGTCACGCCCAAAGGCTACCGCCCGATACCCTCGTCGAATGAGCTCGCAGTCGATGAAGCCGGCCACCGCCGCCAAAAAGCTGGACGTGTACCTGCCGGCCACTCCTGCGGAGTTCCAGCAGGGCCCGATCACCCGGGCCGAACTCGCCGCCCTCCAGACCGACCCGCCGGAATGGCTCCGCACGCTTCGCGCCGACGGCCCGCACCCGAAGAATCTGGTCGCGGCGAAACTCGGCATCTCGAACTCGGGCCTGGTTCGCGGCGGCATCACCGAGGCACTCACGACGGCGCAGATCGACGACCTCCTCGCCGAGATGCCGGATTGGCTGGCCGCCGAACGCGCCACCCAGATCGAGGTCCGTCGCGAGGAGCGGCGCGTCAGGTCGCTGCACGCCGACCGACGACGCGCCCGCGAAGAGGGTGACACGGACCCGGAGAGTTAGTCCTCCGACCGGTCCGCAGCCGCACAACAGTATCCACCCGACAGCGACTATCGCTTCACTGCAACGTCTCTCGGATCTCGACCGCCAGCCCTGTCAAATGCTCCCGGAGCACGCGCTGCGCGCGGGCCGGCGAATCCGTGTCGGCGAGGAGCAGGTGCATCGCCAGACCGTCGACGAGGGCGTGTACCGCGACCGCATGAGAGTCGAGATCGCGGCCGGCGCCGATCAGCCCGTGCTCGTCGAGGACGCCCAGCACCGTCCGACAGAGCGAACGCAAACCGTCGTGGGCCTCACGCGCAGCATCTGCGAGACCGGGATGTGCCACCGACTCGGTCACCATCGCGAGGTTGACGTGCATCTCGACGCGCCGCTCGTCGTCCAGCGGTAGGACCTCGGACAACACGGCCTCGGCCCAGCGCAGCGGGTTGCGAATTCGGTCGTGCCGACGGATGCGAACCGCCACCCGCTCGTAGATCAGCCGCATCGAGAACTCGAGCAGCTCCTCCTTGTCCGCGAAGACGTGGCGGAGCGAGCCGACCGAGATGTTCGCTTCCGCCGCCACCTCGCGGACCGATACTCCGGATGCGCCTTCGCGCAACACGATTCGCCACAGGGCCTCGGCTATCTCGGCGCGTCGCCCGTCCCGGTCGATCAACTTGGGCATTGACTCATGGTAGTACACCCGTGCTACGTTGGCGCCGGTTTTGATAGCACGGTTGTGTCAGCAAAGAACGGAGAACCGATGGCGACCCGACACGCGGCGCTGGACGTCCTGCGCGGCATCGCGATTCTGGGCACCCTCGCCACCAACATCTGGATCTTCACCAACGCGGAGGGGCTGATCGGCTACATCCAGGGCGCCTATCGGGCCACCGGCTCCTGGGCGGTGGCCGAGGACGTCCTGCAGCAGCTCGCCCAGGGCAAATTCCTCGGTCTGCTCACGATCATGTTCGGAATCGGGCTGGCCATCCAGCAGCGGTCGGCTGTTCGACGAGGCCGGACCTGGCCGGGACGGTACTACTGGCGAGCCGCGCTGCTGTTCGTCGACGGCGTGATCAACTACTTCCTCTTCACCGAGTTCGACGTCCTCATGGGTTACGCGGTCACCGGACTCATCGTCGCCTACCTGCTGTCGATGCGGCTGCGGCGCCAGTACGTCGCGATCGCGATCGCTGCGTCGACGCATCTGGCGCTGCTGGGCCTGGTGAGCTGGGCCCTTCTCGCCGCGCCCGCTACATCGGGTCCGGGTGCCGCGCTGTCCCCGAACCCCTACGCGAGTGGCAGTTTCGTCGACCTCGTCGCTTTTCGCGCCGAGAACTTCCTGATGTTCCGTGCCGAGGTCCTCTTCATCCTGCCGATGTCGATCGCGCTCTTCCTCATCGGCGCGGCCCTGCTGCGCGCCGGCGTCCTGGAACCGCGCGGCGCCCGGCTTCGGCGACGCCTGATGGCCGTCGGGCTGGGGATCGCCCTACCTCTCGACTTTGCCGTCGGACTGGCCGGTGGCGATGCCGGACTCGTCGTGGGGCGGTACGGGTTGGCGCCGGTCGTCGCACTGGGGTTGCTCGCATGGGTCGCCGGGTACTACGCCGACGGCCGCACTCCCGGGCGGTGCGGCCGCGCGCTGACACCGGTCGGTCGAATGGCGTTGTCCTGCTATGTGTTACAGAACGCGATCGCGGGTGCCGCCTGTTACGGCTGGGGCCTGGGGCTCGCGCACCATCTCGACGGCTCGACGCTGGTCCCCGCCACGGTGTCGCTGTACCTCGGCATCGCCGTGGTGCTCATGCTGTTCTCCCGCTTCTGGCTCAGCCGATTCGAGCGGGGCCCTCTCGAATGGCTGTGGCACCGAAGCTACGACCGCATCACCGCTTCCGCCGACCGGCGAATGTCACCCGAACGAGTGGACAACCCGCGGTGACGGCTGTTCGACCGCAGGTCAGCGAGCTGACCGGGATGGGTTAGCCATCCCTGCCGCGGGGTACCCGACGCGCACCATCATCCGACCGAGGAGTGAGTCGTGGACACCGCCATCTGGATCATCATCGCCGTCGTCGTCGTGATCGTCATTCTTGCGCTCGTGTTGCTGCTGCTTCGTCAGCGAAAGGCACGCCGACGGGTTCAAGCCGAGGAGATCAGGCAGAACGCCACGCAACAGGTCTCGACCGTCCGCCACCGCGAGGCCGTCGCCGAGGAGGCCGATGCCCGGGCACGGAAAGCGCAGGCCGAAGCCGATGCGAAGGCCGCAGAGGCCAAGCGGCTGCAGGAACAGGCACGCCACCACCAGGGACACGCGGCCGAGTCGCGGCACGAGGTCGAGAGCGAGTTCGCCCGTGCGGACCGTCTCGACCCCGATGTCCGACGGAACGCGGATGGACGGGACACCGAGGGACGGGGCGCCGACGGGCGTGGTGCGGACGGGCGGAACGACCCGAACATCGCAGGCCGGCACGCCGGTCAGCCATCGAACAACCCGATCGATCCGCGTCACCGCCCGGACGCCGATCCCCGCGGACACCAGACGCCGCCGAACGCCCGCTGACGAGACCCTCTCGCAAGCGATGCCGGCCACACCGCCGGCGCGGTGTGACGGAGCCCGCTCCGAAAAGTGGTACTCAGTCCCGAGTGTTAGTGGGTACCATTTCTCTCGTCATCTGCGCCGGGACCTTCGGGGCCGGTCTTCCGCAGCACCAGAGGGGTCCACGCATGGCGTCGTTTCTGTTCAAGCTCGGAAGCTTCTGCTTTCGCCACAAATGGTCGGTGATCGCGGCCTGGCTGGCTGCGCTCATCGCGGTCGCCGGACTGGTCGGCGCACTCCAGCCCAAGTTCGCGCAGGACTTCAGCCTTCCCGGCACCGACTCGGGGGTTGCCACCGAACAGGTCGAGCAGTACTTCCCACAGGTCATGGCCCAGCAGGAACAGGCGTCCACGAGCATCCTCGTCGCTGCCGAGGACGGGCTGCAGAACCACACCGCGCAGCTGAACGAGCTCGCCGCGGCCCTCCGCGGACTCCCCGACGTGATCGAGCCGCAGACCGTCGTCAACCCGCTGACGGTTGCGGCCGCTGATCCAGCACTCGCTGCGCAGGTCGTCGGCGACAACGGTCGGGTCGGCCTCATCCAGGTGCGCCAGGACATCCCGATCCTCGACCTCACCGTCGAGAACAAGGAAGAACTCGTCTCGATCCTGGACGAGTTCTCCGTCGACGGCCTGCAGGTGGAGGCAACCGGGTCGCTGATGCAGGTGATGGAAGCCGGCGGCACGGCCGAACTGCTCGGTTTCGCCGTCGCCTTCGTCGTGATGATCGTGGCGTTCGGAGCCCTCATCGCCGCCTTCATTCCTCTCGTCACCGCGATCGTCAGTGTCGGCATCACCATCCTGCTGCTCACGCTGTCGGCCGAGGCTCTGTCGATCAACGAGTCCGCCACCGCCATCGTCACGATGCTCGGCATCGCCGTCTCCATCGACTACGCGCTGTTCATCGTGTCCCGGTACCGTGCGGAACTCCTCCGCGGCGGCGCGCCATCAGACGCCATCGGCCGAGCCGTCGGCACAGCCGGGTCGGCGGTGGTTTTCGCCGGCCTCACCGTGATCGTCGCCGTGGTGGCCCTCATGGTGATCGGCATCCCGATCATCACTCAGATGGGCGCGGGTGCCGGCGTCGCCGTGTTCATCGCGGTGCTGGCTGCTCTGACCCTCATCCCAGCCATCCTCGGTGCGTTCGGGCGGTTCGCCTTCCTACCTCGAATCCCCTGGATCAAGCACGCCGTGGAATCCGAGGACGACACTCTGGGTGTCAAAGTCGGGCGCACCGTCGTCAAATGGCCCATCCCGTTCATCGTGATCGGCCTGCTGGCGCTTGCGGCCGCGGCCATCCCGGCCACCAAGCTGGAACTCGGTCTGTCGCTGTCCAGCGAAGCCGAAGCACCCGCGCAGGAACTGCTGAGCCGCGGTTTCGGTGAGGGCATCAACGGCCCACTGCTCGTCGTCGTGCACGACGAGGACGGCGCGATCAACGCCCCGGCCGAGGAGACCGTACGGCACATCGCAACCCTGAGTGATGTCGCCAACCCCGAGGGGCTCACCTGGACGGGCAACCGAGCAGGCGACACCGCGCTGATCATGGTCACCCCGGAGAGCGCGCCGTCGTCAGCCGCCACACACGACCTCATGGAGCAGATCCGCGCCTTCGCACCAACGGTCGAGAACCGTGGCGCCGAACTCCACGTCGGCGGTCAGACAGCCATCATGTCCGATCTCTCCCAGAAACTCGACGATGCACTCATCCCCTACCTGGTCGTGGTCGTCGGTCTCGCATTCCTGATCATGATCGGCGTCTTCCGGTCGCTCTGGGTCCCGCTCATCGGCACCCTCGGATTCGTCTTCTCGGTCCTGGCGACCTTCGGCGTCACCGTGGCGATCTTCCAGGAGGGCTGGCTGGGATTGATCACCCACACGCAGCCGATCATCTCCTTCCTGCCGATCTTCCTCATCGGCGTGGTGTTCGGGCTCGCGATGGACTACCAGGTGTTCCTGGTGACCCGAATGCGTGAGGAGTTCATGCACGGCTTGTCGGCCAAGGAGGCGATCGTCGCCGGTTACCGGCACGGAGCCCGGGTGGTCACGTCGGCGGCGATCATCATGATCAGCGTCTTCGCGGCGTTCATGCTCTCCCCGGAGACGACCGCCAAGATGATGGGTTTCGCGCTGGCCGCGGCAGTGTTCTTCGACGCCTTCGTGATCCGCATGCTGGTCGTACCCGCGGCGATCGCGTTGCTCGGCGACCGGGCCTGGGGCCTCCCGCGCTGGCTCGACCGCTTCGTGATCAACTTCGACATCGAGGGCGAAGCAGTCCGCCATCGTGGGCTCGAGGAACCGGACGACACCAGGTCCCCGGTCCCGGCGAGCTGAGAAGCCGCACAATCCTTCTGACAAGAAGTGAGCACACATGGGCAACTGCCTGACTGTGCACGCCGACTCCGACGCCCCGGAACCCGCGCCGGGGCGTCGGATGGGCCTGCGTGAACAGAACAAACTGCGCACCCGCAACGCCATCCGGCAGGCGGCGATCACCCTGATCGCCGAGCAGGGGTACGCCAAGACCACCGTCGAGCAGATCGCCGAGGCCGCCGGCGTCTCACACACGACGTTCTTCCGCTACTTCCCGTCGAAGGAACAGGTGGTCGTCGGAGACGAGCACCTGCATGCCGAGGCGCACGCGATCGTCGAGTCCATGCCGCCCGGCCTCAGCCACTTCGATCTCATCCGGCGCCTGATGACCGAGCTGCACCGCCTGACGGTCGACGACCCCTGGGTCGGCAATCCGCTCCGCATGCAACTGATCCGCACCGAGCCGTTGCTGCAGAAGACCTTTCAGGTCGAGTCCGAGCGCATGATCTCGGACATGACCCAGCTCATCGCCGACTACTTACGGATCGCGCCCGACGACTTCCGGCTCAAGGTGTTCCTCGACGCGGTGGCCGGGGTGACCTTCCATCTGGCCACCGAGTTCGACGACAACCGGGAGATGCCCCAGCTCGAGACGACCCTGCGCGCGCTCGATCTGCTCGAGCAGGGGTTGCCGGTCGGATGAACAGTAGTTGTCCGGCCATTCGCCCCGCGAACATTCCCTCTAGGATTCAGAGCGTGATCTCGGACAACGCTGCCCGACCGCGACCGATGCCGGGCCTTCGACACGGCTCCTCGCTGCGCTCGTCGCCGGCTCAGGCAGCAGGGGGCACTGGCCGCTGGTCAGTGATTGCCATTGCGGTGGTCGCGGCCATCGCGGCCACCGTCTCGCTCGCGGCATCGGCCCAGGCCGCGCCGGCCAAGCCGACCCCGGCGCCGTTCCCGGTGACCGACATCGCGCGGCTCTACGCCTCGGACATCTCGTCGTATCCGGGCGGCGTGTACCTGCAACCGGTGGAGACGTTCACCGCCCTGCGCCGCGATCACCCCGAGGTGATGGCCCGCAATCTCGAGACAGCCGTCGCGATCAACCAGTCGGCGGCCGGCAACCCGGGGCTGCAGCGCCGGGCACTCGCCGACGCACACGACGATCCGCTCTGGACGATGTCCGATGCGTTCGGCGACCGGCTCGGACGGGATTTCCGGAACGCCCTCGCCGCCGATCGCCTCCCGAAGACCACGGCCCTCTTCAGCGACTACCTCGCCCGCGCCGGTGGGCTCGCGAACGCGACGCTCGTCGAGAAGTACGTGTTCGGGTACGAGCGGCCGTTCATCGTCGCACCCGAGCGGATCCGCAAGTACATGCGCGCCGGAGCCAGCGAATACGACGCGCTGGGCAGCAACCCGTCCTTCCCGTCCGGCCACACCAGCCTGTTCTTCTGGCGGGGCACCCTGTTCGCATCGATGCTCCCGGAACTCGCGCCGCAGTTCCTCGCCCGTGCCTCGGAGGGTGGATATCACCGCATCGTGCTGGGCGTGCACTACCCGCTCGACGTGATCGGTGGAGCGATCGTCGGGCAGGCCGCCGCCGCCGATCGCTGGAACGACCCGCAGTTCCGCCGGCTCCTCGCCGCGTCTGCCACCGAGATCCGCAAGGAACTCGAATGGCGTTGCGGCGCAGCCCTCTCGGTGTGCATCGCGCGTGACACGCCCTACGCCACCGACGCCGCGGCCCAGACGATCTACGCCCAGCGCATGACCTACGGATTCGGACGCGTCTCGTCGCCGACACATCCGATGGTGGTGCCCCGACAGGCCGTCGATCTGATCGCCGGGGCGTACCCGCGACTGACCGACGAGCAGCGGCGTCAGGTCCTGGAACAGACCGCGTCGCCCGCGGGATACCCGCTCGACGACCAGCGTGCCGGCCGCGCCTCCTGGCAGCGCCTGGACCTCGTCCGTGCTTACACCGCCGACGTCACGGTCGGCCGCGACGGTCGGGTGACCGTCCACTGAGGGCCGCCCTGACCTGCCGGTAACTGAATCGTTTGTCCCACTGCCCGTTGCGAACTCGTTCGTGACGGGCAGTGTCGTGCCATGTGGTCCACTGTGTGTCCAGTTTCGCCGAACAGCTTGACACCGGCGTAAGGGTATCGCTACTTTTCGAGTGGCCCACATCACATCCGACGTGGACTCACCGCCGTGACCAGGGCGGACGGTGCCGGAATCGCGGACCCAGACACAGCGCTGGGTCGATGAACTCAATCCTTCTAAGCCCCGCCGGGGCGATGTCGCCGTGCCCTCTCGCAGGGCGGTTCCGTCGTGCCCGGAGATCATCGGGAAAGGCAGTCGAAACATGCGTTGGTCGAATTCACGCAGGAGAGCCGGACGGTTGGCGGCGGTCGCCGTCGCCGCGGCGTGCATCTTCTCGGTCGTGTCGTGCAGCAGCGACGACGGCGGATCGTCGGACGGCTCCGCCGCGGATGCCAGCGGCACCAAGGCGTCGGGCGAGGCGATCAAGGTGGGGTTGTTCAACCCCACCAAGGGCCCCGCCACCCAGGGTGGCGTGACCACCGGCAAGGACGCCGCCCTGGACTACATCAACAACCAGATCGGCGGCATCGGGGGCCGGCCCGTCGAGATCGTCGACTGCGGAATCGACCAGACCGCACCGGAATCGACGGTGTCGTGCGCCAACCAGTTCGTCGAGGCCGGCGTGGTCGCCGCGATCGACGGCTACAATGCCGAATCCGCCTCCGCGGTGCCGATTCTCACCTCGGCCGGCATCCCGCTGGTCGGCCAGATCCCGTTCAACACCTCCACCGGCGCCTCGGCGGAGAACCGCGTGTACTTCGGTCCGCCTCCCGCCGCGTTCCTCGTCGGTTTCATGCAGCAGCTCAAGGCCGCGAACAAGAACTCGCTGACGCTGGCGAATGCCGATCTCCCCCAGGCACATCAGGTGTTCGACGGTTTGATGAAGCCGCTCGGCGCCCAGCTCGGCATCGACGTCAAGTCGGTCTACTACCCGCCGACCGGCCCGAACTTCACCTCGCTGGCCACCACCCTGGCCGAGGGCAACCCCGCCGCGGCCGGTCTGATGACCTCACAGAACGACAACGTGTGCACCAAGCTCGCGCAGTCGCTGCGGTCGGTGAACTACGAGGGCACCATGTTCATGGCGGCCTGCACCGACTTCATCGACACCATGGGTGCGCAAGCGGTTGGCGCACAGACATACTCACCGATCTGGCAGCCCCCGGCCATGGACTCCGCACCGGAGCCGGCCAAGGCGAATCTCGGGATCGCCCAGAAGTTCATCGACGAGCAGGGTGGCACCGGCGGTTTCTACGCCTACGGCACCTTCGCGACCCTCGCCGACTTCGCGATCACGCTCAACAACGCCAAGGTCACCGATTTCACCGGCCCGAACGTGCTCGGTGCGCTCAAGGCAGTCACCGACTACCAGTCGTTCATCGGCCCGAAGCTCAACTGCGGTAAGCCGACCACGCCGAACTGCACCACCGAGATGCTGCTGTTCGACGTCGTCGCCGAGAAGAAGACCGAACCCGCCACCGGCGGCTTCATCACCCCGCTTCCGGCTGCGCTGCAGCGCATCCCGGGCGCTTACTGACACGGGTCGCTGGTGTGGCGGGGTGGTCACCCACCCCGCCACACCCGGCTCTGCTCCCCGATCCGAACGCTCCGCATCCTCACACGCGCGTGAGATCCGTACGCGCCGAACGAATGAGTACGCCACATGGGCCAGTTCCTCCAGTTCGTCTTCCTCGGACTATCCGCCGGTGCCATCTATTCGGTGCTTGCGTCGTCCCTCGTGGGCATCTATGCCGCCACCGGCATCATCAACTTCGCGCAGGGCGCCATCGGCCTCTACTCGGTCTATCTCGTCGCCGCACTGCGCACCGACGGCAGTCTCGTCCTGCCCATCGGCACACTGAAACTCGGGAGTGAGTCCGACCCCACCTCGATGGAGTTGGCACTGGTCCTCGGCGTGCTCAGCGCGGTCGTCTGGGCCCTGCTCGCACACGTACTCATCTTCCGGCCGCTCCGCTCGGCCCCGGTGCTCGCCCAGGTCGTCGCCTCGGTGGGACTCATGCTCTTCATCCAGGCGCTCGTCCATCTCCGCTTCGAGACCGAGAACCTCTTCGCCGAGGCCATCCTGCCGGAGGACACCGTCGACATCGCCGGCGCGGTCGTCAACGTCTCGGACCTGATCCTGGCCGGCGTCGCCATCGCCATCTCACTGGTGCTGTGGGCCTACTTCCGGCTCACCACCCTGGGCGTCGCCACCCGCGCGGGCTCCGAAGACGAACTCGCCGCCCGACTGTCGGGTTACTCCCCGGACCGCCTCGCGGCGATCGTGTGGGCACTCACCGGTGCGGCAACCGGTCTCATCGTCGTCCTGGCGTCCTACACCATCGGACTCACCGAGACCAGCTACACCTTCTTCGTCATCCCGGCCCTGGCCGTCGCTCTCGTCGGCCGGCTCACCTCATTCGGGATCGCCTGTGCCGCAGGTCTTGTCCTCGGCGCATTCCAGTCCACCATCACGTGGCTCACCACCAAGGACTGGTGGCCGGAATGGGCGCAGGCCGGCCTCGGTGACGCCGTTCCGTTCGTCATCGTCGTCATCGCCCTCTTCCTGCTCGGCGGTCGGATCCCGTCGCGCGGCTCGCTCGGCGAGGTGCGCATGCCCGCGGTCCGGATCCCCCGCATCCGGCTGATCCCGACCGTCGTCTGCATCGCGGTGGTCGTCGTGGCGATCCTCCTCACGTCCGGCAGCTGGCGGTTCGGCGTCGTCACCTCGGTGATCCTCAGCCTCATCGCATTGTCGTTGGTCCTGCTCACCGGTTACCTCGGCCAGATCTCGCTGGCCAGCATGGCCTTCGCCGGCGCGGCCGGGTTCGCCCTGTCGAAGCTGACGACCAACTGGGATGTGCCGTTCCCGTTCAGCATGATCTTCGCCGCCCTGATCGCGACCGGCCTCGGTGTCCTGGTGGGCGTGCCCGCACTCCGGATCCGCGGCGCCCAGCTGGCCGTCGTGACATTGGCCGCGGCCCTGGCCATCCAGAGCTTCGTCTTCAACAACCCGGCGATCACGTCCTTCGAGGGCAACCTCATCGCGGACCCGACGATCTTCGGCCTCGACCTCGGGGTGCGCGACGGCACCAACCTGGTCACGATCCGGTTCTCGCTGATGGTCCTGATCGTCGTTGCCATCGCGACTCTCGTGGTGCTGCGTTTCATGGGCGGCTCGACCGGCCGGGCCTTCCTGGCCGTCCGCTCCAACGAGCGCGCCGCGTCGTCGGTCGGGATCAACGTCGCCGCAACCAAATTGCTCGGCTTCGCACTGTCGGCGTTCCTGGCCGGCATCGGCGGTTGCCTCATCGGTTACAGCCGCGGACAACTGTCGGCCGGCTCGTTCACGGTGATGATCGGGCTGACGCTGCTCGCGATGACCTACGTCGGCGGCATCACGTCGTTCGCCGGTGCGGTCCTCGCCGGCATCATCGGACCGCTGGGCGTGGGTTACGTGTTCCTCAACCAAACCCTCGCTCTCGGTGAGTACTACGAGCTCTTCGCCGCCGGCAGCCTCCTGCTGATGGCGGTGCTGAATCCCGTCGGCGTCGCGGGGGCCATGTCGGAGCTCGGCGAGAAGCTACGCGCCCACCGGCACAAACCGTCCCCCCGTCCGGAAGCGCCCGGCGCGGCACAGAACGCACAGGAGGGTGCACATGTCTGAGTCGACACTCGAGAAGCCGGCCACGTCGACGACACTCCTCGAGACGGGCGGGCTGTCGGTCCGGTACGGCGGCGTCAGCGCCAACTCCGACATCGACATCTCGGTCTCGGCGGGCGAGATCGTCGGACTGATCGGACCCAACGGCGCGGGCAAGACCACGTTCGTCGACGCGGTCACCGGATTCACCAAGGCCACCGGCACGGTGTCGTTGCGCGGGGAGAGACTGGACAAGGCGAGCCCCCATCGTCGCCGCCGGGCCGGCATGGCCCGGACGTGGCAGGCGGGCGAACTGTTCACCGACCTCACCGTCGAGCAGAACCTGGCCGTGGCGGTCCAGCCGGTCGGCCTGCGGGCCATGCTCGCCGACGTCCTCAACGGTTCCCGTCCGCCCGCCGATGTCATCTCGTCGGCACTCGAACTCGTCGGCCTGGCCGATGCCGCCGACCAGTTCCCCGGCGAGCTGACCCTGGGACAGCAGAAACTTGTCGGTGTCGCGCGGGCGTTGGTCGGCGGGACGCAACTCGTCCTGCTGGACGAGCCGGCCGCCGGACTCGACACCCACGAGAGCCGCGACTTCGGGACCGAACTCCGCCGGATCGCGGCGACCGGTATCGGCATCCTGCTCATCGACCACGACATGTCGCTCGTCCTCGACGTGTGCGACCGCCTGTACGTGCTCGACTTCGGCCGGGTGATCGCCAGCGGGCCCCCGGCCGCCATCCAGGACGATCCGGCGGTCATCTCGGCCTACCTCGGCAGTCCCGAGGTGGACCCGGACGCCGCCCCGACCGGACCCGACCCGAAGGAAACGCGATGAGCGCGCACGCCGCCCCCGGCCAGGCGACACCGGACCCGACGACACCGGATTCGACGACACCGGTGTTGACGATCGACGACGTCACCGTCGGTTACGGCGGGGTTCCCGCCGTCCGCGGTCTCAGCGCCGCCGTGCGTCCCGGCGAGATCCTCGCGCTGCTCGGTCCGAACGGGGCGGGCAAGACGACGAGTCTGCTCGCCGCGGTCGGTGCCCTCGGACTGATGTCGGGCACGGTGACCGCCCTCGGCGACCCCATCGACCGGCGCATCGAACGCAACGCGCGGCGCGGGATCACCCTGGTCCCCGACACCCGGGGCGTCTTCCACCGTCTATCGGTGTCGGACAATCTCCGTCTCGCCAAGCGTCGTAACGGGCCCGACCTCGACACCGTCTACCAGTACTTCCCGAAGCTCAAGACGATGCGGGGCCGACGCTGCGGCAACCTCTCCGGCGGCGAACAGCAGATGCTCGCACTCGCCAAGGCGCTGCTGGCGGACCCGAAGGTCCTCCTCATCGACGAGCTGAGCCTGGGCCTGTCCCCGGTCGCGGTCCAGGACCTGCTGCCCCGGCTCCGGTCGATCGCCGACGAACACCAGATGGCTGTCGTCCTCGTCGAACAGCACATCGATCTCGCCCTCGGCATCGCCGACGCCGCCATCGTGCTCCATCACGGTCGGGTCGCGCTCTCGGCACCCGCGAGCGAACTCCGCAACCGGCGGGACATGGTCGAGGCGGCCTACTTCGGGCGCACCGTCGAGGACCGCGCCTCCTAGGGCCGCGCGGTCTGCAGGCGTACGGACGAGACGACGGAACCGGGACGACGTGGCCACCGGAGACACCGACGATCCGGTGGCCACGGACGCCGGCGTCGTACGACCGGCCCGCAACACCCGCAATCGGCCCACCGACGACGAGTTGCTCGACGCCGCATGCGCGGTCATCGCCGAGGTCGGTGCCGAGCGCACCACGATGACCGCCATCGCCGAACGCGGCGGCACCACCCGGGTCACCCTCTACGCACACTTCGGGTCCCGCGACGAGCTGGTCAACCGGGTGATGACCCGCGAGCTCGACACGTTCACCTCGTTCATGTTCGAGGTGTACGACGCGAGTGAGGACATGCCGTACGGTGCCCGCGCCCGCTACTCGGTGCAGGCCCTGTTCGACTACGCCCGACGCCACCCGGCAGGTCTGCGTGTCCTCATCGGCCACCGGGAGGGTGGCAGTGACCGCCGGTTGTACGCCGCGCTCGAACCCCGTATCGCCGCACGCCTACGCCAGAACTACGCCGAACGCGGCGCGCGGATCGCGGCCAGTGCCGACACCCTCGCGTCGCTCCTGCTGGGGATGAGCCTCGACGTCGCCCACCGCGCGCTGATCGTCGACGGCGCCGGCGTCGACGAGGCCTGCGACCTCGCGATCACCGCGACCCTCGCCGTGCTCCGCGACGTCCGCGCGGACCAGCTGCGCGCTCTCGACGAATCGCTCGGGCAGCGCTGAACCCGTGACCGGCGGTCGACACGGAAGCGCTCAGGACCGGGGCGGTCACCCCAGCCAGCGGCCGGCACGCCGGCTGTGGCCCGCCTTCGTCGCCGCGGGCAACCGGTCGTAGGCCCGGGCGAGGAAGTTCGACCGCGCATTGGCCTCGAAGACGTCCCGGTGGTCGCGAACGAACGTCCAGTACAGCCCGTCCCAGTCGGCGGTCCAGTCGCCGGGCGGTATGTCCGACATCTTCTTCAGATAGTTGCTGCCCGAGACGTAGGGCTTGGTGGTGATCGCCTCACCGGCCGCGAACTGACTCATCGCGTACACGTTGGGGACCATCACCCAGTCGTAGGCGTCGACGAACATCTCCATGAACCACTCGTAAATCTGCTCCGGGTCGATGCGGAGCAGGCACATCGCGTTGCCCAGGACCATCAGTCTCTCGATGTGGTGGGCATACCCGTTGGCGAGAATCCGCCGGATGACGAGGTCCACCGGCTCGAGCCCGGTCTCGGCGGTCCACCACCCGTCGGACAGCTTCCGATCGTGGCCCAGGTGATTCCGGCTCCGGAGAGCACGCCCGCGGGTCTCGTACGACGCCCGCATGTATTCGCGCCAGCCGATCAGCTGCCGCACGAACCCTTCGACGCTGGCCAGTGGGACACGGTTACGTCCACCGGCCTCCAGCGCCCTTCTCAGCACCGTTCGCGGGCTCAGGAGCCCGGTGTTGAGTGCGGGCGTCAGCAACGAATGGAAGACGAACGGGTGCTCGGTGCTGATCGCATCCTCGTACGGTCCGAACTCCGCGAACCGGTCGGCCAGGAACTGCTCGAGCATGGCCAGCGCCTCGTCGTGGGCGGTGGGCCAGGCGAAACCGTCGGCGTCGCCCGGGTTGTCGGGGAACTCGTCGGCCACCCAGGCGATCGCGGCGTCGACCTCGGGATGTCGCGCCGGCGGTGTCGGTTGCGGGACCTCACGGTTCTTCGGCAGTTTCTTCCGGTTCTCGGTGTCGAAGCTCCACCGGCCGCCCGCCGGTTTGCCGTCGTCGTCGACGAGGATGCCGAGCCGTCGTCGCTGCCAGGTGTAGAACTGCTGCATCCGCGGCCGCTTGCCGGCGAAGAACTCGTGGATCTGCGCACGGGTGGTGAGGAAGTTCGGACTCTCGGCGATGTCGTCGGCCGCCAGTGGGCATCCGGCGTGCTGGAAGGCCGCCAGCAGGTCGCCCGTCAGCCAGTCGTCGACGACGTCGTACAGGTGAACCGACGCCGGGGGCCGGCCGGACAGGTACTCCACGAGCTGGTCGTGACTGGACTCCTCCGCGTCGGTCTCGAGCACGTCGACCTCGAAACCCCGGTCCCGCAGCCGGTCCGCGAACCTGCGCATACTCGCCCGGTGCAGGACGAGTTTCTGCACGTGGAACCGGTACTGCCGGAACATCAGATCGTGTTCGACGAGGACGAAGCGGGTGCCGGGGTCCGCGTCGAGGTGCGAGTCGAACAACTGATGCGGCAGCACCACGCGGACGACATCGCCGGACGGACCTGACATCGGCTCTCCTCTCGCCGCCGCTACACGCTCCCGACTTGGACGGCCCTCTCAAGGGCCGGACAAGTCGACCCCAAGTTCGCACCAAGCGCCCGGCGACATCCTGTCGTTCATCACCCGAACACCACGATGAGCCGCCGAAACCGGGCACCCGCCCACTCCAGACGATAGGAACCACGATGTCGCGCAGCACCGCCAGCTATTCGCACCCCTCCGACGATCGGATTGCCGAGTCCGGCGGCGACGTGCCGTCCGTGGACAAGCCTCTCTGGCAGCTGGGCCGGCGTGCCACGGTCATCGCGGCCTGCGTGGGCTTCGCCGCGCTGGCGGCCTGCAGCGTCAGCGTCGGCACGCAGTCGATCGAAGAGGCCTCCGACATCGACGTGGGCGAGTGCCTACAGATCGGTGCCGAAGCCGGCGAGGGCAAGGTCGAGGCGACCAAGGCCGAGTGCGAAGAAACCGAGGGGCTCACCTTCTACGCGGCCGAGAAGGTCAACACGTCGGCGGAATGCGGCACCCCCAACACCTCCGCGCTCACCTTCGGCGAAGGCGACCAGAAGCTCTGCCTCACACCCAACTTCGCCGTCGACACCTGCTACCAGATCCCGATCGGCGGCGGCAAGCTCGCCGACTACCGCGAGGTCGAGTGCGACGCCTCCCCCGCGGAGAGCACCATCCTCGCCAAGACCGTCAGCCGCGGTGCGGACTCCCTCACCTGCACCGAGGACGAGACGAAATGGGCCTTCACACAGCCGCTGTCGGTCAGTTACTGCTTGACCGAGGACGTCACGGCCGCGAGCCGATTCGACGGCTGAGCGGCGGCCTGCGGGCCGGGCGCCGCGTCGACGAGGTCGTGGGTGACGCGGTAGTCCTCCCGCATCCGCGCCATGGCGACATCCCGTGCGCGGTAGGATTTCTCGACGCGTGCTCGTGCCCGCCGGGCGCCACCGACCCGCTGCGCCGAATCCGCCACCGCGAGAACCGGTCCGACCCGTCTCAGCAGATGTTTGAACCGGCCGTCGGGGATTCCGAGCGCGTCGGCGTCGGCGTCACCGATGAACACCCGCTGCAGTCCGTGCATGGTCTTCGTGGCCAGCCGGCGTCGCAGGGCCTGCGGCCCCGGGAACACCGCTGCCAGTTCGGGCACCAGATAGTCGTCGGTCAACGCGACCACGAAATCCCGGTCGTCGGGACCCGGCCCCGGCGAGGTCAGCCGATAGAGCTCTTCGATCCGGACGTGGTCGGCCTCGCAGACCGGGTTGAGCTCGGGGCTCATCCCGACCACATGCCCCACGTACCGCCACAGGTGATAGATGTCGTCGAGCTCGCAGTCGGTGAACCGCACCCCCAGCTTGTGCATCGCGTCGATCGCGATGTGCCCGAACTCGGCGATCGTGAACGCCATGTACGGCTGCGGGATCGGCACGCCCCACGCGGTCTCATCCCAGTCTCCGCGCGCGAGCAGCATGGAACGGACATGCGCGTGGATCATCCGGACCCGCACCGTGTACGCGAAACCGTCACCGCCGCGGCGCATCCCGCCGGGCGTCAGCACCTGCCCCAGCCATTCACCGACCTCCACCGACCGCACCGCCGGCTGGGACACGTAACGCCCGGTGACCGCGAGTGGCTTGCCCGCGATCGTGTTTCCCGCCCCGCGGACCAGCGATGCCGCGCCGAGCACGATGCCCAGCGGTGCGGTGTTGACGACCAGCGCGTCGGCCGCGCGACTGATCCGATCATGATCGACCCAGTCGGGCTCGTCATCGAGGAACTCGAAGAGCGCGCGCAACGAGTCGGTCGCGTCGTCGACCGAGTCGATGCCGTTCTTCAGCGCCGCCCGCAGCACTGTCGTGGTCGGGCCACCGGGTTGCCGGTCGGCGGCCACGGCGTCGGCGAGCGGGTCGGCGATCCACATCTGATCGAGCCAGTCACGGCCGGCCGTCCCGAACCGTTGCACGGCCAAGTCGGTGTTCACGAGGTCGGCGGGTGCGCTCCGTTCCATGGATCCATGAGAACACGAGCAATCCTCACTTACTATTCACTTTTGATGGCATCGTCGACGACTCCCAAAACCACCGCATCGCAACGGCGCAAGGCACCCAAGCAGCAGCGCAGTCGTGAGATGAGGCAACGCCTCCTCACGCCGGCGCTCACACTCCTGGAGCGTCGTCCCGGCCGACGGCCCACCACCGCCGAACTCGCCGACCACGCGCACGTCAGCATCGGGACGGTGTACCGCTACTTCGCCGACATGGACGCGATCGTCGAAGAACTGCGCCTCGCCGCCGTTCACGACATCACCGCCACCCTCGCGAGCGGGATCGGCCGGGCGATGGATCAGCAACCGGACACCGCGATGGTCACGGTGGTCGAGACCCTCGTGTCGTCATTCGAGTCACATGCGCCGGTCCTGCGCGCCTCGCTCGAGATCGGGGAACACGGCTTCGGCGACGCCTGGGCCGAGGTCGAGGGACCGCTCCTCCCGCTGGCGCGGATCCTGCCGTCGCGGATGAGGCCCGACCTCGACGATCAGGCGATCGACGAACTGGTGTTCCTCACCATGGGTGCGACCGCGAGTCTGTGCCTGCGCATAGCCCTGCAACGACCCCGCGACGCCGACCGGACCTCGCTCATCGCGATGGCGGCACGAATGTTGTTGGCGGCATTCGACTCACCGCCGTCGGCCAGTGCTGGTCGGATAAGTGCTGGCTGAGTCGGCGACTCAGAGGCTGCGATGTTTCGCGTACTCCGCCATCGCCGTTCGCTCCGCCTCGTGTTTGGGGTAGAAGAAGAACACCACCGCCGCACCCACCACCACGATGGCGGCCGCCGCGCCGTAGGCGTTCTTGTCGCCCTGTACGAAGGCGTCGCGGGCCGCGGCGATGATCTGATCGGCGTACTGCGGATAGCGTTCGGCCAGGACCTCGGCACTCGAGAACGACTTCGTCAGCGCGGCTTCGGTCTGTTCGGTGACCTGATCGGCCTGCGGCGAACCGGAGATCGTGTTCTGCAACTGCTTCGCGTAACCCGCGGTGAGGATCGCGCCGAGGGTGGACTGCAGGATCGCGCCACCGAGGTCGCGTTGCAGATCGGACATGCTCGACGCCATGCCCGCGCGCTGCACCGGCACCGAACCGGTCAGCGACTGCGACGCCGGGGTGCCGGCGAGACCGACGCCCACCCCGACGAGGACGTAGACGAGGCCGACATGCCAGAAGTGGGCGTCCTCATCCCAGGTGAGCATCGCGAGCACCAGGCCGACGACGATGAAGGCGTAACCGGACAGCAACGTGAACCGCGACCCCATGCTCTGCACGAGTTTGGCCGAGCGCGGGGCCACGATGATCATGGCGGCCGCGGCCGGGAGGATCGTGGCGCCGGCCGCCAGCGTCGAGTAGCCGAGCACGTTCTGCATGTACTGCTGGCCGATGAACATCGCGCCCATGAGCGTGCCGAACACGATCAGCCCACCGACCGCCGCGACCCAGAAGGTGCGTCGGGCCGCGATCCGCAGGTCGAAGAGCGGCACCCGCACACGCAGCTGCCGCCAGACGAAACCCGCCCCTGCCAGCAGCGCGATCGCGGCCAGGATGTAGACCTGCAGTCGCTGATCGGAGTTCGGGGCGAAGTTGATCGCGAGCACGAGTGAGCCAACCATCACGATGGACACGACGCCGCCCAGGTTGTCGACGACCGCCGCCTGATCGCCGTTGTCGTCGGGCACCAACCGCCACGCCGCGATCAGCGCGACGACGGCGAGCGGCAGGGTCACCAGGAACACCGAGTGCCAGGCCAGGATCTCGAGGAGTGCCCCGGACAGGACCGGTCCCAGCGCCGAGATCGCACCGCCGAATGCCGACCACGCGGCGATCGCCCGGACCCGTTTCGGCCCCGACCACAGTGCGGTGATCACCGCGAGGGTGGTCGGGAAGGCCAGGCCCGCGGCGATGCCGCCCACCAGACGAGCACCGAACAGGACCTCGACGTTGGGCGCGAAACCGGCGACGAGCGACGCCGGGATCGACAGGCACATGCCGATGACCAGCATCCGCTTGCGCCCGTGCCGATCTCCCAGCGCGCCGAAGTAGAGCACCGACGCCGCCAGGCCCAGCGAGTAACCGACCGCGACCAGATTCAACTGAGTCGAGCTCGCGTCGAGCGCCTTGCCGATGTCGGGTAGCGCGACATTCGCCACCGCGAGATTGATGTTGGCCACCCCGGCGACCAGGATCAGCGCGACCAGGATCGCCTTCGCCCGCTTGGGAGCCGTCCCCGCCTCGACCTCGGCCGTTGTCGACGTCATCGGGGAATCGTACGTGCGCGAGCGCCATCGGGCCGGGGATCGGGACGCTCCGGCACGAAATGGTCACGGACTCCCGTTTAATCAGATCAGAGGCAGACGCTGATGGTCACCGGCCCGATGGGGATGCCGAAGCAGATCGCCACCGAACCGACGGCCTGCACCGGTTGCACCGGCTGCATCGGCGCCGGCGCGGCGGAAGCGGCCGGCGCGGCGGAAGCGGCCGGCGCGGTGGCCAGTCCGATCGCGCAGGCGGCACCGACAGCGGCCACCCCGACAGACGTACGACGCATGATCCCGGACATGTTCATGAGCAGCTCCCCTCGAGCTCGAGTCCCCCCGGACAACCCTGCGGATGGGGTCAACACGCAGGTGATGGTGACTGGAGATTCTACGCCCCGGCGTCGGCGTCGTCCCCATCCCGACGGGCCGAATCCGCGACGGGTGTCACAGGCTGATGCGGAGGCCGTCCCACTCGTGATCGTGCATGAAGCCCTCAGCGAGCCCGACCCGGTACTTGAGGCAACTGCGCAGGATCCCGGCATAGGCGAACGGGAGCATCAGCGCGGGCTTCTGGTCGCCCGGACTGCTGACGACATCGGACGCACCGCGGAAGTCGCGGATGAAGTCGCGCAGGGTCCGGTCCTTGCGCGACGACGGACGCCACCCGTAGAGCAGCATGCCCAGCCCGATCATCTTGTCCACGCCCGACCCGGGCGTGATCGGTCCGTCGTCGGGATCCCAGGTCCCGAGGAACGCGCGATCGACGCCGTCCTCGGGCGTGAACATCATGATCCCGCTCGTGGCGCGCGGGTTGCACTCGATGCAGAACAGGTCGCCGCCACCGTTCCGGTCCTCGATGAAGTCGAACCCGATCTGGCCGGTGAAGTTCACCCGGCGAACGAAATCGCTGACCCACCGGGCGATCCGCGGATGATCGACGGACCGGAAGTTGAGGCACGAACTGCCGTCGATGGCGTAGTCGACCGGATAGGTGGCGTGGGCGTAGACGCGACCCTCGTGGCAGACCGAATACGTGCAGAAGTTGTTCCCCGAGGCCCACTCCTGTGCGATCCACGGGTTCTGCTCATCGTGTTCGAGCCAGGTGAGCGGATCGCCGGGAGCCACCTTGTGAACCTTCTGCGACCCCCGCGAATAGCAGTGTTTGAGCGCGAACGGCGTGGTGAAATCGAGCGATCCGACGTCCTCGGGTCCGGACAGCCGCGCGAACTTGCGCGTCGGGATTCCGAGTTCGACGAGCAGCTCCTGGAAGTCGTACTTGTTGTGCAGGCGGTTCTCGGTGGTGAAATCGGAGAGGAACAGCCGACATTCGGGCGGGAACACCTCGGCGAGCATCGCGATGATGTCGGTCTCCTCGTGCACCGGGATCACCATGTCGACGTCGTTGTCGGCCACGATCCGGGCGAGGGCGAGGCAATATGCGAGCGGCTCGAACTTCGGCGGGGGCACGCGGTGAAAGTCGCTCACCGCGTTGGAGAATCGGCCGATCCCGACCGGGATGGAGTCGACGATGCTCACCCGGTGACCCGCCGCGGCCATGAGCCGTGCGAGTTCCAGGGTGAGGAACGATCTGCCGAATGTGATCAGTACATGGGTTTGTCCGGCGCTGTTCACCCGAGCGAGTGTAGTGCCGACGGGCCCTGAGCACGGAAGCCGGACGGCCTGCGAAAAAATCCGGTCGGGTCGGGAATATTCAGTACCGTCCTGTCGGTTCACCCTGTTAGCTTTTTGCACGATCGGCCGGTCCGTGTGCTTCGCTTCCGGTTGCGGAACAGCAGTTGCGGAGCAGCGCTGGTGCGGCCCGAGCCGATCGCGTGCGCACGCAGTCGGGGTGGTCGTCGGTCCGAGCCTGTCGAGGCTCATCCGGGCCGAGTTGGAGGAGGCATGCAGCTGTTCGTCATCGGCGTCATCGCCGCGTGCCTCGCCGCAGTCGCCTATGGGATGTCCACGGTCCTGCGCGCGCTCGGCGCCCGCCGCGTGGCCGAAGCCGCTGCCGACGAGGGTGAGGGCATCACCACCGAGAACGGCGCACCGACCCTCTCGTCCACGATGTCGACGCTGGTCGATCCGGCCTTCATCCTCGGCACGACGCTGGTCGTCCTCGGCTTCGCGGGTGGCGCCCTCGCTGCCCGGTTCCTACCGTTGTTCCTCTCGCAGACCATCGTGTCGGCCAACCTGGTCATCACCGCCCTGCTCGGCACGATCATCCTCAACATCGCATTGCACACGCGCGAATGGGTCGCCATCTGGCTGGTCGTGATGTCGCTCTGCCTGCTCGGCGTGGCGTCGTCCCATCACACCGGCGGCGGGGAGGAGGTCGGATTCCACTGGGGTCTGTTCGTCGCGACGCTCGCCCTCTGCGCTCTTGCTCTGGTGGGCGTCTACAACCTCGGTCCGGCGGGCGCCATCGTCGGCGGCGCGTCGGCGGGTCTGCTGTTTGGGATCATCGCCATCGCCGTGCGCATCCTCGACGGAGTCCAGCCGTTCGATCCCGTGGCGCTGCTGACCGATCCGGCCGCCTGGACCATCGCCGCCGCGGGCGCGGTGGGCTTCTACGTCCAGACCGTTGCCCTGCAGCTCGGCGCGGTGAACGGGGTGACTGCGGTGCTCGTGGTCGGCGAGACGGCCGGCCCGAGCCTGGTCGGGGTCGTCTTCCTCGACGACACGGCCAAACCCGGACTCGGCTGGCTGGCCATCCTCGGTTTCGTCGGCGCCGTCGTCGGTGCCGTACTGGTCGCCTGGTGCGGCTCGGTCGACCCGGATCACCTCGGCGAGGCGCCGCCGATGAAGGGCGGGTGGCGCCGTGGCCGCGAGGAACCCGCGTCCGACGAGGAGCACGAAGCGTCCGCGGCAGATGTCGATCCCGACATCGCTGATGGCGATCTGTGGACGACCGACGACCCCGTCTTCGACAGCCGGGACTCCGGGCGCACCTGACGCTCCCGCTCTCGTCATCGCAGGTGGTTGACACCCGCCCCGCTGATGGAGAGGGTGGGTTGATGACATCGACCAGCACGGGCTCCGCTGCTCGGCTCTCCTACGAAACCCTCGAACCCTTCCACATCCTGGCCTACTTCAACCCGGGACTGAAAGGCGCGCAGGCAGACACCGGGCTCGATCCCTACGCCTTCTACGTCGGTGCGCGCGGAGCGCCGTTCGGTCCGTGCGCGGCCTCGGTCGTCGCCTCCGCCTTCTACAACTTCAATCACGAACTGATCGCCAAGGGCTGGACTGCCGCCGTCGACGCCGGGCTCGACCGGGTCCACGAACGACGCAACCAGATGCTCGACGACTCGCTGCAAGAGATCCTGGGCGACTCCATCGACGACTCCCTCCTCGACGAACTCGCCTCCGCCTATTACGATCTGGCGGCCCGGCTCCCGCTCGGCGGACGCCCGCTCGCTGCCGCGTGGTCGACGGCCCCGCGACCGGACACCGCGCGCCTACGTCTGTGGCACGCCATCGCGATTCTCCGAGAGTGGCGCGGGGACAACCACATCGCGGCGCTCGCGCTCAACGGCCTGAACGGCTTCGACGCGGCCGTCTTCCACGAGTCGCAGCTTCCCGACCCCACGGTTCGTCGTCGTACCCTGGGCAAGCGCATCGTGCTGATGACCCGCGGCTGGTCCGAACAGGAGTGGGAGGAAAGCGTAGACCGTCTCGTCGATGCCGGACTGGCCGAGCGCGTTGAGGACGGGCACCGGCTCACGTCCGCCGGCGCGGCAACGTACGACGACATCGAGGCCACCACCGATGCTGTCGGAGAAGCCATCTGGGCCGGCACCGACGACCTCCTCACTCGGACGAGACCGGTCGTGAAAGCCGTCATCGATGCCGGAATCCTGCCGGGAACGAGGACGAAGTGAGCGCGCCCGCCGGCGGCTTCGAGGACCTGCGGGCGATCGAGAGCCTCAAGTATCGCTACCTGCGATCGCTCGACACCAAGGACTGGACGACGTTCGAGTCGACGCTCACCGAGGACGTCACCGGTAACTACGGTGAGAGCCTGGCCTTCTCGAATCGGAACGAGCTGGTCGGATACATGCGCGAGAACGTCGGTCCCGCAGTCATCACCGAACATCGTGTCGCGCACCCGGAGATCGAGATCGACGGGGACACCGCACGCGGACGCTGGTACCTGCAGGACCGGGTCATCGTCGCCGAGTTCTCCTTCATGCTCATCGGGGCGGCGTTCTACGACGACACCTACCGCCGCACCGCAGACGGATGGCGGATCAGCAGCACTGGTTACGACCGCACGTACGAGGCCACCGTCGGGCTCGCCGACGTGCCGAGCTTCGCACTGAAGGTCGGTCCCGCAGTGCAGGTCTGAGGCCTGCCCATGCGCGCCCGCATCTTCGCCGACCGCCGCGAGGCGGGTCGGTTGCTGGGTGCGCGGGTCGTCGAAGTCCGGTACGGCGCCGGCATTCCGGAGGCCCGTACAACAGAACCTGTTGTCCTGGGACTCGCGCGCGGCGGGGTTCCGGTCGCCCGCGAGGTCGCCGACGCCATCGCGGCGTCGACAGGTAGATGCGCGATGGACGTGCTGGTGGTGCGCAAGATCGGGGCGCCCGGCCACGAGGAGTTCGCCATGGGCGCGCTCACCGCGCACCACCTGGTGGTCAACGACGACATACCGCGTCGACTCGGGGTGTCCCGCAGCGAGTTCGACGAGGCCGCCGATCGACAGCGGCGCATCCTCGACGACCGCGAACGACGTTACCGCGGCGGACGTCCCGGCACCGAGCTCGGCGGCCGGACGGTCATCCTGGTCGACGACGGTCTCGCCACCGGGTCGAGCATGGCCGTCGCGGTCGACTCCGTCCGGGCCGCCGGCGCCACCCACGTGGTGGTGGCGGTACCCACGGCACCGTCCGATTCGATTCAGCGACTGCGGGATCGGGGCGCCGACGACGTGGTCGTCCTCGTGACGCCGACGCCGTTCCGGGCCGTCGGCCTGTCCTACGACGACTTCACCCAGGTGGACGACGACGAGGTGATCGCGGCCCTCAGCCGGCCGGGCGACTGAGCCGTCGAGGACCGCACTGAGAACCACTCGCCCGAGCGGCTCCGGCGAGCTGTCGTCGACTGTCGGTTTCCTACGGGTGGTTTTCAGCCGGGCTTTCGCTGGTCTTTGAGGAGTAGCTCGGCAAGCTCGGCACGGTCACCCACATCCAGCTTGGTGTAGGCGCGGAACAGATGCCCTTCGACGGTGCGGACCGAGACGGTGAGTCGCTGCGCGATGTCCTTGTTGGACAGGCCCGCCGCCGCGAGGTTGGCGATCTCCCGCTCGCGCGACGTCAACGGCAACGGTTGCGCGGCCGAGATCAGCGCCGGAGTCCGCAGGCCACCGCACTGCGACGCGAGTCGGTTCGCCACCGCGGCCGACGCCACGGTCGCGGACCGTCTGCCCGCCGCGTCGTGCAGGACACTGGCCTGCGCGGCCGCGTCCGCGGCGGACAGGCACACCCCGGAGTCCTCGAACGCCGTCGAGCACAGATCGAGTTCGACAGCATCGCCGTCGCGGAGCGCCGCGGCGTGGCGCGCGTACAGATCCGAGAGCGGACCGTCGACGCGCTCGGCCAGTTCGGTGAGCCGGTCGGCGACGCCGCCGTCCCCGAACCGGGCGGCGGTGTGCAGGGCCTCGGCCTCCACCGCGAACTGACCGGCGGCACGGGCGGACTCGGCCGCGGAGTGCGCGAGTTCGACGGCGGGCGTGACGGTTCCGGCTGCCGCCGACTGCCAGGCCGCCGCGATGGCGAGCATGGGACCGAAGACGGCCACGTGCTTGCCGGACCGCTTCCGCGCCTTGGCCAACGCGGCAGCGGCACGATCGGCCTGTCCCAGCGCACTCAGGGCCTGCACCAGGAAGATGTGGGCCGGGAAGTTCCAGGACTCGGAGAACCGGCCGCTGTCGAGGATGGCGAGGGTCTGCTCCATCCGCCGGGTCACCGAGGCGCACGATCCGCGGGCGAGTTCGACTGCGGCGACCAGTATTCCGGACATCGCCCAGCCCAGATACTGCGCGGTCTGTGCGGCGGACACGAAACGCCCCGCGGCGCCGTCCGCGTCGTCGAGCCGGCCGGTGAGGGTCAGTGCGAGGGTCTCGCCGAAACCGGTGGGGAACCGGAGCAATCCGTCCACCTCGACCTCGCGCGAGTGTTCGGCCAGCGCCCCGACCTCCGCTCCCCGACCGGCGACCGCACGGGCGAGGCTGCCACCGAAGACCGCCCACTCCACTGCCCACGGCAGAGCCCTGGATTCGGCGAGGACGGCGTCGGACAGCGTGATCGCCTCGTCGATCCGATTCTCGAAGAGGGCGCACGCCGAGGCGATCCCGGTGACGATCGGCGCGAGTGCCGGGTGGGTGACCCGCTCGGTCAGCAACCGCAGGATCTCGTCGGCCCGATCGGCGTCGCCCAGAGCCCAGAACGTGTTGCCGATGATCGAATTGCCCCACAGCACGAGTCGACCCTCGTCGAGATCGTCGGGCGAGAAGCGAGACAGGATGTCCCGCGCCTCGTCCGGATGCCCCTGCCACATGACCGCCCGCGCGAGCAGTTCGGCCTCCTCGAGGCCGCCGCCCTCGTCGAGCGCCGCCCGCGCGAACCGTTCGCCGAGCGGCGTCTGCGCCAGGTTCAGGGCGTCGCGGGCGGCGGTCCGTACCAGCGCGAGGTCGATCTCCACGTCGCTCTCGATCGCGAGATCGGCGAGCCGAATCCGCTCGGCCGGGGTGTTCGTGGGCCGTGACTGCAACGCCTCGACGAGCCGGCCGCGCAGCCGCCGCGACGACACGAGACCCAGGCGGCGCCGGATCACCTCACCGAACAGCGGATGGTGGAAGGCGACGTCGAGACGCCGCCCGTCGCGGGTGATGCGCACCAGCCCGGCGATCTCCGCCTCTTCGACGGCTTCTTCGCCGGCGAGCTCGGCGAGGACGTCGATGTCGAGGGGTTCGCACAGACTGAGGTATTTGAGGGCCCCGAGGACCGGCGCGTCGAGTTGCTCTATCCGCCCCTCGAGCAGCGATGCCAGCTCCGAGGTGATGGCGGCGCGTCCGCGTAGCTGCCACACGCCGTTGACCTGCCGCAGCGTGTCGGCCTGCCGCGCACCGTCGACGAGATGCCGTAGGAACAGGGCGTTCCCACCGGAGGCCTCCCACATGAGATCGGCCGAATGCTCCTCGAGCTGCCCGCCGAGCACCGACTCGATGAGGTCGACGCTCTGCTCTTTGGTGAACGGCGACAACGTGATCCGCGTGAGGTGATTGTCCTTCCACAGCGAGGTCACCGCATCCGGGACGGTCTCGCCGCTGCGGACCGTCGCGACGATGTGCACCGCACGGTCGATCGCAAGCTGATGCAGCAGCGTCGCCGACAGTTCGTCGAGCAGGTGGGCGTCGTCGACCCCGATCACGACATCGCCGTCGGCGAGGAGCGATTCACGGGCCGCCGCAAGGTAGGTGACCGGATCGCTCGACGTCGCCGGACCGACGAGATGTGCGAACACACCGAGCGGGATGGAGCGCGCGGACTCGGTGCCCGCCACCCAGCGCACCCCGGTCGGCAACTCGGCGGTGACGTGCCTGGCGAGGGTCGTCTTGCCCACGCCGGAGTCACCGGTCAGGACCACCCCACAGCCGGTCGTCTCACCCCTGAGAGCCGCCTGGATCGTGCGGAACTCCCGATCGCGCTCGACGAGCGGCCAATTCGTGGACATAACCGCGAATTTTAGTCTGCCGGGCCCTACAATGGGCCGCCCGGAAGCACCAATGTGGTCCGACCGGATGGCCCTGTCGACACGCGGCTAATCCCGGATTTGACATCGACGGAAGAAAATCCGCGAACTACGCATCCCGGGCATTGGTCACGGCCACTGCCGCCGCCAGCAACACGATCGTGAAGCCCGCGAAGTAGGCCAACGAACCGTAGGCGTTCCAGTGGAGCGTGTCGCTCCCGCCGGCGAGGAAGTTCCACCCGTTCAGGAACGGCAGGAACGACACGATGTGCTCACCCACGCGCGGGAGCACCGACACGATCCGCTCGAGGGCCAGCATCCAGACGAGCACGATCGCCACCGCACCGGCCGAATGCCGCACCAACGCACCCACCGCGAGGCCGATCAGCGCGCACAGCATCGCGAAAACCGGCGTCCCCCAGAGATGCCGGACGGTCTCGGGCCCGGTCAGCGAGACTCCGACGCCGGCGAGCACCTGCGCCGCCACGACCGCGACGACGGACACGATGGCCACCACCGCGAACGAGAGTCCGCCGAACACGACCGCTTTCGCGAGGAGGACCTGGGGCCGACGCGGGATCGCCGCGAACGTCGGTCGGATCGTGCCGAAGCGATATTCGGTGGTGACGCCCAGGATCGCCATGATCGCGAGCACCGCGACCCCGAACTGGTTGACGCCGAGCAGGAAGTCGTCGGTCAGGGTGTCGGTCTCGCCGGGACTGCCGTAGGAACCGCCGGCGATGGCGCCGAGCAGCACCGCGAAGCCCAGGCCCAGCACCACGACGACGCCGAGGCACCAGTACGGCGACCGGGTGCTGGCGAGTTTGATCCGTTCGGCGTTGATCGCGGCGATCACCGGTTCACTCCCCCGTGGTTCCCGACGGCCCGGTTGTGGGCGTCGGGGTCGTGGACGGCGCGGTTGTCGACGGCGGTGTAGTCGACGGCGTGCGCCGTCATCGACATGAAGACTTCTTCCAGTGACGCCGACTCGGCGGCGAGTTCGTGCAGGGTGATGCCCGCGGCGGCGGCGAGGTCGCCGACCCGATCGGTCGTGGTGTCCGGCACGCGCATCACCGGGCGCCCGTGGGCATCCGGGTCACCCGGCGCGGGATTCAGCCCCGCCGCCGCGAGCGCGGCGTGCAACTGTTCGAGCTGCGGGCCGCGCACCCGCACCGACTGCCGGGCCCGCCCGGTGAACTCCGCCACCGAACAGTCGGCGATCAGCCGGCCCCGCCCGATGACGACGAGATGGTCTGCGGTGACTGACATCTCGGTGAGCAGATGGCTCGACACCAACACCGTCCGCCCCTCCGCGGCGAGCTTGCGCATGAACCCGCGGATCCACACGATGCCCTCCGGGTCGAGACCGTTGACCGGCTCGTCGAACAGCAGTGTGTGCGGGTCGCCGATCAGGGCACCCGCCAGCCCGAGCCGCTGCGACATACCGAGCGAGAAGCCGCCGGCGCGCTTCTTGGCCACCGAGGTGAGCCCGACCGTCTCGAGCACCTCGTCGACGCGGGCGGCCGGGATCCGGTTGCTCGCCGCGAGCCACCGCAGGTGGGACCGCGCACTGCGATTGGGATGCACCCACCGGGCGTCGAGCAGCGCACCGACCTGCCGCAGCGGATGCTCGAGGTCCCGGTAGCGCTGCCCGTTGATCGTCGCCGTGCCCGATGTCGGGCGGTCGAGTCCGAGCATCATCCGCATGGTCGTCGACTTGCCCGCACCGTTGGGCCCCAGGAAACCGGTGACCCGTCCCGGACCCACCTCGAAGGTGAGGTCGTCGACCGCGCGTTGACCGCCGAAGTCCTTCGTCAGATTCGCTACCTGCAACACGCCTCGACCATAGCCGCCGAACCCGGAGCGGCCCGGTCTGTCGTTCGGATGGCCGGTCGCGGGTCCGCGCGTCAGTCCCGGTCGCGCCCGGGCGAGGACGCGTGCGCCCAGAAGCGCTTGGGGATCCGGCCGGCGCGCGCGGCCAGTCGGCCCCCGGCCACCGCGTGCCGCATCGCCGTCGCCATCAGTTCGGGGTTCTCCGCCCGGGTCACCGCCGTGGCCAGAAGCACACCGTCGCAACCGAGTTCCATCGCCAGGGCCGCGTCGCTCGCCGTCCCGATGCCCGCGTCGAGAATGACCGGCAGCGGGTCGTCGAAGCGGGTGTGGCAGTCGTCGACGATCATCTCGATGTTGTGCGGGTTGAGGATTCCGAGTCCGGTCCCGATGGGCGATCCGAGGGGCATCACCGCCGCCACCCCGAGATCGGCGAGGCGCGCGGCCAGGACCGGATCGTCGTTGGTGTAGGCCAGCACGACGAAACCATCGGCCACCAGTGCGGCCGCGGCGTCGACGAGTTCGATGGCGTCGGGCATCAGGGTGCGTTCGTCCGCGACCACCTCGAGCTTCACCCAGTCGGTCTCGAACGCCTCGCGCGCCAGCTGGGCGGTCAGGACGGCCTCGGCGGTGGTGTGACAGCCCGCGGTGTTGGGCAGGACGGCGATGTCGAGCCGGCGCAGCAGATCGAAGACCCCGGTGCCCGAGGCCGCGTCGACGCGCCGAACCGCGACGGTGGTCAGCTCGGTCCCCGACGCGACCAGCGCGCGTTCCAGGGTCGCGAGATTCGACGCGCCGCCGGTGCCGGTGATGAGTCGCGACGAGAAGTCGCGACCGGCGATGCGCAGATGGTCCGCATCCGGGATCGTCTCGTCGCCGGACTTCTGCTCGGTCCGCGAGGCGTCGGGCTTCAGATCGGCGAGGTCAGCCACCCTGCACCGCCGTGACGATCTCGACGACGGCGCCGTCGGTCATGGTGTGCCGGTCCCAGCGGCCGCGCGGGACGACCGCGCCGTCCACCGCGACCGCGATCCCCCGGTCCGGCAACCCCAGCCCCATGACGACGTCGCGCACCGACGTGTCGGCGCCGACGTCGACGCTCTTGCCGTTGACGGTGATGTTCGCGCTGATGCTCATTCCTCTGCTCCTTCCAGAATCGACAGCACGCGGGCGGCGGTGCCCGGGGCGAGGACGATCCCGTTGCGCCCGTGCCCGGTCGCCACGACCGTTCGTGTGTCCACACGGGTGACGATCGGCAATCCGTCCGCGGTGCACGGCCGCAGACCGGCCCCCGCTTCGGTCAGTTCGTAGGTCCGCAGCCCGGGGAAGACCTCGATCGCGTCGGCGAGCAGATCCGCGACCCCACCGGCTTGCGGCGCGCGGTCGGCCGTCCCCTCGGCCTCGTACTGGGTGGCGCCGACGACGACTCCGTCCTCGCGCGGCACCAGGTACACGGCCCGCCCGTGGAGGCGTGCCCGGACGACGTGGCCGGGCGGCGGCACCGACCAGCGCGTGCGGCGCAGGCGGAGGATCTCCCCCTTCGCCGCATGCAGGTCCACGTCCGGCCAGAGGGCCGCGGTGCCGAGTCCGGCGGCGAGCAGGATCTGGGTGTCGGAACCGAGGTCGTCGAGATCGGCCAGGGATTCGACGCGCGCGGAGACCAACTCGGCACCCGCCGACGTCGCGGCGGCGCGCAACGCCTCGAGCAGCCGCCGGTTGTCGACGGACCACTCGCCGACCGCGCGGTAGCCACCGACCAGTCGAGAGCTCAGCGACGGTTCCAGGGTCCGGATGTCGCGGCCGGTCACCGACTGCAGCGCGGCATCGGTGGCGGGCTGCCCGGCCCAGACGAAATCGGCGAGATGCCGCAGGTACTCGATGTCGGTGGCCGAGGCCGCGACGAACAGCGAGTCGGTGGCGGTGACGACACCCGGGTCGTCGAGCCGCTTCACGAGCGCCGGCCACAGCCGGACCGATTCGACCGAGAGGGCCAGGGACGCGTCCTCGCCGGGATGACCCTCGCCGAGTGAACCGAGCATGCCGCCGGCGACCCAGGACGCGCGCTCGTCGGTGCCGGCGTCGAGGACGCGAACCCGCCATCCGGCGTCGGCCGCGGTGAGCGCACAGGTCAGCCCGATGACACCGCCCCCGACGACCGTCAGGGCGCGGTGGGCAGGGCGCTGCGGTGGGGAGTCCACGCTGGGAATCACCTCCCTTCGCCGGAATGACCCGGATCAGGTTCGACGGTCAGCGGAATCTGTCCGCACTCTCAGCCCGGCCGATCCGGACTCCCGTGTGTTCGTGCGATCCACCCTACGCCGGGGCGTCGGGGGTCCGGTTAGCCTGGTCGGCGTGACGACCCCGAACCGCACCAGCTCCGCGTCGACGGACCCCGGCTCCGCGACGGACCGTCGCCGGCGGCTCTCCACGGCCCGCCTGTACCTGTGCACCGACGCCCGGCGCGAACGCGGTGATCTGCTCGACTTCGTCGACGCGGCGCTCGCGGGCGGCGTCGACATCGTGCAGCTGCGCGACAAGAACTCGCCGGGTGAGCGCGAGTTCGGGACCCTGGAGGCGGGCGAGGAACTCGAGATCCTCGCGGGCATGCGGACGGTCGCCGACGCGCACGGTGCCCTGCTGGCGGTCAACGACCGCGCCGACGTCGCGGCGCTTTCCGGGGCCGATGTCCTGCACGTCGGACAGGGCGACCTGTCGCCGTCGGCGGCCCGCCGGATCGTCGGACCGGACGTCGTCATCGGCGCCTCGACCCACGACCCCGAGCAGGCTGCCGCCGCGATCGCCGACGACGACGTCGACTACTTCTGCGTCGGTCCGTGCTGGACCACCCCCACCAAACCGGGCCGCGCCGCAGCCGGCCTCGACCTCGTGTCCTCAACGGCCGCAACACAATCAGCCAAGCCGTGGTTCGCCATCGGCGGTATCGACGCCGGCCGCGTCGGGGAGGTCACCGCGCTCGGGGCGCGGCGCATCGTCGTCGTGCGGGCCATCACCGCGGCCGCCGACCCGACCGCCGCAGCCACCGAGCTCGCCGGGATGCTCTAGCGGTTCGCCTCGCGGAAACACGTTTGCCCGGTCGGTGTCGCGGGTCTATGGTGGACCGATCATGTTGTGCATCATGAGCGTTCTCGTAACCCGCCGCAGCGGGGTCTGAATCTGACCGACCCCCCGCTGCGGGTCGGTTGCGCTCTCCAGTCGGTCATCCGTTCTTCGACCGAAATCGGTTTTCGAGATGCACCCTCTTCATCTACCTCGTCGATCCTGTTCGTGGACCGAGCGCGACGACCGGCACGACGGCGACCACTTCGCCGCACGTTTCGGCCGCCCGCTTCCCCTTGGGATGCACGAGGAGGCCGCCGGGATGACCTGGCAGCAATTCACCGACGAGTACTCCCGTGGCGGCACGATCCGGCTGGGCTCCTTCTCTGCCGTCCCGTGCTCGGGCGACCTGGTCGAGTGCCGCGCGACGCTCGCGATCGCCGACCGCATCATGTCCCGCAGCGCCGTCGCCGCCGGCCCCGTCGGTGCGATGACCTCGATCCTGTACGACGTCGGCGCCCCGGTTCAGATCGTCCGGCTGCACCAGCGGGTCGTCGACGGCCTGGTCACGACGTTCCTGCTGTGCGAGCACGACGGCCGGCAGGCCTGGGCCGTCGGTGAGGGCGCGAGCAGCGACGAGGCGAACGTCCACGCGCTGGTCGCCGGGGCGAACCGACTGCTCGAGTCCGACCGCGCCGGGGTGTGAGGGCTCAGCTCTGGGGATCCAACATCGCGATCCGCTCGCGGAGAACGGGCCACGCGAGTCCGAACGCGGGATGCAGCGGGAGTTGATCGACGCGCTTCTCGTCGACCCATCGCAGTTCCGTGGATTCGAAGTTGGCGACCGTGCGGACCGGCGAGTCCGTCTCGGCGATGACCGTCGTGTAGGTCCATCCGCCGGGCGCCTCGAGGGTGACGACCGCGGCGACGACGCGCAGGTCGTCGGCGGTGATCCCGGCTTCTTCCTCGGCCTCGCGGATCGCGGTGTCGATGGCACCCTCATGCGAGTCGCGGGCCCCGCCGGGTAGCGCCCACGTGCCGCCCTGGTGCGACCACGCGGCGCGGTGTTGGAGGAGCACCCCGGTCGATCCGTCCGGCAGCGGCGCCCGCAGCAGCAGACCTGCCGCGCCGTGGATACCCCAGTATCGAGAACCGTCGGGATCGATCACCCAGCCGTCGCCGTCGCCGCGCACCACGCCTCCTCGCAACCCGGTCGCCCCGACCGGGTGCCTCCACCGTAAGTGAGATGCGCAACACCTGCCAGGGAGACTCCGAAGCCCTCTCATCGCGGCTCGGAACCACGAGGTGCCATCGACGAGCACCTGGCACGCGCGAACCGCCGAGGTCGGCGGCGCGGCGCCGGTCGACTCGGGAGGAACCCGGCACGATGACATAGGGTGAAACACGCACGACCCGGTGAACGATGACCCAGATGACACAACCCCTGACGTTGATCGCCCGGTCACGCGAATCCGGAACGGGGAACCGGTGACCGTAGGACCGCACCGGAGACGATCCAGCGTTTGAGAAGGGATCAGGTAGGTGACCGGCGACGCGTCCTCCGTGCGGACGGCGCTGACGCGTGGCGGTCGCACGATCCGTCCGGCACAGGCCTCACCCCCGATCCGCCAGGTGCTCGCCGACCGACGCGAACTCGTCGCCACCGCTCGGGAACGCGCCCAGTCCCCGTTCCAGACCCTGCGCCATTTCGCGGTCACGACCCCCGGCAAGCTGATCATCATCTGCGGAATCCTGGCGCTCGGCTGTCTGAGCACCGGCCTGTACGCCTCGACGGTCCTGGAGGACCGCACCCAGACCCTGCAGCGCCTCATCGATCGGACCGAACCGCTCGCCGAGGCCGCGCAGGTTCTCTACAGCTCGCTGTCGATCGCCGATGCGTCGGCGAACGCGGCCTTCATCTCCGGCGGACTGGAGACCCCCGATCTGCGGCAGCGCTACTCCGACGCGCTGGCGACGGCGTCGTCGTCGCTGATCCTGGCCACCGGTACCTCCAGCGAACCCGGTTCCGGCATGGTGTCGGACCGGGCCGAGCAGGCGGTCAGCGCCGATCTCGAGACCCTGTCCACCTCGATCCCGGTCTACAGCGGACTCATCGAGACGGCGCGGACGAACAACCGGCTCGGCAACCCGGTGGGATCGGCGTATCTCGGCCAGGCGTCGTCGATGATGCAGGACCAGATCCTCCCGGCCGCCCAGCGCCTCTACGAACGGCGATCGATGGCCATCGCCGACCCCCAGCAGACCCTCACCCGTCCACCCTGGACCGTGTATGCGCCGCTCCTGTTCCTGCTCGCCGCGCTTGTCCTGACGTCGCGCTACCTGGCGCGGCGGACCCGGCGGCGGTTCAACATCGGCATCGTGGCGGCCATCTTCGCCCTCAGCGTCGGGACCCTGTGGTTGCTCGCCTCCGGTCTGATGTCGGTGGCCGCCACCAGCGATGCCCGCACCGAGGGCGCCGACCCGCTCCGCGACCTGACCGCCGCCCGGATCCTCACCCAGCAGGCGCGGTCGGCCGAGACGCTCTCGCTCATCCGCCGCGGTGATCAGGGCGGTCTCGAGCGCAGCTTCTCCGCGGCGACCAGCGAGATCGGCAACATCGTCGACGACGTCCGCGAGGGCACCGAAGACGGCGACAGCGCGGTCACCGGCGAACAACTGGACACGGTCACGGCGGCGCTGACCGAGTGGCGCCGCACCGACGCCGCGGTCCGCCGCTACATCCAGACCGGCAACTTCGGTCTCGCGCGCCTGCACACCGTCGGCGACGGACCGGACAGTTCGGCCCGCGCCTACACCGCGGTGGACACCGCGCTGGTCGATGCGATCACGACTGCCCGGAACTCCTTCCGGGACGACATCAACACCGCGCAACGGGTCCTCGGGTTCACCGGCACCGGCATCCTGCTGCTCACCGTCTTCGCCGGCGTCGCGGTCGTGGGCGGTCTCATCCCGCGCATCCGGGAGTACCGATGACCGTCCCCTCGCCTCGCCGCCTGCTGACCGTCGTGGTCCTGCTCGCGCTCACCGGCCTCGTCGCCACCGGCTGCGTGCGTTTCCCCGCACCCGACTCACCCCCACCGACGGCGACCGCCGGGCAACCGATGCTGCCCGGCGTCCAGTTCGACGTGCCCGTCGAACCGCCGCCGAGTTCCGAGGCCTGCAACGCGACCCTGACCCTGCGGCCGCCCGCCCAGATGCCGCCGCCTGCTCAGATGCCGATCAATTCGACGATGGCCGGCATCCTCGAGCGGGGCCGGCTCATCGTCGGGCTCGACATCGGGTCCAACCTGTTCAGCTTCCGCGATCCGATCACCGGCGACATCCAGGGCTTCGACGTCGACATCGCGCACGAGATCGCCGGCGCCATCTTCGGCGACGACCGCCGCGTCGAGTTCCAGGTGCTGAGCTCGGCGCAGCGGATCGACGCCCTGCGGGACATGACGGTCGATCTGGTGATCAAGACGATGAGCATCACCTGCGACCGGTTGCGCGACATCAGTTTCTCGGCTCCTTATTACGTCGCGTCCCAGCGCATCCTGTCGTTCCGGAACTCGAACGTGACCGGTCCGGCGCAGCTCGCCGACAAGCGGGTCTGCGCCGCGCGCGGGACCACCTCGATCGGTCGTATCCAGGCCATCCAGCCCCGAGCCAAGATCGTCAGCACGACGACCTGGGCCGATTGTCTGGTCCTGATGCAGCAGGGTCAGATCGACGCGGCGACCACCGACGACGCGATCCTCGCCGGTCTCGCCGCGCAGGATCCGTGGTTGCGGGTCGTCGGCCCCAGCCTCGGCGAGGAGTTCTACGGCGTCGGGATTCCCAAGGGCCAGGACGACATGATCCGGTTCGTCAACGGCGTGCTCGAGCGCATCCGGGTGACCGGCCGCTGGCAGGAGATCCGGGACCGGTGGCTGTCCATCCTCGACAGTGGGTACGGCGCTCCCCAGCCGTATTACCGGGACTGATGCCCATGGACGACGCGGCCCGGAACGATCACGACACAGACGACGTCCCCCACGGCGAACGGGGCGACGACCTCGGCACCCAGCGGGTCTCGCTCGACGCCCTGCTCGGCGACGACGACGCCGACCTCGACGGTCCCGGCCCGGGCGGTGGCCGTCCCGGTGGTGAGGACGCGGAGACGACCGCGAAGGTGGTCGACGTCGGCACCCAGCGGGCCGACCTGGCGGCGCTGACCGAGGGCCCCGACGACATGGACGACACCACCGACCCCCGGCCCGGCCGACGCACCGACCCGGATGTCGGAACCCAGGCCGTCGCACCGGTGTTCACCGTGGGGGTCGACCCCGACGACCGGACCGACCGCGTCGAACGGCAACCTCCCGCCGTGCCCCTTCCGGAACCCGACTCCGGTCCGCTCGGTCGGCGTCTGGTTCCGCGGCGTCGGCCGCCGGTGCACGAGCGACGGCTCGGCAGCGGCCTGGTCGAGATGCCGAAGATCACCGACATCGAGCCCGAGGACGCCGTCATCGACGACCCGGTGATCGCCGACAGCAAGCGGTTCTGCTGGCGCTGCGGCAAACCCGTCGGTCGAGCCGAGGGCGAGGGCGCCGGTCCCCCGACCGGCGACTGCGGCAACTGCGGCGCCCGGTACTCCTTCGTCCCGGGACTGGCTCCCGGAACATTGGTCGCCGACCAGTACGAGATCGCCGGCGCCATCGCCCACGGCGGCCTCGGTTGGATCTACCTGGCCATCGACCGCAACGTGAGCGACCGGCCCGTCGTCCTCAAAGGCCTGCTGAATTCCTCGGATTCGGAGGCGCAGCGCGTCGCGGTCGCGGAACGGCAGTTCCTGGCCTCGGTCAACCATCCCGGGATCGTCAAGATCTACAATTTCGTCGAGCACGTCGACGACGATGACCGCTTCGGTTACATCGTGATGGAGTACATCGGCGGCCAGACGCTCAAACAGATCACCGCGGGCGATCCGGACAACTCCCTGCTGTCGGTGGAGCAGGGCCTGGCCTACATTTTGGAAGTGCTTCTCGCCGTGGGCTATCTGCACTCGGTCGGCCTGGTCTACAACGACGTCAAACCCGAGAACATCATGGTCGGCAGCGACGAGGTGAAGCTGATCGACCTCGGCGCCGTCTCGCCTATCAACGGCTACGGGCACCTCTACGGCACGCCCGGGTTCCAGGCACCGGAGATCGTGAAGACCGGACCGCAGATCGCGACCGACATCTACAGCATCGGGCGCACTCTCGCGGTCCTGACCGTGCCGATGGAGATGCGGAACGGACGCTACGTCGACGGTCTGCCCGCCGCGTCAAAAACGCCTGTCTTCCGCAACAATCCGTCGTACTACCGCCTCCTGCAACGCGCCACCGCCCCCGACCCGGCCGATCGGTTTGTCTCCGCGGAGGAGATGAGCACCCAGGTGCTGAACGTGTTGCGCGAGACGGTCGCCGTGCACACGGGGGTCCCGCGGCCCGCGCTGTCCACGGTCTTCACGCCGCAGCGCTCGACGTTCGGCACCGACCTGATGCTCGCGCCGGTCGACGGCTTCTTCGACCCCGATCAGGCGGCGTTCTACGATCCGGTCGACATCGCCAACGCTCTGCCCGTCCCGCTGGTCAACCCCCTCGACCCGGCGGCGAGTCTGCTCACCTCGGCGGCGCTGTCGGACCCGCGACAGACCCTGGATTCCATCAACACCGCCCGGGCAGAGGGTTTCGCCTCACTCTTCGGCGGCCGGCCGGTCAAGAACGCCCACCCGTCGCGAGAGATCGACCTCGCCGAGGCCCGCGCGCATCTGCAGCTCGACGACGTCGACACCGCGCTCGCCCTTCTCCAGGAAGTCCGCGCCCACCACGGCGATTCGTGGCGGGTCGAGTGGTACATGGGCATCTGCGCGTTGATGAACGACGAACCCGAACTGGCCTATGAACGCTTCGACGAGGTCCTCGGCGCGATGCCGGGCGAGGTCGCGCCCAAGCTCGCCGTCGCCGGGACGGCCGAACTCATCGGCCGCTGGCTCGCCGACGAGAAGGGCCCCGCGAAGTCCGCGGAGAAGATCGCCAAACTGTATGACGTAGCGCAGCACCATTATCACGATCTGTGGTTGACCGATCACAGCATCGTGACCGCCGCGTTCGGTCTGGCCCGGCTCGCCGTGGCGGCGGGCGACATCGACGCCGCGATCCAGCCGCTCGACGAGGTGCCGGCGACGAGTCGCCACTTCAACACGGCGCGTGCGACGGCGATCATCGCGCTCGTGCACGGGCGACCCACCTCGCAGGTGACCCGCGAGCAGATCGTCGAGGCCGCACGACGTCTCGAGCAGATCCCGGACACCGAACCGCGCAAGGCCCGGATGCTGCTCATCGTGCTGGGCACCGCACTGGGCTGGATCCACGACAATCCCGACGATGCCAAGCAGGACAACGAGCCCTCGACGCTGCTCGGCTTCCCGTTCACCGAGTACGGCATTCGCACCGGCACCGAACGTTCGCTGCGCCAGCTGGCCCGCCTGACCCGCACCAACCGGGACCACCGGTTCATGCTCGTCGACCTCGCCAACTACGTCCGGCCGAATACGTTGTTCTAGGGCTGTCCGAAGAACGTCCCTGCTGCGTTGCGCACGAGCGGGTCTTCGCCCAGGAGCTCCGCGAGGTGGGCCTCGACCGGTGACGGACGGGTGCTGCGACGCACGCGCAGTGGCGGTCGGACGTCGATGACGTGGCTGGTTTTCAGCCATGAGCGGCGCGCTCGATCGTCGGGCCCCCTGCTCCCTGCGGAGCTTGCGGAAGGCGCGTCAGCCCGGTTCCCTGAGGAGCGCCCGGAGCTTGCGGAGGGCGCGTCACCCCTGCTCCCTGAGGAGCGCCCGGAGCTTGCGGAGAGCGCGTCACCCCTGCTCCCTGAGGAGCGCCCGGAGCTTGCGGAGGGCGCGTCACGAAGGGTCCGGCGACCGAGCCCGCGAAACCCTCGGGGTGGTGGCCCGTGAATCTCGTCGCGCACGGTGTTCAGGTGTGTCGTGAACCGCCGCGGTATGTCGGGTCGGCGGTTCAGGCGACCGGGATTGGGTGGGGCGCCGGGTTCGGCGTTCAATCGCCAGACGCAGCGGCCTTCATCAGGTCCAGAGCGCTCGATGTGCGTGGTGTACTGGCCGGGCTGGTCACCGACCATCCGGTTGTGGCGCGGACACGCGGGGGCGAGGTCGTCAATGTCGGTGAGACCGCCCTTGGCCCAGTCTCGTTCGGCGTGATGAAGCTCGACGTGGGTGGCGGGCTGATCGCACCCGGGTGCCGAACACACTTCCCCGTCGGGACGGGCGAAAGAGACGAGGCGCTGTTCGCGGGTGGCCAGACGTTTGCCCCGTCCGAAGTGCAGCGGCACAGTGGTGGCGTCTTTGAAGATCGCCAACCACGGTTGGACGTCACCGGCCATCGCGATCAAGTCCCGGATGGGCAGCAGGGTTCCCGTGGCGGTGGTCGCCAGTCCGGCTTCGCGGATCAGGTCCCCGAGGTCGGCTTTGATGATCAGTTGCACGGGCAGGCCGCGGTGCGAGGTGCCGAGTGTTCCGTCGGCGAATCCGGCGGCGAATGCGGCGTCGAGTGCGTCGTGATTGGTCTGGGCGAGGGTGCGGCCGTCGCGGTCGGCTGCGGCGGTCAGGGCGTCGGGGTCGGCGGTGCCGGCCGGGCCTTGGGGTGAGGCGGGGTCATCGGGGTTGTTGAGTCCGGGTTTGCCCCACACCGCGAACATCATGGTCAGTCGGGCGGCGAGTGCGGGTGTCAGGGTGCCCGATATCTTGGCGGTGCCATCGGCTCGTTGCCGGCCGATCCACAGGCCGCGGCGCCTTTTCTGGTCGGTGTCGTCGGCCAGGGTTCCGTCGGGATCGAGGTGGGCAAGCAGCCGCGAGCCGAGCTGGGTGATCTCGGCAGGCGTGTGAGCTTCGGCGATCTCGGCCATCTGTCGCTCGGCGGCGACCTTGATGTCGTGTTCGACAGCATGCGGGATCTGGTCGAGGACGTCGATGGCGGCCTGGACGTGCCCGGTTCCCACGGCACCCTTGGCGAAAGCCTCTGCCAGCGTGGGGTGTTCAGGTTCGAGACGGTCGCCGTTGAGGCAAGTCAGCGCGGCGGTGGCGTTCAGCTGCTTGCGTCGACGCAGCGGGTTGGAGATCCGCAGCCGGTGGGTCATGAACTGCATGAGAGTGCGGCAGCCGGTCTTGCGGGGTAGATCGCGAGCCTCGACCTCAGCGATCTGTCGGTCGCCGGCGTAAGTGGTTCGAGCGATGGCGCATTCGGTCGCGGCGGCGACTTCCATCAGCTCTTCGTCGGTGCATGGGGACAAGTCGACGGTCTGCAGTTTGTCGAGGGTCGCGTGCAGCTCGGCCACCAGCTCGACGGCGCGCGGTTGCGGCGTAGCGGATTCGTCAGACATGGTCACCCCCCGGAGACATTTGCGCGAATACATGTTCGAGTGTAGCTGCTATGCCTCTGGTGCGCAATGCTTTTCGTGGTCAAGTCGCAGAGCGCATCCTGTCGGTGGCGCGTGGTAGGGGCACGACACTTCGTCTCGAACCATCCTGGCACTTGTCCGATCGCTGCCCGAGCTCAGCGGCCCGCCGCGCTTCCCCGACGCTCGTCCTCCCTTCCGAGCTTTCATGTCAACCTTCGAGTATCTGATGAGTTTCGGACGCAATGTCGACGCCTGAGGCGTCCATGGTCCACGTAAATCTGCTGTGCTGCACCATTATTCCGAATCCGTGATCGGCGACCACCCGCAAACCAACAAACTTGCGTCATCACCGCTGATGGCTGTCTCGTTCATAGGACAAACACCATGCCAATACTGACACCGCCCTCGAAACCACCTTCGGTCATGAGTATTACGGCACGCTCATCGATGCCGTCGTCGGCGGGAGGTCGGTAGCTCTAGGGCCGCGATCGTCGTCAGCACAGAGACCACCAAATCCGGTTCCTGGTCCTGATAGCCGACCCGGCCGGTTGGTACACCGAGGACACCGAGAACGCACTGGTGACCCCGGCGACCGACGAGGTCGTCGTGGCCCCTCGCAGTTGGCCGGTCTGACCCAGGCCTCCGACGAGGCTGTCGCCGACACCGATCCGGCAGTGCCCGAGATGATCGGCAGCGCTCGCCCGTTACATCGCGAAGAGATCGACGGGGCGTTCTTCGGCGACACCGTGACCATGGTCATCCACCCGTTGATCTCGGGCGGGTGACCATGGTCATCCACCCGTTGATCTCGGGCGTCCCCGCCCAGCGGTCGCTATTCGCACAACTACTCGCACGTCTGAGCTTCGCGTCAACAGAGGCGGACCGATGCCCAGCGGACCCGGCATGCCACCGACCCGGCGATGAACCGATGACCGAAGAACGAGCCGCCCGAGGCTCTGGATGCCCGTACACGGAGCGGCTCACGATCGCACGAAGGGGTAGATTCCCTGTGACTATCAGGCACTCAACGGCCGCGTTGGCGACTGTCGCTAGAGGGAGGCACGTGGACGTGATCGTCCGCGATTGGTTACGTAGTGAACGCGGCTGCCTTGCCTGCTGCAGCCTCCTATCAGAAGGTACTGGTAGTCGGCACACCCAACGGCTCTTGACGTGGGGGAGTCCTCAGTCGCTACCCGCTACCCCGTTTCTGCATTCTTTCGGCAACCTACGCTTCGTGTCGAGTGAAAAAATAGCCCCTGACCAGCGGGTACGTCTGACCCGGTGTCCCAAATCACACTTTAACCGCGCGGTGCGTTGCAGATGCCGTCTACCGTCCCAACTCCCACCGTGGATGGCTCCTCGTGCCTGCGTTTCGGATCTGCCCGTTGCGCTTCATCTTGGTGAGTAGATTGGAGATCTTGGTCGCTTTCTGACGGTCATCCAAGGCCTCGCTGAGCTTGTCCTTGATCAAAGAATCGATGTCTTTCCGCGTAGCGCTAGTGAACTTCGTTAGGTAGTCCGTGATCATCTTGGCGTAGTGTTCGTCGTCCTGCGCCCTCGTCCGGATGTACTCCACTTTGCTCGCTGTAGCCGCCGCGACGTTTGCGGCCACATGCAAATTCGGGCGACGGCCCTCGATCAACTTTGCCTGACGTAATCGACGGACTGCATCGTCAGGTAGGGACAGCTTCTTCTGGACTCTGTCAAGTGCAAGAATATCAGTAAATGGCAGGTCCGTATGCATGAGGAGAAGTCGCGTGTAGGCAGTGTCAACCACGCCGCCGTGAATCACGAGCTTCACCGTACTGGGTTGAGAGAGATCGTAATCAGGTAATGGGAGATAGCGTTTCGCCTGGCTGTTGTTCATGCGCCGGATGCCATAACCCATGGTGTCTATCATATTGAGCTCCACCATTGCCTGCACTAAGAACGGATTGCGATACCCGAGCGGCACGCGAGTGCTCTGGACGTAGTCGTCGGGGTGGCCCTCGAAGAAGGACCCAGCGTTCTGAAACAGCAACCGATCGGGATATTCGGTTACAAGAATGCGAGAGTTTCGCGAATAGTCTTGATGTGCAATGCAGTTGTGGAGAGCCTCCAAGACGGATTGCTGGTCATATTTTGAAACCTCCTCGGGTAGAAGCTGATCCTCGGGCAGCAACCGTATTCGAATGTTTCGAATTCGCTGGAACAGCTCAGTGGTGTTCAGCAAGAAGGGAGGACTGAAATGCTCATAGGCACTCTCCTGGCCAATGAGGTTCCAAGTCATCTGTGCCGGATTTGGCGATAGTCGCCACGCGGACTCGGAGGTCCCCAGGAGGAGTAGTGCGGCACGCGTCATCTGCCCGTTGATGGTGAGTCGCGCTCTGTCTAAGAGCGTTTCGATGGGCCAGTCAGTGACATCGACGCCTCGGGATCGATTAGTGAATTTCTTCTCGATAGCCTCGCGCGCCCTACTCAGGGCGGCGGGATCGAGATCGGCGAGCGTCGCGTCCGGCACTACTACAGCAGACCAGTCCTCGAGAGTCTGTCCGCGAATCTCGTCTAGCTTATCCAGTGCAAGTGACGTCAGACTCTCGCCAGCTCGCGCATAGTAGTGGCCGTTCCAAGCGATAGGAATACCACGAGGCGCAGCTGGTATCTCCATGAGCAGCACGCGCCCTGAGGGATGGTCTAGTTCGTGGATCTCGCGGAACGTTGAGCTAGGTTCAGTGCCGTTTGCGATCTGCATCTTCAAGCTCTGTAGCCGATCACGTTCTGGCCTATAGACGGTGCCAACCACCTCACGCGTGCGGTTACTTACGCCGAATACCAACCATCCTGCTGCCTCTCCCCGCAGGTTGGCTTCGTTAGAAAGAGCAGAGAAGTACTCCCCGATCTTGCTAGTGGAGAATCCATCACCGGCCTCCTTGAACTCAACTACTTCGTTCTCCCAGCCGACCAATAGGCGGCCAAGGAGGGACGTGAGATAGTCGTCGGGTGGCTGGTTAGTCATCCCCGAATACTACTTCGCTCCCGACTCATGACGTCGTCGCCGCAGCGAGCAGGGTTGTAAATGGGAACGGCCGAGTAGGCGGCGAACGATGCCGACCACCCCCACTCACTGGCACTCACGTAACTTCCGGAGCGCGCATCAACTCGCCAGACAGAACAGGACACCACCCAATCCCAAGCAGGGGTACCCCCCCGGTGCGCTTGTTCAAAGACCCGGCGCAAGTATCCCTACAGCGAGACGCGCGGCCCCCCCTCGGGCAGAGGGTCAGCCCCCGACCACCGCCGCCGACTGCCGCGCGATGGCCAACTCCTCATTGGTAGGCACAACAAGCACGTCCACCGCACTGTCATCCGCCGAGATACGTCGAGCCTCCTTGCCACGAACCGCGTTTCGCTCGTCATCGACGATGATCCCGAACCCTTCCAACCCCGCGAGCGCACGGGCGCGGACGACTGCGGAGTTCTCCCCCACGCCGGCCGTGAACGTGATGGCATCGACGTGGCCTAGGGCGAAGGCGTAGGCGCCGAGGTAGCGGCGCAGGCGGTGGATGTAGACGTCGAAGGCGCGTCGGGCGGCGTCGTCACCGTTGTCCATCAGCTCGGTGATGGCACGGAAATCGTTCTCGCCGCACAGACCTCGAAGTCCCGAACGCTTGTTGAGCAGCGTGTCGATCTCGTCGACGGACAGGTTCGCCACCCGGTTCAGATGCAGGACCAGCCCGGGGTCGAGGTCACCGCTGCGGGTTCCCATCACCAGTCCCTCGAGCGGGGTCATACCCATCGACGTGTCGATCGGCTGCCCGCCCGCGATGGCCGACGCCGACGCGCCGTTGCCCAGGTGCAGCACGATCTGGTTCAGCGACGCCGGGTCGCGGTCGAGGAACTCGGCCACCCGGCCGGAGACGTATTCGTGGCTGGTGCCGTGAAAACCGTAGCGGCGGATGGCATGTTCGTCGGCGACCGCACGGTCGATCGCGTATGTCGCCGACGCGTCGGGGAGCCCATGGAAGAACGCGGTGTCGAACACGGCTACCGAGGGGACGTCGGGGAGCAACTCCCGAGCCGCCAGGATGCCGACCAGGTTGGCCGGATTGTGCAGCGGCGCCAGCGGGGAGATCCGCTCGATCTCCGAGATCACCTCGGGGGTCACCACCGTCGGCTCGTAGAACGACCGGCCACCGTGCACCACCCGATGCCCGACCGCACTCAGTCCCGCGTCGGCCAGATCGGTTCCGTTGTCGGCGAAGAAGCGCTCCGCCCGTCGGACCGCGGCGAGGTGATCGTCGAGTTCCAGTGTCTCGGTGACGGTCTCACCGTTCTGCTCGTGCGTCATCGACGAACCGGAGTCGCCGATCCGCTCCGCGATGCCCTCCGCGATCACCGTGCCGTCCGCCGGTTGCACAAGTTGATATTTCAGCGACGACGAGCCGGCGTTGAGCACCAGCACCGCACCCGACGCCCCGCTCATCGGGGACCCTCGGCCTCGGCGGAGGCGACGTTCTCGGCGAGTGGGTCCACACCTTCCTGCTGGGCCTGGATCGCGGTGATGGCCACCGTGTTCACGATGTCGGAGACGAGGGCGCCGCGGCTCAGGTCGTTGATCGGCTTGTTCAAGCCCTGCAGCACCGGACCGATCGCGACCGCCCCTGCGCTGCGCTGCACCGCCTTGTACGTGTTGTTGCCCGTGTTGAGGTCGGGAAAGATCAGCACGGTCGCACGGCCGGCCACCGGCGAGTCGGGCATCTTGGTCTTCGCCACCGAGGGTTCCACCGCGGCGTCGTACTGGATCGGCCCCTCGACCAAGAGGTCGGGTTGCCGCTCGCGCACGAGTTCGGTTGCGGTCTTGACCTTCTCGACGTCGGCGCCCGATCCCGACGTCCCGGTCGAGTACGACAGCATCGCGACCCGGGGATCGATACCGAAGGCCGCGGACGTCTGCGCCGAGGAGATGGCGATGTCGGCGAGCTGTTCGTCGGACGGATCCGGGACGATGGCGCAGTCCCCATAGGCGAGCACCTTGTCGGCCAGGCACATGAAGAACACGCTCGACACGGTGGACACCCCCGGTTTGGTCTTGATGATCTCGAAGGCCGGCCGGATCGTGTGGGCCGTGGTGTGCGACGCCCCCGACACCATCCCGTCGGCGCGCCCGGTGTGCACCATCATCGTGCCGAAGTACGACACGTCCCGCATCTTCTCCTGTGCCCGTTCCAGATCCATGCCCTTGTGCTTGCGCAGCTCGGTGTAGATCCGGGCGAACTCGTCGAGATACTCCGACTCGGCCGGGTCGATGACCCTGACGTCGGAGAGGTCGAGTCCGAGTTCGATGGAGCGCTCGCGCACCGCTTCGGGATCACCGAGCAGAGTGAGGTCGGCAACGCTGCGCCGCGCAAGCCTGTTGGCGGCCCGTAGGATTCGGTCGTCGTCGCCCTCCGGTAACACGATGTGCTTCCGGTCGGCGCGCGCACGGGAGATCAGCCGGTACTCGAACATCTGCGGCGTCACCACGGTCGGCGTCGACACGTTGAGGTTGCGCATGACCTTCTCGGGGTCGACATGGGTCTCCATCATCGCCAGCGCGGCCTCGATCTTGTGTACCGAGCCCACCCCCACCTTGCCGCGCGTGTGGGCGGCGGTACGCGCGGTGTCGTAGGTGCCCTGCGGGCAGCTGATGATCGGCAGGGTCGGCTTCAACCCACTCACCAGCGCCTCGATCATCGGGTGCGGCTTGAGTCCGCCGTTGAGGATGATGCCGGCGAGACGCGGGAAACCCTGTGCGGTGTTGGCGTTCACGAGTGCGAGGAGAACATCCGACCGGTCGGCGGGCGTGATGACCACGGTGCCGTCGGTGAGCCGTTCCAGGATGTGCTCGACGGTCATGCCACCGACCATCACCCGGAGCGCCTCGCGGTCGAGCAGTTCCTCGTCACCGCTGTACATCGTCGCGCCGAGCGCCTCCTTGAGCTCCCCCATCGTGGGGGCGAAGAGCACCGGCTCCTCGGGTAGGCACAGCGCCGGAATCCCGGTGCTGCGCAACTGGTCCCGGATCTCGTCGAGGCGATCGGGGTCGCACCGGTTGGCGACGAGCGCGACGGGGGTGGCATGGGCAGCGGTCACCTCGGCGATCAACCCCTCGGCCAGACCGTGCATCTCTTCCGGCGACCGGTCGATCGCCTTGATCGCCAACACCATCGGCGCCGAGAGATTCGCGGCGATCCGGGCGTTGTAGCTCAGCTCCGACGGGGTGCCGACGTCGGTGTAATCCGAACCCACGATGACCACGCGGTCGCAGCGGGACTGGATGGCGTGGAATCGCGCGACGATCTCGGCGACCGCGCCCTCGGGATCGTTGTGCACCTCCTCGTAGGTGACACCGAGACAGTCCTCGTACGGGAGGTCTGCGGATTCGTAGTCGAGGAGGAGATCGAGGATCGGATCACGATCCTCCGCGGCCGTCCGCGAGATCGGACGGAACACCCCGACCCGCCCGCCGGTCGCCGACAGCAGGGCCAGCAACCCCAGCGCGACGATGGACTTACCGGTCTCACCTTCGGCCGAGGCGATGTAGATGCTGGTCGTGGGGTCGGAGACGACCTGATCCGCGCTCGCGGGTCCGTCGGCGTTGGCGGTCTGGACTCTATCCGTGGCCATGCGCCCCAGCATAGTGGCGGGCGGGCGCGGTATCCCGCTCCTCGGATCGAGGGTCAGAGCAGGATACCCGGATTGCACACACCGTCGGGATCGAGCGACGCCTTGACCGCCCGCAACGCGTCCAGGGCCAGGGGCCCGATCTCGTCGTGGTACGCGTCACGGTGATCCCGCCCGACCGCGTGATGATGGGTGATGCTGGCGCCGGACGCCCGGATCGCGGAACTGGCCGCGACTTTCGCCGCCGCCCACTGCGCCAGCGGGTCGTCGGCGAACGGTGCGACGACCGTGAAGTACAGCGAGGCACCCGACTCGTAGACGTGACTCACGTGGCACATGATCAGCGGCGGCGTACCCGACGCGGTGAGCGAGTCCGTCAGCGCGGCCGTCACCGCGGCGCGCACGTCGTGCAGCCGCGACCAGAACGCGACGGTCTCGAGCGTCTCGACCAACACCCCGGCATCGAGCAACGGGTCGCGAAGGTACGGTCCCGCGAAACGTCCTGTCCGCCAGGCCTCCCCGGGACCATCTCCCAGTGCGCTGCCACCGGCTTCGATCAACATCGACGACGCCGCATCGCGTCGCCGCGCCACCTCGTCGGCCGCGCCCTCATACCCGGCGACGACCAGGCACCCGGCCCCGTCATCGCCGTGCTCGCTCCCGGCGCCGGTGTCATCCGGCCCGCTCGCTTCGCTCCCGGCGCCGGCGGGATCAGCGAGATTCAACGCCGTCTCCACCTCGTCGGACAGCCGGAGAACCGTCGGCAGGGGACCGTCCTGGGCCAGCCGACGGAGAGCTGTTGCGCCCTCGGCGAACGAGGCGAACCGCCAGGCGTCGAAGACGCGGGTCGTCGGGGCCGGCCGGATACGGATCTGCACGCTCGTGATGACACCGAACACGCCCTCGGACCCGAGGACCAGCTGACGCAGGTCGGGTCCGGCCGCCGACCGCGGCGCGGTACCGAGTTCGATCGTTCCTCGCGGAGTCGCCAACACGAGACCCTCGACCATCTCGTCGAAGCGCCCGTAACCCGCCGACGACTGGCCGGCCGAACGAGTGGCGGCATAACCACCGATCCCGGCGCCCTCATAGGACTGCGGGAAATGACCGATGGTCCAACCCTTCTCGCGCAGGAGCGCCTCGGCCGCGGGTCCGCGCAGACCGGCCTGCAGGGTCGCCGTCCGGGAGATCTCATCGATCTCCACCACGCGGTCGAGACGGCGCAGGTCGAGACTGATCACGCCGGCGAATCCGGCGCGGTCGGGCGTCAACCCACCCACCACGGACGTCCCGCCGGTGAACGGCACCACCGCGATCCGTCGCTCCGAACACAACCGCAGGATCGCGACAACTTCCTCGTGGTCGCCCGGGTACACGACGAGGTCGGGCGCGTCGTCGGCGTCACCCGCGCGCAACCGCAGGATGTCCGGGGTGGAGTACCCGCGCGTGTGCTGTACCCGTGTCGCGTCCGCGTCGGAGACGTGGTCGGCGCCGACGACAGCCGAAATCTCTTCGCGGACAGCAGCATCGACCGCCGACCGAGCCGGCGAGATGGTGTCCGGGTCGACGCCGGCGTCGGTTTTCCGGTCCCCGGACAGCGCAGCCGCGGCGCCGGGCAGTTCGGCCGTGCGCGCCGGGTCTCCCCAGCGCGGCCGAAGCATCCCCACGACGGGGATCGCGGTTTCGTCGGACACGTGCTCGCCGGTCATCGGACCGGGCCCGGCCGGTTGCCGCCCGTCGGCGCGCCACCGCTCTCGGTGTCGTCTCGGACGATCGCCCGCACGACCAGTTCGGCGATCTGCTCGTCACTCAAGAAGCTGTCGGGGATGAGCATGAGGGAGTAGATGGTGCGCACGAGGAACTCCGCGGCACCCCGCGGGGTGGGGAACAGCTCGTCCCCGATCTCGGGTTCCAGATCGGGCAGGGCCTCCGACACGATCTGATGGATGAGCGTGGGCCCGGCCGAATCGTTGGTGGCGACGAGCGCGCGGACCACTTCCTCCGGCTCCTTGCGCAGCACGTACTGCAACGCGTCGTGGTTGCGGATGTAGGGCAGCACGTTCACCACCTGCGCGTGGATCTTGCCCGCCGCGTCGGGCGCGGTCGCCGACCACTCGATCAACTTGACCCGCAGCAGCGACACCTCGCGTTCCACGATGGCCGTGACCAGCGCTTCGCGGCCGCCGAACATCCGGTAGGCGGTCGCCCGCGCCACCCCGGCGTGCCGGGCCACCGACGTCAGACTCAGCGTCTTGGCGCCGAACCGGGACACCAGCCCGACTCCGACATCCACCATGCGGTCACGATCCATGCGAAAACCGTAGCGAATCAGGATGCGGCGGGAACCGTCGTGGTGGTCGTCGTGGTCACGGCGCGCTCCGGTGCGGCGTCCTCGGTGGTCGGGGGTGTCGTGGTGATCTCGGCGGGGCCCTCCGGTTCGGATGACGTCGAAGGCGCCGATGGGACGGGCGCCGGTGACGTATGGCGGACCGAAGGCGTCGTCCGCGCCGGCTCCGGCGTCTCGGCGCGCGCGGTGATCGTGGTCTGCCGGTCCACGCGGTCGGCGCCCGCACCGCCGCCGAGGCAATGGACGACGAAGGTCCTCGGCACATTCGGATACACCGACGCCGTGAGAACCCCACGCGACCCCGGCCCCATCGTGGTTGCGCCGGTGGGATGGACCGCGCCGCTCGGAGTGAGGGTGCATTCCACCGCCGGATTGCGCGTCGCGTTGTTGTAGAGACTGATCTGCAACCGGGTCCCGTCGACGCGGTACGAACACCCGGGGATCGGTCCGGAACCGGCGAGCGGTCCGCAGTTCACACTGGGCGACGCCGCGGGCGACTCCGAGTCGACAGCCAGAAGCGTTGTCGCCGTGGCGAAAGTCAGCGATCCGCCGATGGCGAGGCCGGCGACGAACTTGCGCATGGCGATGTCTCCTCGGTTGCGGTCGTGCCGGGAACGCGTCGTGTATAGGAGGGCGTCATCGCCGGCGACGACACGTCCAGGCTACGCGCCGACCGGCCCGTACGCGGCCTCATCGGCAGCAACCGCCGGGCGATGGCGACCCCGCCGAGACAGAGGAGTCCGCCGACGATGCCGACACCGGTGGGCAACTCGTCGAGCAGCGCCCACGACAGGACGATGACGATTGCGGGGACCACGAGGGTGGTGGCCGCCATCGCACTCGCATCAGTGCGGGCCAGCGCATAGGCCCACGTGGAGAACGCGATCGCGGTCGGCCCGACCCCGAGGTAGATCACCGCCCAGATCGCCCCCGACTCGGCGCCGGACAGTTCGGTTACGGCCACGGGGGCGAAGGGCGCGGTGGCCACGAGACCGGCGACCGCACCGAGCCAGGTCGCGGTCAGCGCGTCGACGCTGCGTAGGGCCGATTTCTGGATCAGCACCCCGGTCGCGTACAGAACCGCCGCGCCGACCCCGAGCACGATGCCGAGCCAGTCGGCGTGCGCGTCCGCGGTGGCGGACCCGCCGACGGCGATCAGCACCACGCCGGCGAAGGCGATCGTCATACCGATCACGAGGTGACGCGGAAACCCCTCTCCGAGAAAGAGTCCCGCGGCGACGGCCACGAGGATCGGTGCCAGGTTCACCAGCAGCGCCGCGGTCCCGGCGTCGAGGTGGCGTTCGGCCCAGTTCAACAGGACGGTGTAACCCGCGAACCAGGCGACCCCGTACGCCGTCACCAGGGCGAGCGCACGGCCGCGCGGTAGCAGCGGACGGGCCGGCGCCCCGGTTGTCCGTGCGCGCAGACGTACCACCATCACGATGAGCGTCAGCGGGATCACCGCCGCCAGCAACCGCAGGAACGCCATGGAACCCGGCGAGAACGTGTCACCGAGCGCGCGGATGCCGATGAACGCCGACGCCCACAGCACGACGGTGACGACGGCGGCCAGAGCCGGCAGGGATGCGGTGGCGGACCCAGCCGATGCCGGTGTCGGGCGCGAGGACATGTGTTCCAGATTTACTCATCCGGCACTTCAGGACAAGTGAATACTTGTTCCGAACATTTCAGCGCCGCTGCACAGTCGCCGCGGTATCGTCGCCCCATGGTCGACATCCATCGCCTTCGGGTTCTGCGCTCGGTCATCGGCGAGCAGTCCATCGGCGGAGCCGCGGCCTCGCTCGGATACACGCCGTCAGCGGTCAGCCAGCACATCGCCACCCTGCAGCGCGAGACCGGGCTGTCGCTGGTGAAGCGAGACGGTCGCGGCATCGTGCCCACCGAGGCCGGCACCATCCTGGCCCGCGAGTCCGACACCGTCTTCGAGCAGATCGCCCGTATCGACGGTCTGATCTCGGAGCTGCGCGACGGCCGGCTCGGTCAGCTGCGCATCAACTACTTCGCCTCGGCGGGCGCCACCTGGATCCCGCCGATCGTCGCCACCATCTCGCGCGAATTCCCCGGACTGCGACTGGATCTCCGCCTCATCGAGCTGATGGGCCCGTCGTCGGCGGCACCCGACATCGAGATCTATGTCGAGGACAGTCAACGCCCGTCCGCGGACGTGGCCGGGTTCGTCGGACGCCGGCTGACCACCGACCCGTATTCCGCTGTCGTACCCGTGGATTCAGCATGGGCGGCGCTGGAATCGGTGACCCTGCGCGAACTGTCCCAGGTGCCGTGGGTCGACAACGACGTGGCGCGGGGACCCTGCCGGCAGGCAGTGCTCGACGCATGTACGTCGGTCGGTTTCGTACCCGACTTCAGCGTCGAGACCCAGGACTACCCGACCGCGATACGGTTCGTCGCGGCCGGGGTCGGACTCACCGTCGTCCCCCGGCTCGCGCTCGTCGACCTGCCGCCCGGCGTCACGGCAGTTCCCATTGTCGACCCGACGCCCGCACGCGAGGTGCGGGTCCGGGTGCGACAGAGCGGACTCGACCTGCCGCCCGTCCGACGAGTGCTCGAGATGCTCGACGCCGCTGTCGCGCAGGATTTTTCGTGATCAGCCGAGTTTGCGTAGGCGCGGGGCGAGGTCGCGTTCGAAGTTCTCCAGGAACCGCTGCTGGTCGTGTCCGGGGGCGTGGAAGACGAGGTGGTTGAGTCCGGCGTCGGTGTAGAACTTGACCTTCTCGACGGCCTCGTCGGGGTCGGAGGAGACGATCCACCGTTTGGCGACCTGTTCGATCGGGAGCTCATCGGCCAGCCGCTCCATCTCGGTCGAGCTGTTGACGCTGTGCTTCTGCTCCGGGGTCAGCGACAGCGGGGCCCAGAACCGGGTGTTCTCCAGCGCCAGTTCGGGATCGGGATCGTAGGAGATCTTGATCTCGATCATCTTGTCGATGGTGTCGACATCGCGCTCGGCCTTGGCCGCACCCTCGGCGACCGCGGGCAGCAGCTTCTCGGTGTAGAGCTCGGGCCCCTTGCCCGAGGTACAGATGAAACCGTCGCCGGCACGGCCCGCATAGCGTGCGACCACCGGCCCGCCGGCGGCGACGTAGACCGGGATCGGTTGCTCGGGAATGTCATACATGTAGGCGCCCTGCGTGTGGTAGTACTCGCCGTCGAAGTTGACCTCTTCGCCGGTCCACAGTTCGCGCATGAGTTTGATCGACTCGCGCAGGCGCGCGAAGCGTTCCTTGAACTCCGGCCACTCTCCCTGGAAACCGGTCGCGTACTCGTTGAGCGCTTCGCCGGTGCCGACACCGAGCATGATGCGTCCGGGGTAGAGGCAGCCCATCGTGGCGAAGGCCTGCGCGATGACCGCGGGGTTGTAGCGGAAGGTCGGGGTCATGACCGAGGTGCCGATCTGCACGCGCTTGGTGCGCTCGCCGACCGCCGCCATCCAGGCCAGCGAGAACGGGGCGTGGCCGCCGTTGTGCCGCCAGGGCTGGAAGTGATCGCTCACCGCAACCGAATCCATGCCGTGCTCTTCAGCCGCGACCGCGATCTCCACCAGCTCGCGCGGATCGAACTGCTCCGCCGATGCCTTGAAACCGAGCTTGAGTTCTGCCATGTCCATCGCTCCTTCGCCACCGGCCCTCACCCGCCGGCGCGGGCCGGTCTGCGGAGTCGGCCCCATCGTCGTGTGACCTCGCATACCAACGTAGAGCATGCGGACAGACGCCGACGTCGGGAGCCGGACGGGACCTCAGCCGGCCGGGGCGACCCAGCATGTTCGCACTCGGGATTCCTCTGGCAGCGAAAAAGCTGGACCTCAAGTTGGGTTTAAGTTCTACCGTGGACGGCATGAGTATGCAGTCCGTGGCCTGGGACATGATGTACAAGTCCTCCACCCAGCCCAGCAGCAAGCGATTACGGGGCGACCGCCGGGTGACACTTCGCCGTATCGGTGGGTTCGCCCGACCGCACCGACGCCGGATCGGATGGTTCCTCCTGCTGTCGGTCTTCACCGCGGTGCTGACCGTCGTGACCCCGCTGTTGGCGGGTCGCGTCGTCAACGTCATCACCGAGAGCGGCTCGGAGATGATGATCGTCGGACTCGCGGTCGCCATCGCGCTGATCGCCGTCGCCGAGGCCGCCGCGGGAATCGGGGTCCGGTGGCTGTCGGCGAACATCGGGGAGGGTCTCATTCTCGACCTACGGCGAGCTGTCTTCGACCACGTGCAGCGGATGCCGATCGCGTTCTTCACCCGCACCCGCACCGGGGCCCTGGTGAGCCGGCTCAACAACGACGTCATCGGCGCCCAGCGGGCATTCAGCGACACCTTGTCCGGCGTCGTGTCCAACATCGTCACCCTCACCCTGACGCTGGGCGTCATGATCGCGATCAGCTGGCAGATCACGTTGCTGGCGCTGATCCTGCTGCCGGTCTTCGTGATACCGGCGCGGCGGATGGGCCGGCGCATGGCCGCGCTCTCCCGCGAGGCCGCCGAGCACAACGCCCGGATGTCGACGCAGATGACCGAGCGCTTCTCCGCCCCCGGCGCCACGCTGGTGAAACTGTTCGGGCGCCCCGATCTCGAGTCGCGCGAGTTCGCCGACCGCGCCGACCGGGTCCGCGACATCGGCGTACGGCGGTCGATGTTGCAGGCGTACTTCATGACGACGCTGATGCTGGTGTCCGCGTTGGCCCTCGCCCTGGTCTACGGGCTCGGCGGATGGCTTGCGGTACAGGATCATCTGTCCGCGGGCGCGGTCGTCTCTCTGGCTCTGTTGCTCACCCGGATGTACGCGCCGCTCACGGCCCTGGCGAACGCACGCGTCGAGATCATGAGCGCCCTGGTCAGTTTCGAGCGCGTCTTCGAGGTCCTGGACCTGCAACCCCTCATCGCCGACGCACCCGACGCGGTCCCGGTGCCCGGTACCGAGAGCGGGCGGCTCGTGCCGGTGTCCGTCCGATTCGACGACGTGTCCTTCGCCTATCCGGCGGCGGACAAGGTGTCGCTGGCATCGCTGGAAGAGGTTGCCCAGCTCGACAATCGGGCCGGCACGACGGTCCTGCACCATGTCGACCTCGATGTCCCGGCCGGCAGCATGGTGGCTCTCGTGGGCAGTTCCGGTGCCGGCAAGTCGACCATCGCGAGTCTCGCGACCCGCCTCTACGACGTCGACGAGGGCTCGATTCAGCTGGCCGGAGTCGACATCCGGAAACTGCAGACCGCATCGGTCCATCGAACCGTCGGTCTCGTCACCCAGGACGGCCACCTCTTCCACGACACCATCCGGGCGAATCTCGTGCTCGCCCAGCCGAACACGTCCGATGACGAGATCTGGGACGCACTGCGACGGGCTCGGCTCGACGAGCTGGTCGGCTCGCTGCCCGACGGACTGGACACCGTCGTCGGCGAACGCGGTTACCGGCTGTCCGGCGGTGAGCGCCAACGCATGACGATCGCCCGCCTGCTGCTGGCACAACCGTCGGTGGTCATCCTCGACGAGGCGACCGCGCATCTCGATTCGACGTCGGAGGCGGCGGTCCAGGCGGCGCTCGGCGAGGCCCTCGAGGGACGGACCTCGATCGTCATCGCGCACCGGCTCTCGACGATCCGGGCCGCCGACGAGATCGTCGTGCTCGAAGCCGGGCGTGTCGTCGAACGCGGTGATCATCCGACGCTCCTGGCGCGCAACGGACGCTATGCCGAGCTCTACCGCACGCAGTTCGCCGAGGACGACCCCGAGGACTCGGATTCGCTGACGGCGTGACCCTTCGTGACGCGGCCCGGTTTCCTGCTCCCTGAGGTGCGAACGAAGCGAGCCCAACCACCGCTCCCTGAGGTGCGAGCGAAGCGAGCCACGAAGGGTCTCGCAAGGTGTCTCACCAGGCCCTTCGTGGCTCGTCGCTAGCGCTCCTCGCACCTCAGGGAGCAATGGATATGTCGTTCTCTCGGATCAGGGAGCAGGGGTGAGCTCAGTCGTCGAGGTCGTCGAAGTTGTCGATCAGGCCACGGCGCCGGGGGCGATCGTCGGTGTCCTTGACCCGTTCACCGAGGCGGCGGCGGAGCTGCATGGCGATCAGCACGACGTTCACGATCACCACGGCGATCCCGACGACCACCCAGAACCACCGGCCGTCCTGCCACCAGCCGACCGTCAGCCAGCCGATGCAGAAGATGAGGATGGTCGCGCCGACGATGGTCAGCGTCATCGAGAACGTCTGCGCGCTCCGCGAGAAGTCGGGGCCGGTGGTCACGATGATCTCCTGCAGTGGTGGACAGCTGATGGTCGCGGCCGCCGACATGGGCAGCGTGCCGTTGTGGAGCGCAGGTCAGGACTGGATCACCATGGCAACCGCGACGAGGACGGCCACCACCACTATCGCAGCGACCACAAGCATGACCTGCGTCGGCCCCGGCATCTCGCCACCGGAGGTCAGCGCTCGCGTGGTCCGTCGCCACCGCCAGGCCCCGAGAACCGCCAGCGAGGCACCGAGTCCGACCATCACGACGCCGAGCGTGATGTCGACCATCGGCGTCGTCTCGTCGGGAGCGAGGTAGACCACCGCGATACCGGCCGCCATGAAGCCGAGTGCGGTCCGGACCCAGGCGAGCAGCGTTCGTTCGGCGGCGAGGGTGAATCGGGCGTCCACTGCGCCTGGCGGTCTGGTCTCCAGCTCGTCGGCGTACGACTGCCCCGGGTTCACCGCATCCGGAGTCGCCGGGTTCGGGGCACTCACCCCGTCAGCCGGCCCGTTTGCCCGTTCGCTCGTCAGTGCTCTTGCCCTCTCGGATCGCTTCGGCGGCGAAGGCCGCGGTCACCTCGACCGCGTCCAGGGTCTCCGGGTGGCGGGCGCTCAACACCGGGAAGGCGTGCACCTGCCATGCGTAGAGGTGCGCCACGGCCGTGACGCCCGCAGCGTCGAGCGACTCGACGAGGTCGATGACGTCGGGCTCGAGCATCTCACCTTCGGCCGCGACCAGCACGGTCGGCGGGAACGAGGTGAGATCGGCGTCGGCGATGCGGCGCACACCGGTCAGCTGGACGGGCCCCTGATCGAACTGGGGCGCCAACCGGGCCATCTTCGACTTGGGCAGATAGGCGTCGGATCGACTCGAACGGTCCGGGTGGACCCCCAGGTCCATGTCGAGGAGTGGCGAGAACCCGATCAGCGCCGTGGGTGTGGGCAGGCCGCGCGCCGTGGCCGCCTCGACCACCTTCGCGGCCAAGAAACCGCCGGCCGAGTCACCGGCGACGATCACCCGCCGGAAGCCACGCTCGTTGATCAGCTCGGCGTAGGCGTCGACCGCGTCCACGACGGACGTCCCGACACCGGCCTTCGGCAGCTGCCGGTACTCGAGTGAGAACACCGGCACCTCACACGCCCGCGCCATCCGCGCGGCGATCGATCGGTGGGTGCCGAGCCCGCAGACCACGAAGGCCCCGCCGTGCAGGTAGAGCATCGCGGTGTCGCCGTCCCGGCGGGACGGTCCGACCGGCATGATCAGCTCGGCGGGTCGCCCGGCGAGGACCAGCTGCTCACGGACCACGCCGCGGGGTTTGGGTCCAACGGCAAAGATGCGGTCGATGAGGAACAGCCCCGCCAGCCCCTGCTTGTTGACCGGCCACAGCGCCAGGGTCGGTTTCAGCAGCGCACGCGCACCGAACCAGATGGGGAACGACCGCAGGCTCGGCCGACGGTGATGAACGATGGGCATCAGATTCCTCCTGTGCCCGAACGTACACCCCGGGAGCGTCCGTTTCAGTCCGTTCGTCGGGGTCGCCGTTCATGGTGTCGAGGTCGTTCGGTCACCTTCGTCGGCTATATTCTCGGACTCGTGACCAGATCGCGGATGCGCCCGGCAGGTGCCGTTTAGGTGCCCATTCCACCTCGATTCCTCCTGTCTGCACAGGCAGACCCGCCGCGCACCCTCTGCGACGTGCTCACCGCCACCGCGCGTGCACACCCGGATGCCGCGGCCATCGACGACGGCGAGATGACCCTCACCTACGGCCAGTTGCTGGCCGTGGTCCGCCGCACGGTCGCACGTCTCGGCGAGGTCGGCGTCGGGCGGGGAAGCCGGGTCGGCATCCGGATGCCGTCGGGGTCGCGGGACCTGTACGTCGCGATCCTGGCGACCCTCTATGCCGGCGCCGCGTATGTGCCGGTCGACGCCGACGACCCGGACGAACGCGCCGAGCTCGTCTTCGGCGAGGCCGAGGTCGACGCCATCGTCGACGCCGACGGACCCCGTTCGACGAAACCGGCGTCGACGCCTGCGCAACCCCCTGCCCGCCCCACACCCGACGACGACGCGTGGATCATCTTCACCTCCGGTTCCACCGGCAAGCCGAAGGGCGTCGCGGTCACCCACCGCAACGCGGCGGCGTTCGTCGACGCCGAGGCGGCCATGTTCCTGCCGGACGCCCCGATCGGCCCGCACGACCGTGTCCTGGCCGGACTGTCGGTCGCGTTCGACGCCTCGTGCGAGGAGATGTGGCTGGCGTGGCGCAACGGCGCGTGCCTGGTGCCCGCACCGCGCTCGCTGGTCCGCAGCGGGATGGACCTCGGGCCGTGGTTGGTGGCGCGCGACATCACGATCGTGTCGACGGTTCCCACGCTGGCATCCCTGTGGCCGCCGGAGGCGCTGGAAGCCGTGCGGCTGTTGATCTTCGGCGGCGAGGCCTGCCCGCCCGAGCTCGCCGACCGGCTCGCCGTCACCGGCCGCGAGGTGTGGAACACCTACGGCCCCACCGAGGCGACGGTCGTGGCGTGCGCCGCCCCGCTGGGAGGTGACGGCCCGGTCCGTATCGGATTGCCGCTGCGCGGTTGGGATCTCGCGGTCGTCGACGCCCAGGGCCAGCCGGTGGCCGAAGGCGAGGTCGGCGAACTGGTTATCGGCGGCGTCGGCCTGGCACGCTACCTCGATCCCGCGAAGGACGCGGAGAAGTACGCACCGATGCCCACGCTCGGCTGGGAACGCGCCTATCGCAGCGGCGATCTCGTGCGCCTGGACACCGCCGGCCTGTTGTTCATGGGCCGCGCCGACGACCAGGTGAAGGTCGGCGGACGGCGCATCGAACTCGGCGAGATCGACAACGCTCTGCAGAACCTGCCCGGCGTGAGCGGAGCCGCGGCCGCGGTCCGCAAGTCCGCGGCTGGCAACAGTCTGCTCGTCGGCTATCTCGTGTCGGCCGATCCCGGCTTCGACGTCGCCGAGGCGCACGCCGAACTACGACGACAGCTGCCCGCCGCGATGGTCCCCACCCTCGCCCTCGTCGACGAATTGCCCACGCGCACTTCGGGGAAGGTTGATCGTGATGCGCTGCCCTGGCCCCTGCCGGGCAGCGACAGACCAGTCGATGACGACGTTGAACTCAGCGAGACCGAACTGTGGCTGGCACAGCTGTGGACCGACGTCCTCGGCATGGCCGTCTCCAGCCCGGACGTCGACTTCTTCGCCGAGGGCGGTGGATCACTGGCCGCGGCCCAGCTCGTCACCGCGGTGCGGGAACGCTACCCCGACATCTCGGTGGCCGATCTCTACGACCGTCCGCGACTGGGCTCCATGGCCGAGATGCTCGACGCCCGCCGCCCGACGACGAGCATCGATGAACGCCTCGTCGAACCGACCCCGCGCTCGGCCGGGCTGGCGCAGCTCCTGCTGACCATCCCGCTGACGACGCTCACCGGATTGCAGTGGGCCACATGGCTCGGCGTGGCGAACAACGTGGCGCTGCTCGTCGCCGACCGGATGGATCGCACGGTCGAGTGGCTGGTCGAGATCAACTGGTGGGTCCTGCTCGCGGCGTTCCTGATCTTCATCACCCCGCCCGGCCGCATGTGCATCGCGGCGCTCGGTGCGCGGGTGCTCCTCGCCGGGGTCGCTCCGGGCGTTCATCCGCGGGGCGGGAGCGTCCACGTCCGCTTGTGGGTGGCCGAGCGACTCCTCGACGCCAGCGGTGCCGCCAACCTGTCCGGTGCGCCGTGGATGATCTACCTCGCGCGGGCTCTCGGGGCGTCGATCGGGCGCGGCGTCGACCTGCACACCATCCCGCCGGTGACCGGACTGCTCACGGTCGGGGACGGCGCGTCCGTCGAACCCGAGGTCGACATCTCCGGATGGTGGATCGACGGCGACGACGTCCACATCGGCGAGATCGCCATCAAACGCGGCGCGTCGATCGGTGCCCGGTCGACGCTCACCCCTGGTGCGGTCGTCGGGCGTGACGCGGTCGTCGCCCCGGGTTCGGCGGTGTTCGGCCGGGTCAAGGCCCGGCAGCACTGGGCCGGGTCGCCCGCGGTGAAGATCGGCAAGGCCGAGCATCCCTGGCCCGACCACCGGCCCCCGCGGGCGACGTGGTGGGTACCGATCTACGGACTGTCGTCGTTGGGGCTCGCCGCGATCCCCCTGCTCTCGCTGGCCTCGGGCCTGGCCGTCATCGGCGCCTGGGCGCTGACCGCGGACCGGTTGCGCGACGTCGGGATCCGCGCGCTGATCCTGTTACCCGTGGCCACCGTGACGAGCCTGTTCGTGTTCGCGGCGATCACCGCGGTCCTGGTCCGGCTCGCCTCGATCGGGCTCCACACCGGGTATCACCCGGTCCGGTCCCGCGTCGGCTGGCAGGTCTGGATCACCGAACGCCTCCTCGACGCGGCCCGCACGTATCTGTTCCCGCTGTATGCCAGCCTGCTGACCCCCACGTGGTTCCGCATCCTCGGCGCGAAGGTCGGCGAGGGAACCGAGATCTCGACCGCGCTCGTGCTCCCCCGATTCACCACGATCGGCGACGGCGCCTTCCTCGCCGACGACACGATGGTCGCGTCGTACGAACTCGGCGGCGGCTGGCTGCACATCGACGAGGCGAAGATCGGCAAGCGCTCATTCCTCGGCAACTCCGGCATGACCGGCCCCGGGCGCAAGGTCCCCAAGAACGGTCTGGTGGCCGTGCTGTCGGCGACGCCCGACCGGGCCAAGTCGGGCTCGAGTTGGCTGGGCAGCCCACCGGTCCGCCTGCGCCGCACCGCCGCCGAGATCGACACCTCGCGCACCTTCGACCCGCCGGCGACGCTCAAGGTCGCCCGCTCGCTGATCGAGACATTGCGCCTCGTGCCGGTCATGGTCTCGTTCGGGCTCGGCGTCGGACTACTGCTCGCGCTGCAGTACGTGGCCGTCCATGAGCACTACGGGCTCGCGGCAGCGGTGAGCGGTCTGCTCCTGCTGGTCGTCGGCGCGATCGCCTGCGTCACCGCGGCGGCGGCGAAATGGCTGGTCGTCGGCCGCATCACGGTGAGCGAACATCCGCTGTGGAGTTCGTTCGTGTGGCGGAACGAGCTGTCCGACGCCTTCGTCGAGACAGTCGCGGCTCCGTGGTTCGCCAACGCCGCGACCGGCACGCCGATCCTCAACCTGTGGCTGCGGATGCTCGGCGCCAAGATCGGCCGCGGCGTCTGGTGCGAGACCTACTGGCTCCCCGAGGCCGACCTCGTCACCCTCGGCGACGGCGCGACCGTGCAGCGCGGCTGCGTCGTGCAGACCCACCTGTTCCACGATCGGGTCATGGCCATCGACCGTGTCACGCTCGGGGCCGGCGCGACCCTCGGCCCGCACTGCGTCGCCCTACCGGCGTCCGGACTCGGCGACTCGGCGACCGTCGGGCCGGCATCGCTGGTCATGCGCGGCGACGTGGTCCCGGCCCACACCCGTTGGCAGGGGAACCCGATCGCTCCCTGGCCGCGCTGATCCGAGAGGATCGCATAACCCCACCCCTGCTCCCTGAGGTGCGAGGAGCGCAAGCGACGAGCCACGAAGGGTCCTGGCGAGACGAGTTGCGAAGACCCTTCGTGACGCTCGCAAGCACGCTCCTCAGCTCAGGGAGCAGAGCAGTGACGCTCACGAGTGTTCCGGGTCAGACCGCGGGCTCCCCGGCGGCCGGCTGCTCGACCTTCTTGGGCAGCGTGAGCAGCGTGGCGATCGACAGCGCGACGAGCATGATGCCGCCGACCCAGGCCAGCACCTCGAGCGAGAACGCGGGCAACACCATCATCACGATGCCCGCGATGATCGCGATGATGCCGGAGAGGATCAGGAACCAGGTGGGTGCGTGCCCGGACTTGGTGATCGCGGCGTACAGGTCGGCAACTCCCTGGAAGATCCAGCCGATGCCGATGAACACGGCCAGCAGCCACACGGCGTCGCCGGGACTGAACAGCGCGATCACGCCGGCCAGCAGCACGATCGCGCCGACGATGCCGAGCATCACCCGGACCCCGGTGCTCAGGAACGACGCCGCGAAGGCCTGATAGATGCGGAAGATGCCGGCGATGATCAGCGAGATCGCGAACAGGATGGCGAGGACGACGATGGTCGGCCCCGGCCACAGGATCGCGATGACCCCGATCACGATGCCGACGATCGACGTGATGATGAGTGCCGTGCGGACGGCACCGACCAGTTCGTCGGGGAAGTGCTTGGTGTACACCGTGGCGAAAGTCATGGTGGGAGGTTATCCGGCACAGCAGGATCCGGCGCGCTATTCGCTCAGGAGCGGCACAAACCCGACCGCATCGCCGACGCAGATGAACAGCGGGGTAACAAGTAACGATGACCAACATCGCGTTCTTCGAGCCGATCTCCGACACCGGCCGGCCCGGCGCCGGTCTCCGATACCGGCCGACACCCTTCGCCGCCAGCCTGTGGGCGCCCGGCACCCTGAACGGTCCGGCGGTGTGCGGCCTCGCCGCGCGGGCGGTCGAGACCGAGTTCGGTGACGATGAGTTCGTACCCGCCCGGTGCACCATCGACCTCTTCAAGGCCGCGCGCGACATCGTCACCTCCACCCGGGTCCGAATCGTCCGATCGGGCGGACGAATCCGGGTCGTCGACGTCGACGTGGTCCAACACCCCGAAGGTGCGGATGAGGTGCTCGTCGCGCGCGGCACGACGGTGTTCCTGCGCACCTCGACCAACCCGCCCGGGCGGCGGTGGCATCGCCCCGCCGACGCGGTCACCTTCCACCCACCCGAGATCGCCTCCGACGACGACCTGTCCCCCCGGTTCGCCTCCGATGCCGCGGACGACGCCGTCGGTGAATGGGAGCGCGACATGGGCAATCACCAGAACGGGCACCGCAAACGGATGTGGTCGCGGGCCGCACCCATCGTGGCGGGCGAGAAGCTCACCCCGTTCCAGCGGGCGGTCGTCAGCGCCGAATCCGCGAGCCTGGTGTCGAACTGGGGCACCACCGGCATCGGATTCATCAACTGCGATCTGACTGTCGCCCTGAGCCGTCTGCCGTCGGGTGAGCGGGTCGGGGTCGAGGCCGACGTCCACATCGAGGACGACGGCGTCTCGGTCAGCAACGCCGGACTCTACGACGCCGACGGCATGTTCGGGACCGCGCTCGTGACCGCGGTGAACAACGCCGCCGCGCAGATCGACTTCACCACCGTGGACACCTCGGAGCGCTATCGCGAAGCCTGAGTTCGACACGACCGTTCGCGGTGGTCGGGCACCGTAGCGGACCTCACACATATCTCTCAGGTCTTGATAAGGTCACGGCCATGACACGGCGCCTCGCACGGCTTTTCCTGGGTCTAGTCGTCACCTTGCTCGCTCTGGCCCTGACGACGACCCTGGCCGCCTCCCCCGCCCACGCCGCCCGCTACGCCAACGGTCCGGCGACCATCGTCAACCGATTGACGGGGCCATTCGCGATGAACGACACCATCGGACGGTTCAACATCGTCGGTACCGATCTCGGTGTCATGTGGGACAACGGCCGAGGTGAGATCCTCACGGCGTTCGGTGACACCCAGTCGTTCAACGGGTGGTCCCTCCTGTACGGCGAGCTCTACTACTGGCGGTCCAACGTCCTGCTGCGCAGCACGGACCGCCACCTGGCCGACGGCATGACGTTCACCTCGCACGCCGGCCGGCCGGGTCATGCCAAGCGCCTGCTCAAGCCGAACGTCCGCCGCGAGATCACGATCATCCCGACCGCCGGCGTGGCCGCCAACGGCAAGCAGTACATGACCGTGATGTCGGTCAAACGGTGGGATTCGCCCGGCATCTGGACCACCAACTGGGCGGGCCTCGTCTCCTCCACCGACAACGGCGAGAACTGGCGCTCGGTCGGTGCGTTCCGCCCCAATGGCGGCGGCAACAAGAAGTTCCAGATGGGCGCCTTCCTGAAGGTCGGCAAGACCGTCTACTACTACGGCACACCCGACGGCCGCTGGGGCGGTGTCTACCTCGCGCGCGTCGACGAGAAGGACATCGAGAATCTCGGCAAGTGGCAGTACTTCTCGTACGGCCGTTGGGTTCCGAACAACCCCGACGCAGCCACCCCGGTGATGGGCGCCCCTACGGGCGAGATGTCGGTCCAGTGGAACGACTATCTGGGCAAGTACATCTCGCTGGCGAGCCAGGACGTCGGCGTGACGCTGCGCACCGCCGACAACCCTTGGGGCCCATGGACTTCCGGTGAGATCGTCGCACCCTCGGTGGACCCGTACACGGGTTACGCGCCGTACATCCACCCGTGGTCGAAGGGCAGCACACTCTACTTCACCTACTCGGTCTCCATCGGCTATCAGGTGTACCTGATGCGTCTGCCGCTGCGGCGCGGCTGATCTCGACCACTGCCATCGGGGCGGTTGCCCCGAGTCTGCCGATGGTCAACTGGCGGCGATGGTGAGCACGACCAGCGGGATTGGGCGGTCGACCTTGGACTGGAAGTCCGCCAGCAGTGGGTTGTTGGCCAGCACCCAGGCTGCGTACTCGTCGTAGTCCTCGCCTTCGAGCACCTTGCCGGTCCCCTGGTGCGTATTGTCTCGGAATTCGATCATGACCTGTGGATTCGCCTTGATGTTGTACCACCATGCCGGGTACTTGTCCTCGATGAACGAGCTCACGTACATGGTGTCGTCGCGGTGACAGGGTCCCAGTGGAACCGTGTGTGGCTTTCCGCTCTTGGCCCCGGTGGTGGTGAGCAGGATGAGGTCCGCGCCCGCGTAAGCGCCGCCCACCTTGCCCGCGTTCTCCCGAAACTCCTTGATCACATCATCGTTCCAGTTGGCGATGCCACCCTCTTGATCCCACGCCTGGTTCCACGGCGCGTTCGGATCGTCGTAGTCGGTGATATTGGTCTGATCGGGTTGTCCTCCTGTCGATTCGGTTTCACTCATGATCCGAGTGTGTCGTCGAGTTAGGACAGTTACGGTCCTAACTCGAAATCGCTACGAAAACTCGTCCTGCGCCTGTCGGTAGGTGACCCGCCGACACGTCGGGGCGGTTGACGTCCGTTTCCGGACCCAACCGCCCCGGCGCCGTCTGTTGGTGCTCAGCTCTGGCCGAGCAAGCCCTTCATCTGGTCGATCTCGGCCTGCTGGGTCCGCTTGACCTCTAGGGCAAGGGTTTTCGTCGCGGGGTCTACGCCGTCGGCGAGTACCGCGTCGGCCATCGCGATGGCGCCCTCGTGGTGCCGGATCATGCCCTCGAGCCAGAGCCGGTCGAACTCGGGACCGCGTGCGTCCCGCAAGGCGGCCATCTGGTCCGGGCTGAGCATGCCCGGCATCGCGGAGTGACCACCGTGGCCCATGTTCTCGTGGCCGTCGTCGAGGCCGTCGGTACTGACGCCCCAGCTCTGCAGACGGTTCTCCATCTGCTCGATCTCGGCGTCCTGGGCCTTCTCGATCGTCGACGCGAGGGCGATCAGTTCCGCATTGTCCGTCCGGCCCTCGACGAGTTCGGCCATCTCCACGGCCTGGTCATGGTGTCCGATCATCGTCGAGGTGAACTCGACGTCGGCCTCGTTGTGAGTGGCCGACGCCGGAGCTTGCGTCGCCACCGATGCCGAGGTGTTGGCGGAGGTGGCGTCGCTCGCTGTTTCGTCGGGCGAGCAACCGGCGACTGCGATGAGTGCCGCCGCGGCCAGGCCGATCCCTGCCGCCGTCCGGATACGGCGCCGAGATGTGTTGTGTACGTACATGAGTGCATTCCTTGCTGCTGTCGGAGTTCCCGGCGGGCGCGACGCCGGCCGAGAGGGAGGAGAGATGACGACACGACGGACCGAGCGGTCCGCGGAGGTCAACTCAGCAGCGGATCACCTGTAGTTGCAGATGGGAGTACATGGCCCACGGCGGCGGACGACCCAGGATCGTCGTCCGACGGCGAGCGGTGTCGACGATCCGCGGAAGCGCCGCAAGCGACCAGAGCAGGAGAACGAGAACCACGGCCGGGAGATCGACGCCGGCCGCACGGATGAAGACGCAGTCGTGCGAGTGCTCACCACAGTCGTCGGTTCCGGTCATCTCCGGGGCTGAGGTCATCGTCGACGATGCCGTGAGCGCCGAATGCTCCGCATGGTGGGACATCCCGCTCTCGCCACCGGAAGGCCCGCCATGACCCGACACCACCGTGTGCATAAGCATCACGGCGAGAGCGAGTACGAGAACGAGTGCGCGGCGCCAGACGACGGCGCCACGACCGGTTCTGCGGCGGCTGCTCACGGTGCCAGGTTACGAGATCAGGATGCCGTCGTCGACGCCCTGGCGTCGTCGGGACGCCGATCGTCTCCCGAATCCGCCGCTGCTTCCTCGGCGGCTCGGCGTCGTTGTCGCGGGAGCAAGATCTTGCGGTCGATGATCTGGTAGGTCGCGATCACCGCGGCGGCCAGCAGCCACCCGAGCACGATGTCGAAGATGTAATGCTCGGCGGTGTACACCAGGGCGAACGCCATAGCGAGGGCGTAGCCCATGAACAGTGTCTTGCCGAGCGCCTTCACCCGCGGCCACATGAAGAGCGCGAGGAGCATCGTCAGACCCGCGTGCAGCGACGGGATCGCGGCGACCAGGTTGGACTTGCCCTGCCCGACCTCGACGAGGTTCGACGCCGCGTGGATGTTGAGGTAACCCCAACCGCGAGCCGAGATCCGTTCGACGTAGGGGTTGGCGTCCGGGTACTCGTTGTCCAGCGGCCCGAGCAGACCGCCGGGTTCCTTGGCCTCGGGCGAGTACATGCAGATCGGGTCGCGCGGGAAGTCCTGGACCTCGGCCGCGGTGCATCGCGCGGCGGCCCACGGCGGGGCGCCCGGGACGAGGGTGTACCCGACCAGGGCGAGGAAGGTCGTCGCCACGAAACACGCCGCGTAGCGTCGCCAGGCGGCGCGGTCCTTCAGCCACAACACGGCCGCGACCGCGTACGGGATGATGAAGTACGACATGTAGACGATGCTGACGATGACCTCCCACCAGGGCGGACTCGCCTGCTTGAGGTGCTCCTGCAGCCAGGCCGTGGGATTGACCCCGCCGGTCAGCCAAGCGTCGAAATCGATCGCCAGATGCCAGTGGGTGGGCATGTCGACGATGCGCGCGACGTCCCGGGTCCAGTCGTAGAGGATCAGGATCAGCGCGAACGGCGCCCAGTCGATGAGGATCGTGATGAACTTGCGCCGGCCGATACAGGCGGCCGCGAGTCCCAGACACATCAGGATGATCAGGCGCGTGCGGTCGAAGGCCAGACCGTAGAGGGCGACGTGCACCGCCATCAGCACGATCCAGGCGCCGATCGCGATGCGCCGGACCATCGTCAGATCGCGACGGCTCTCGGGATCGGCTTCCATCTCGGCGGCGGCGGCAAGGTCGTCGAGGATCGGTTCCACACCCGCGCGTCCGGTGTCGTCGCGGTCGGTGTCCTCACGACCGGTGGCCACCACGGAGTCCTTGGTGTCGGAGGTGGTCGTCTCGGTGCTCTCGCGCTCGTTGCGCTTGGAGGATCTGCCCGGCTGCGGGACGCCCACCGTCTCGTCGACACTCACCCGACACAACCCCGCCCGTCACACCCCGCAGGGCAACCACCCACTTAAACTGCCGTCAGTGTAATGGTCATCTGTTGTTCGCGAGCCAAGCCGACGGCCAGGCATGTCGGATTTGAGCATTTCCGATGCCGCAACCCGGGGCGAACGGTCTCCGCCAGCGGTTTTCGCCGGACGCCTCGCCGATCAGGGTGTTGTGGATCACACTGGAGGGCGTCGATCCCCTGAAGGAGGTCTCGGTGCCCAATCGCTACCTGCGCTACGGCGACCAGCGCTACATCATCAACAAGGAGGCGGAGGCCCGTCTCAACCGCACCCTCGACGCGGTGTACGCCGACGGAACCCGCGGTCACGAGTGGCTGAACCTCTATCACGACAGCGCGGCACCGTGTCGACTCCTCATCGCACCCGGGGTCCCGATCACCATCGAGACCGAGCCCTGTCTGGGCGACTGATCTCCCGTCGCCGCGGAGAGCCGGTTGGACGATGGAGGTGACCGCCCCGGCGTGTCCCCGTGATCGACGACGACGGGGGCGTCCGCGTGTCGGGGCGGGCCACTATCGTTGCCACATGCGCATCGGAGCCCATCTTCGCGAGGACGCCGACCCCTTGGCCACTGCCGCCGAGCTCGGGATCGATGTCTTCCAGATGTTCGTCACGGACCCTCAGAGCTGGAAGAAGCCGCAGCCGAACCCGCGCGCGGCGGAGTTCCGTGAGTCCGACATCGACGTCGTCGTGCACTCGAGCTACCAGATCAACGTCGCCAGTCTGAACAACCGGCTGCGGATGCCGTCGCGCAAGGCCGTCGAGCAGCAGGCCGCGGCCGCCGCCGAACTCGGCGCCTTCGGGCTCGTCGTCCACGGCGGGCATCTGCGCGACGGGGAGGACAGCGCCGAGGGATTCGCGAACTGGCGCAAGCTGTTCGACCGCCAGGCCGACAAGGGCGGTTTCGGCGTCCCGATCCTCATCGAGAACACCGCGGGCGGCGACCACGCGATGGCACGCACGCTCGAGTCCATCGACCGTCTGTGGGAGGCCGTCGGCGACTTCGACCAGGCCGGCTTCTGCCTCGACACCTGCCACGCCTGGGCCGGCGGCGAGGATCTCGTCGGACTCGTCGAGCGCGTCCGTCAGATCACCGGCCGGATCGATCTCGTGCACCTCAACAACTCTCGCGACGAGTTCGACTCGGGCCGCGACCGTCACGCCAACCTCGCGTCGGGCCACATTGACCCCGAGGTGCTCGTCGCGGTCGCCGAGGCGGCGGGCGCACCGGTCATCCTGGAGACACCCGGCGACGGCATCCCCGACGATCTCGAGTACCTGCGCTCGGCGCTATAAGACGTCGATCACGACAGATTCCAGGCGGGCGCCGGCGGAGTCACCGGGTATGCGGCGACGTTCATGACGACCGTCCCGTCGCAGGGCACGCCGTCGATCGTGGTCCGCCACACGCCCTTCAGCGTGCCGTCGCCCTGCGGGGTGTAAGTCGCGATCGACGTCGCCGGGCGCCACACCTTGGGCACACCCGCGCCCTGCCAGCAGTCCCATTCCCAGTCATAGCGATGCACCCAGGATCCTGCCTCCCAGGTGTAGCGCGGCGGCTGCGGCAGCGTCGGATTCGCGGGTTTCGGCCCGTCGATCACCGTCGCCACGCACGTACCGCCGTCGCACGATGTCCTGAAGGTGTAGTCGTCGGAGAAGTCCGGCTCCGCCTGCCGGGCCGCGAGGCTCGTTCCGGTCTTCGAGGCGGCGAACCGCTTCAACGAATACACGCCGTCCCACGAGGGCGTCGCCGCGGCGTCTGCCGGGGCGACAGCCACCAGAAGTCCGGCGGCCAGGGCGACGATCGAGATCACGACGCTCACGAAACCTGTCGCACCGACACGTGCGGGTCCGATCACCAGTCTGCGCATTCGTTCATTGGAACGTACTCGCGGTTCCTGCGCCGGCGTTGCGGATTTCTCGGCGCTCCGGGTGCGCCAACCGGCGCAGATCACACATCTTCTGATTGATCCGGCGGGGATATGGGGCTATTCTAGGGTTACCGGCGAGTAACATAGCTCGGACCGAACAGCCCCTCATCCGGCCGGTACGCGCACAACCGTGAGCGATCGGACCGGGTCGAGGACGCCATCGCAGACGGCCACACCAGACAAGGAACAACCATGGGCCATTACAAGAGCAACATGCGCGACCTGCAGTTCAATCTCTTCGAACTGTTCGAGCTCGACAAGGTACTGGAGTCCGGCGACTTCGGGGACCTCGACCACGAGACAGCCGTCGACATGCTGCGCGAGGTCCGTGCGCTGGCCGAGGGCCCGATCGCCGAGTCCTTCGTCGACGCCGACCGCAATCCCCCGGTCTTCGACCCCGACGAGCACACCGTCACGATCCCCGAGTCGTTCAAGAAGTCGTACAACGCCCTGGTCGAGGGCGGCTGGGACAAGATCGGCATCGTCGAGGAACTCGGCGGCCTCCCCGCCCCGCGTTCGCTGTACTGGGCCATCGGCGAGATGATCCTCGGCGCCAACCCGCCCGTGTTCATGTACGCCGCCGGCGCGGGCTTCGCGAACATCTTCTACAACAACGGCACCGACGAGCAGAAGAAGTGGGCTGCCATCTGCTCCGAGCGCGGCTGGGGCGCCACCATGGTGCTGACCGAGCCCGACGCCGGTTCCGACGTAGGTGCCGGACGCACCAAGGCCGTGCAGCAGGAAGACGGTTCCTGGCACATCGACGGTGTGAAGCGATTCATCACCTCGGCCGATCAGGACATGACCGAGAACATCTTCCACCTGGTGCTCGCCCGCCCCGAAGGCGCCGGCCCGGGCACCAAGGGTCTGTCGCTGTTCTTCGTGCCCAAGTACCACTTCGACTTCGAGACCGGCGAACTCGGCGAGCGCAACGGCGTCTTCGTCACCAACGTCGAGCACAAGATGGGCATCAAGGCGTCCGCCACCTGTGAGGTCACCTTCGGACAGCACGGCACCCCCGCCAAGGGCTGGCTCGTCGGCGACGTCCACAAGGGCATCGCGCAGATGTTCGAGGTCATCGAGCACGCGCGAATGATGGTGGGCACCAAGGCCATCTCGACTCTGTCGACCGGTTACCTGAACGCGCTCGAGTACGCCAAGGAGCGCATCCAGGGTGCGGACATGACCCAGATGACCGACAAGGCCGCACCGCGCGTGTCGATCACCCACCACCCCGATGTGCGTCGTTCGCTGATGACCCAGAAGGCCTACGCCGAAGGTCTGCGCGCGATCTACCTCTACACCGCGTCGCACCAGGACACCGCCGCCGCGAAGATCGTGTCCGGCGCCGATCCCGACATGGCCCACCGCGTGAACGATCTGCTGCTCCCGATCGTCAAGGGCGTCGGCTCCGAGCGCGCCTACGGCACCCTCGGTCACGAGTCGCTGCAGACGCTCGGCGGGTCGGGATTCCTCCAGGACTACCCGATCGAGCAGTACATCCGTGACTCGAAGATCGACTCGCTGTACGAGGGCACCACGGCGATCCAGGCCCAGGACTTCTTCTTCCGCAAGATCATCCGCGACAAGGGCCAGGCTCTCGCGCATGTCGCCGGACAGATCCAGAGCTTCATCGACTCCGAGGCGGGCAACGGCCGGCTGAAGACCGAGCGGGCACTGCTGAAGACGGCGCTCGACGACGTGCAGGCGATGGCTGCCTCGCTGACCAACGATCTGATGGCGGCACAGGAGAACTCGGCCGAGCTGTACAAGGTCGGACTCGGTTCGGTCCGCTTCCTGATGGCCGTCGGCGACCTGCTCATCGGCTGGCTGCTCCTCCGCCAGGCCGAGGTCGCCCTCGCAGCTCTCGACAACGGGGCCTCCGACGCCGACAAGTCCTTCTACGAGGGCAAGGTCGCCGTGGCGAGCTTCTTCGCGAAGAACATGCTCCCGCTGCTCACCTCGGTCCGCGTCACCGTCGAGAACATCGACAATGACATCATGGAACTCGACGAAGCGGCCTTCTGAGCCCGACCATACTGAGAACTCCCACCGGCGAATCCGCCGGTGGGAGTTCTTCTTTGCGGCGAGCCCGCGCACATCGCGGCTCAGACCCCGCGGTGCGCCATCGTCACTCGATCACGCTGAAGCAATAGCCGACGGGGCGCGGTTTCTGCGCGAAGTAGGTCCCGTCCGAGTCGGGACATTGGGGCTCCCCCGCAGCCTTGGTGTCCACGCGGATGTTCGTTCCGCCGGAAACCGGCGACCCGCAGTCGATCTCACGAATGTCGGCGAGCGCGGTACCACCGGTCGCCGACGGAATGTAGTAACAACGGCCCTCCTGGTACACCGGCGCCAGACAGAGCGCGCCCTCCTCGCCCGCGACCCAGTAGCGCGAGTAGTTGGGACCGCAGAGTCCTTGCGTGATGGACTTCTCCGCGACGAGGTAGTGGAAGTCGGTGTCGCCGCAGGACACCTCGTCGGCCTTGAGGGTCTCCGGCTCCGCCGTCACGACGATGCACTCGCCGGCGTCGACGTCACTGGTGTCGGTGACCCCACCTCCCTGCGCCGACGACACCAGCACCCGCGCCACGCCACCGGCGATCACGATCAAGAGCAGCACCCCGACGATTCCCAGCGCGACCCACAGACCGGTGCGCTTCTTCTTCGGTGGCGGCGGGAACGGCGCCCCGGGCGGGTACATCCCGCCCGGCATCGGACCCGGGTACGGCTGCGGCGCACCGTAAGGCCCCTGATTCGGTGGCGGAGCACCGTAGGGCTGATTCGGTGGCGGATACCCGCCGTTCGGCGGGTACTGCCCGGGTTGCGGTTGTGGCCCGAATCGCGGGTCCCCCGGCTGGTATGGCGAGTTGGTCACGCGCGAAGACTACCCGTGCGCCGGTGCCGTTACCGGACCGGCGGCCGAACCCGCAAACCCACCGCTTTTCGGCATATCCACCCCGTCTGAAGGGGGTGGATATGCCGAAAAGTGGTGGGTTTGCGCAGCGATCAGACCGCCTTCTTCCGCTTCCGCTGCCCGGCCCGGGCGGAGACCGCGGCGCCGAGGAGGATCATCCGCATGGTGCGCTCGGCGGCGTCGGCGAGGAGCTTCTCTCCGTTGGCGACCGCCTCCGACAGCGGCATCGGTACCGTGATGATCGACGCGATCGCCCCGATCCCCACGTCGTGGACGGCGGGCGCACCGTGCCCGAGCGAACCCGCCAGCGCGACAACGGGCACACCCCGCAACTGGGCGCGGCGGGCCACCTCCGCGGGCACCTTGCCGCGCGGGGTCTGGAAGTCGATCGAACCCTCTGCGGTGATCACCAGATCTGCCTTGCCGATCCGATGATCGAGGTCGATGCCGGACAGCCCGGAATCGAGTAGTGCGTCGAACCGCGACCGCAGTTTCCCGCCGGCTGCCGCCAGCCCCGCTCCGAGTCCACCCGACGCGCCGGACCCGGCCCCCTGCCGATAGTCGATGTCGGCCAGCCCATCCCGCTGCAGTATGTCCGACCAGACGTCGAGCGCCGCCGACAGCGAGTCGACCTGTGCGGGCGTCGCCCCCTTCTGCGGCCCGAAGACGCGGGCGACGCCGTTCGGTCCGCAGAGGACGTTGTGCGGGTTGCCCGCGACCACCACTTCGGTCTCCCGCAACCGCGGATGCAGACCGGTGAGGTCCAGCGACGCCGCGCGCGCCAGTTCGTTTCCGCCACACCCGATCTCGTGACCGTCATGGTCCAGGACGCGCGCACCGAGGGCCTGAAGCGCCCCGGCCCCGCCGTCGCATGTGCCCGAGTCGCCGCAGCCGACGAGAATCGCCGACACCCCCGCGTCGAGGGCCGCGGCAATCAGTTGTCCCACTCCGTAAGTGGTGGTGGCACCGGGATCTCGCTGCCCCGCCGGAACGAGCGCCAATCCAGCGGCGGCAGCCATCTCGACGACGCCGATGCGGTTCCGACCGACGCCGACCTCGGCCCAGTGCGACTGCACCGGCTCACCGGTGGGGCCGCAGACGGTCAGCTCGTGGAGCCGCCCGTTGCCCGCGGCCGCCAGGATGCGCGCCGTCCCCTCCCCGCCGTCCGCGATCGGTGCGATGTCGACGCGCACCCCGGGGAGCGTGCGCCGCACCCCCGCGGCGATGGCGGTCGCCACGGATACGGCGTCGAGGCTCTCCTTGAAACCACTCGGGGCGACCAGGATTCGTTGCGGAACTCGGACGGACATCGGCACTCCTGTTGATCGATCGGACAAGGTCTTGATGAGGAGACGGGAACTCGCACCCGGAGGCACATTCGGGACAGTCGCGGCGATGCGACGGTCAGGACGAGAGCAGGGGCAGACCCAGGTAGGGCCAGACCCAGAACGCGAAGATGATGAGCAGCACCAGCGACACCGGCGCGAGCAGCGCCGACATCGTGAGCAGATGTCGGGGTTCGTAACCCGGGACGTCGTCGCTCGCCGCGAACATGGCGACCGGTTTGGCCGAGCTGGTGAGGGTGATGCAGAACCCGGCGGCCGCGGTGGACAGGAAGGCCGCGGCGACCGGGTCGACCCCGACGGCCGGGGCGGTCACCACGATGATCGGGATCAGTACCGCCGAACGGGCCGAACGGGATTGGATCACCAGATGCGCGAGCAGCGAGACGATCGCCGCGACGACGACGAACACCATGGCCGCCGCCGGCCCGGTCTCGGCGATGGACCCGAAAGCCTGATCCGCCAGCCACTCCGCGGCACCACTGGAGTTGAGCGCCATCCCCAGCGCGAGGGTGGCGGCCATGAACAGCAGGAGCGTCCACGGGATGGTCTTCAGCGCCGCGCCCAGCGTCGTCGCGCCGACCGCCGGCGCCGACGCGGCCAGCGCGCCGAGCACCGCGACGATGGCCGGGTCGACACCGTGCAAGGGTTCAGAACACCACAGCGTCACAACGAGTCCGAGAATGACGGACACCCGTCGTTGTGCAGACGTGAGCGGTCCGGAGGTCACCGTGCCGGTCGTCGCGAGAGCGGTCGGCGGCACGCACAGCGGACGTGCCCGCTCGGCGTGATCGGTCATCAACCACAGTGCCGACTCGGCCGCGAGATGCGACCACACGAGGGCCAGGGGGATGCCGAGGACCGCCCAGTGCAGAAATCCGATACCGCCACCGGTTGCGGCCGAGACGATCTCGACGGTGATGAGGTGTGCACCGGGTCCCAGAAGCGATCCCACCGCCGAGAACAGGATCACCATCGGGAAGACCAGCGCGAGGCACAGCACCAGGCGGGGTCGGTCACGCAGGACCGCGGCGAGCGCGAGAAAGATCGGAAGAGCAAGGGCCGCGCGCCCGGAGGTCGCCGGGATCGCGAACGTGGTCAGCAACAGGGCCGCGGTGATCAGATGGACCAACTGACGAGGCGTCCGGGCCCGGCGGACGACCCGCGCCGACACACGAGCCGACAGACCTGACGCCGTGACCGCGGCCGCGATCACGAAAGCACCGATCAGCAACCAGATCACGCCGGAGCCGAGCGTGCCCGCGAAGGTGTTGGCGTCGATGATGCCGAAGACCACCAGAGCGATACCGCCACCCAGCGCGACATAGGTGTCATCCAGCGGCGAGAAGATCCACGCCCACACCGCGATCAGGAAGACGAGGAGGGTGACGACGGCGTCGAACGGCAACTCCCCGGTCCACCCGGCATGTCCGACGAACGCGCCGGCGCCGAGAACGACGACGAGACCGGCTGCCGCCCACGGGGACAGCGCGCTGCCGACGGCGGCGAGGAGGGTGCGTCGTGGCGACGGTGGCGGCGTCACCGTGCGCACGGGTGGGCGCGTCGCGTACATCGTCACCGGGCCCGGGTGATCCGGAAGTCGGTCGATCGCGTGCGGAACGTTCATGGCGACCACTCTGCGGTGCCGGCGTGACACCTTCATGAGGCGCGAATGAAAGTTCTTTCACGGAAAGAACCGGTGAACAGACGGCAAACCCACCACCGGATCGGGCCGGTGGTGGGTCTGCGCGGTTACCTCGGTGGGGTGTCGGATCTACTTCGGTGGCATCCGGATGCCACCGTCGACGCGGATGACCTCCGCGTTCATGTAGCTGTTGGTGACCAGCTCGACGACCATCGAGGCGAGCTCGTCGGGTGCACCCAGGCGATGCGGGAACAGGACCGACTCGCCGAGCTTGGCCTTGAACGCCTCGGCCGCTTCGCCTTCACCGTAGATCGGGGTGTCGATCAGACCGGGGGCGATGGTGTTGACGCGGATGCCGACCGCGGCCAGGTCGCGCGCGACCGGGAGGGTCATGCCGACGACGCCGCCCTTGGACGACGAGTACGACGCCTGGCCGATCTGGCCGTCGAAGGCCGCAACGCTGGCCATGTTGACGATCGCGCCGCGCTCGCCGTGGCCGTCGAGCGGCTCGTTGCGGCTCATGGCGGTGGCCGCGAGACGGATGCAGTCGAAGGTGCCGATCAGGTTGATCGCGATGACCTTCTTGTAGGCGTCGAGGTTGTGGGCCGACCCGAACTCACCGTCGCGACCGATGGTGCGCTGCGCCCAGCCGATGCCGGCCGAGTTGACCAGCGCACGCAGCGGGCCCAGTTCGGTGGCCGCGTTGACGGCGGCTTCGATCTGTTCGGTCGAGGTCACGTCGACGGCGACGAACTGTCCGCCGATCTCCTTGGCGAGTTCCTCGCCCTTGTCCGCGTTCAGGTCGGCGACGATGACCTTTGCACCCTTGGCCGCCAGCTGGCGAGCCGCAGCCGCGCCGATGCCGGACGCGCCACCCGTGACGATTGCACTAGCTCCATTGATATCCACGCCCCGGAGCCTATCGAGCGTTCTATCGCTCGGTAAAGCCCTTCGGGGAAACACCCCGCATCGAAATCCTCCACATCAGATTACCCCGCGCCGAACCACCCCGGGGTCAGACGCACTTCACGATGGGTTCGGGCGCGTAGCGGACGGTGCGGGTGGACCGATCGATCTCCCGTCCGGTACGCGCGTCCTTGATGATCCGGGTGTTCGACGCCGTGAAACCCTTGCTCCCGCTGCTCGGGATGCAGTCGTCCCCGCGCGGAACGCGGACGCGCGGCGGATCGGTGGGGGCAACCCGCTCACCCGTGACCGACTCGACCTCGAACGCCTTCGTGCCCCAGAGCCGCACGGTCACCGACGACGGCGACCAGGCGGTCTCGATCAGCACGCCGTGCCGCGTGTTGTTGCGGAACTTCAGGTCGATGGCGCCTTCGAACACGGTCGCCTCCCGCGCCTCCGGGTACCGCGAGATGTAGTACGCGTGCTCGGTGTGATCGACGTCCTCGAGCCCGGCGAAATACGTCGCGTTGTACAGGGTCGTCGCGAACTGGGAGATCCCGCCGCCGACCGCGTTCGACGCCCGACCGTGGTCGATGATCGTCGACTCGACGTACCCCTGCTCCGCTCCGCGCGGCCCGGTGTGCCCGTTGAGCGAGAACACCTTTCCGGGCAGGACGAGGGCCCCGTCGACCTCGGCGGCGACGAGCCGGATGTTCTCCCCGGAAGCGCTCGAGAAGCCACCGGTGGTGTACTCGCTGATCAGTTCGGTGACCCCGAGCTTGCGCGCGGCATCGGTCGTGAGCTTCGGCTCGACGTCGTCGTAGACGACCTCGACCCTGCGATCGCCACCGTCGGCCGCAGCACTCGTGGCGACGGCGGCGAGGGTCTTCGGCCAGTTGATCGCGGCGCCGTCGACGCCCGGCACCACCTGCGGACGGCCGGACGCCAGACTGAACGTCGCGCTGACGGGGGCCCGTTGCGAGGCGTCGAGGTCGGGGGCGAGGATCTCGCGCCCCACCTTCTCGTCGGCTCGGGGAGTGAGCCCGCCGCGGCCGTCGGGCCCGAAGGTCACCATCGACGCCAGGTCTCCCGCGGGCACCTCGACCGTCCGTTTGCGGCGGTCCACGAGACTCACGGGAGCCGCGACCACCCGTTCGGCCGGTCCGGCGACGGTCGCGGCCACGACCTCGGCGCTCACCGTCGGCGAGAAGGGTTCCATGGGCAGGTCGACGGGGGCGCCGTCCAGCCAACGGTCGACGAGGGTCGCGGCGGCAGCGTCTCGCGCGATGCGTTCACCCTTGGCGGGCTGATCCCCGACGGGATCGGTGCCGTCGTAGTGCACGCCACCCTCGACCGCGGCCTTCTCGAGTGACGCGCGCTGGGCGTCGAGCGCCGCGTTCATCGTCGTCCGATCCAGCGTGACGACCGGCTCGACGTCGACGTCGCGGCCGAACAGCGCGGCCAGACGGACGAGCGGATTGCGCGGTTGTTCGAGGAGACGAGCCCGCGTCGCGTCGGCGTCGTATGTGAGTCCCAGCTCGGCGGGCGGGACCTCGGCCGAGCCCTCCGGCGTCCGCAAGACGACCGGTTGCCGCGAACGCACCGTCAGCTCGTCGAGTACGGAGGTCAGTTCGGCGGAGTTCCGACCGCCCGCATCGATACCGCCGACGACGGCGTTGCGTGGCGAATCGGAGCGGGTGGCCACGAACTCCGCGGCGAGGACGAGCGTGATCACGGCGACGACGGCGAGCACGGCGCGTAGCGCAGATCGTGCTCGGCGAGAGCCTGGGGTCACAACTCCATCCATCGGGGCTGGCAGCTCGGCCGGGCTGACGATTTACCGATCAGGGGGTGGCCGCAGAACTACGGTCGGGAAAGTAGGCGCTCCGGCCGAGCTGTCGGGTCGGGGGTCTGACAGCGCAGCCGGAGCTATAGACATAATTACGCTACTTTTCGGCCGGAGGCATCCCCGGACGGCCGATTCTGTCGAATATGTGACGGAGTACCCCGATTCGTCCCACGAAAGTGAGACGGATCGGCCGATCAGTCGCCGATCCGTCTCACTTATCGGGATTCCAGCTCTCGATGACGTCCGCTTCGGGTCGTCAGCCCTCGATGATCGCGGTGACGCCCTGGCCGCCCGCGGCACAGATCGAGATCAGCGCGCGACCGCCGCCGTTCTCCTTGATCTGCTTGGCCGCCTGCGCGACGATCCGGCCGCCGGTCGCCGCGAAGGGGTGACCCGCCGCGAGCGACGAACCGTGGACGTTGAGCTTGCTGCGGTCGATCGAACCCAGTGCCGAGTCGAGGCCGAGGCGCTCCTTGCAGTACTCCTCGGACTCCCAGGCCTGCAGGGTCGCGAGGACCACCGACGCGAAGGCCTCGTGGATCTCGTAGAAGTCGAAGTCCTGCAGCGTGAGCCCGTTGCGGGCGAGCAGGCGCGGCACCGCGTAGGTGGGGGCCATGAGCAGCCCGTCGGGACCGTTGACGTAGTCGACCGCGGCGGTCTCGCTGTCCACGAAGTAGGCGAGCACCGGCAGTCCGCGGTCGGCGGCCCACTCGTCGCTGGCGAGCAGCACGGTCGACGCACCGTCGGTGAGCGGCGTCGAGTTGCCCGCGGTCATCGTCGCGTCGCCGAGGGAGACGCCGAAGACCGGCTTGAGCTTGGCGAGCTTCTCCGCGGTGGAGTCGCCGCGCAGGTTCTGGTCGCGGGTCAGGCCCAAGAACGGGGTGATCAGGTCGTCGAAGAAGCCGGCGTCGTAGGCGGCCGCCATGTTCTGGTGGCTGCGGGCGGCCAACTCGTCCTGGTCGGCCCGCTTGATGCCGAATTCCTTGGCCGTGACGGCGGCGTGCTCGCCCATCGACATGCCCGTGCGGGGCTCGCCGTTGCGCGGGATCTCGATGCCGAGCTTCGTCAGCAGCTTCGCGGCGCCGAGGATCTGGTCCTTGGTGCTACGCGCCCGGTTGACCTCGAGCAGCTGACGACGCAGGCCCTCGCCCACAGCGATCGGTGCGTCGGACGTCGTGTCGACGCCACCGCCGATCGCGGCGTCGTAGCGACCGCGGGCGATGCCGTCGGCGACCGTCGTGACGGCCTGCAGGCCGGTGCCGCACGCCTGCTGGATGTCGAACGCGGGGGTGTACGGCGACAGCGCCGAGCCCAGCACCGACTCGCGGATGAGATTGAAATCACGGGCGTGCTTGAGCACGGCGCCGCCGGCGACCATGCCGAGCTGCTCGCCCTGCAGGTTGAAGCGGCTCACCAGGCCGTCGAGCGCGGCGGTGAACATCTCCTGGTTGCCGACCTTCGCGTACGCCTTGTCCTGGCGTGCGAACGGGATGCGGTTGCCGCCCAGGATCGCGACGGGACGATCGCTGCGGGTCTTCGGCTTGCTGGTGGGGTTGGACTGTTCGGCCACGTCGATCTCCCAAGGGTCGGGTGCGGTATCTATAGCGTATTCTTACTCATCAGTAAGTTCGTTGTCGAACGACAGTCAGAGGAGATCAACGTGGCCGCCAACGGAAACACTGGCCTGTACTCGAGCTTCGTCCATTCCGCGCCCGGCGCATTCATCGCCAAGCAGGCCGGTTTGCCCGTCCCGCCGCCGCTACGGCGCTACAAGGCCTCCGAGCCGCCGCTGCCCGGCCCCGTGCTGCTCGGCGGGTCCGGCCGGCTCGTCGAACCGCTTCGCGAGATGCTCTCGACCGAGGACTACGACCTCATCCAGAACGCCACGACCGGGCGCAGCGCCGACAAGTACGGCGGCCTGGTCTTCGACGCGACCGGAATCACCACTCCCGCCGAGTTGCGTCAGCTCTTCGAGTTCTTCCAGCCCGCGATGCGCTCGACCGCGGCCTGCGCGCGGTTCCTGGTCATCGGCACCACGCCGGAGCTGGTCACCGACCCCTCCGAGCGCGTCGCGCAGCGTGCACTCGAGGGCTTCACCCGCTCGCTGGGCAAGGAACTCCTGAAGGGGTCCACCGTCCAGCTCGTCTACGTCTCCCCCGACGCCAAGACCGGGCTGACCGGCCTCGAGTCGACCGTGCGCTTCGTGCTGTCGGCGAAGTCGGCCTTCGTCGACGCCCAGGTCATCCGGGTCGGCGGCGCCGACGCCACCGCGCCGAAGAACTGGGACAAGCCCCTCGAGGGCAAGGTCGCCGTCGTCACCGGTGCCGCCCGCGGCATCGGTGCAACGATCGCCGAGGTTCTCTCCCGCGACGGCGCGCACGTGATCGCCGCCGATGTCCCGCAGGCCGGGGACGCGCTGTCGGAGACGGCGAACAAGGTCGGCGGCACCGCCTTCCCGCTCGATGTCACCGCGGCCGACGCCGGCGCGAAGCTCGCCGAGCACGCTCTCGAGCGTCACGGCGGCATCGACATCATCGTCAACAACGCCGGCATCACCCGCGACAAGCTGCTCGCCAACATGGACGACTCCCGCTGGGACGCGGTCATCGCGGTCAACCTCATCGCACCGCAGACCCTCGTCGAGACGCTGCTCGAGAAGGGTGCGCTGCGCGAGGGCGGCGCCGTCGTCGACGTCTCGTCGATCGCCGGCATCGCGGGCAACCGCGGCCAGACCAACTACGGCGCCTCGAAGGCCGGCGTCATCGGCCTCGTCGACGCCTACGCGCCGATCCTCGCCGAGAAGGGCATCACCATCAACGCGGTGGCACCCGGCTTCATCGAGACCAAGATGACCGCGGCCATCCCGCTCGCGACCCGCGAGGCCGGCCGCCTGATGAGCTCGCTGCAGCAGGGCGGCCAGACCGTCGACGTCGCCGAGACCGTGGCCTACTTCGCCAACCCGGCGAGCAATGCCATCACCGGCAATGTGGTCCGCGTCTGCGGCCAGGGATTCCTGGGGGCCTGATGGGCAAGACGATCACCCTCCCGTCCGCACCCGGCACCGCCGAGCTGTACGGCAAGGCGGTCACCGCGCTGCTGCCCGGCATCGGCAAGCCGCCACGGGTCCCGGCCGACGCGACCGCACCCGAGACGCGTTACCGACTCGACGGCGTGCGGGTGGATTCGACTGCGCTGCAGGCGTACTGCCACGCGACCGGGCAGCGGTTCGGCGGCACCCTGCCGCTGACGTACCCGTTCGTGCTGCAGTTCCCGGTCGTCATGAAGCTCATGACGTCCGACGAGTTCCCGTTCGGCGCCGTCGGTTCGGTACACATGACGAACACCATCGAACGTTCGCGGCCCATCGAGGTCGGTGAGCCGCTCGACATCGTCACGCATGCACAGAACCTGCGCGAGCACCGCAAGGGCATCCTGATCGACGTCGTCAGCGAGATCCGCGTCGGATCGGAACTCGTCACCACCCAGACGGCGACGTTCCTGAACCAGCAGCGCACCAGCCTGTCCGACGAGCCGCGGGGTCCTGAACCGAAGTCGAAGACCCCGCCGCCGCCGGACGCCATCCTGGCCGTCGACCTCAAGCGGATCCGCGAGTACGCCGCCGCCTCGGGCGACCGCAACCCGATCCACATGGGCAACCTGCCGGCGAAGGCCTTCGGCTTCCCCAAGGCCATCGCCCACGGGATGTGGAGTGCCGCAGCAGCTGTCGCGAACGTGGAGGCGCAACTGCCCGACGCCGTGACCTACGACGTCAGGTTCGGCAAGCCGATCCTGTTGCCGGCCAAGGTGAACCTCTACACCCGTCGCATCGACGGCAAGGGCAACTTCGACATCGCGATCCGCGACCGCCGCAAGGGATTCCCGCACCTCACCGCGACGACGCGGGAGGGCTGAGGGCTCTCGCCTTTCGCTCCCGCGGTCTCGTTTCCGTCCCGCTTATTGGATCCAATCAGCGGATAGGAAGCGGGGCCGCGGGAGCGTTTGCGTTGCACCTCAGGTGTCGACACTTCAGGCGTCGGTACCGACGCCCTTCAGGCCGCGCCAGGTGATGCCGACGAGGAGGCTGGTGGCCCGCTCGAGGTCGACGTCACCCTCCGTGATGCGGTCGGCGACGGCCTCGGCGGCGCCGACGATCGCGACGGCGGTGAGTTCGAAGTCGATGTCGCTGTCGACCTCGACGGTCGTGCCCGCCTTGATCAGCTGGGCGACCATCTCGGTGACCCGCTGGCGGCTCTCGGAGACGATGCCGGCGAAACCGGCGGTGCCGATGGCGACGCGGTACAGCACCCGCCAGGACTGCCGGTGCTCGTGCACGAAGCGGAGGAACTCACGGATCACCGTGACGGCCTGCTCACGCTGCGACAGCGACGGGTCGAAACCGACGCTCATCGCGTCGATGAAGAGACCGGACTCACGGGCGATGCACGCGCTGAACAGTTCGTCCTTGGAGCCGTAGTACAGGTACAGCATCGGCTTCGAGATCTGCGCCTCGGACGCGATCGCATCCATCGAGGTCTCACGAAAGCCGTTCTGCGAGAACACCTTGACGGCGGCGTCGAGCATCTGCTGCTCGCGCACCGCGCGTGGCAGGCGCTTGGTTCCGCCCGACATGACCGCCACCTCCGTTCCCGACATCTGTTCCGTCGACGATATCAACAACTTACCAATCGGTAAGGTGAAACCCCATTCAGGCCGTCGGCGCCGGGGGGACTCAGCAGGTCAACAGTTCACCACACCCTTGGATCGAAGGATTCGCACGACCTTGTCGTCGAGCCGTGCCGGCGCCAGTCGACCCGCTGACACCGCGCGTTCGAGATTGTCGAGCACCGACGAGACACGGTCGGTCGACAGCCAGAGCGCGATGTCGCCGCCGGCGAGGATGAACTTCTCCACCGCCTGCTCGATCGGGTACTGGGCGTTGATCGCCGCCATGCCCGACAGGTCGTCGGAGTAGATGACGCCGTTGAATCGCGGACCGTCGTAGCCGACGCCGGTGCGCAGCATCTGGATCGCGGGCCGGCTGATGCTGGCGGGCAGCCCCTTCGTCAGACCGGGCACGATCAGGTGCCCGACCATGGCGCCCGCGGTCCCCGGGTCGCGCAGCAGTGTCCGGAACGGCACGAGGTCGCTGTCCTGCAGCTCCGCGAGCGACGGAACCGTCACGATGCCGAGATGCGAGTCGCCCGAGCCGTGTCCGTGACCGGGAAAGTGCTTGTACACGGGCGTGATTCCCGCGTCGGCCAATCCCGCGGCGTACGCGCCCGCGTACTCGGTGACGACGGCCGGGTCGTTGCTGAAGGACCGGTCGCCGATCACCTCATTGTCCGATTCGTCGCTGACGTCGGCGACGGGAGCGAAGTCGACGGTGACCCCGAGCCGCTTGAGCTTGCGGCCCACATCGGCCGCGATCGCCCGCACCTGCTCGGGCGTCCTGGTCTGTGCCAGTTCGCGCGGCGACGCGTGGTCGATACCGAGCGCGGACAGGCGCGACACCCGACCACCCTCCTGATCGACGGTGACCATCAGCGGGATCGGCGAGTTCTGCGAAATACGTGCTGCCGCACCGCTTGTCAGTATCGCCTTGTCGGTCCAGCTCCCGACGAAGATCCCGCCGATCTCCTCGTTCTCGACGATCTGCTGCGCGTCGGCCGCCCCGGTGACACCGACGACGATCAGCTGCGCCAGCTTCTGGCGTACGGAGAGCTTCGCGAGTTCGCTTGCGCCACAACTGTTTGCAACCGGAACGGTCGTCGGCGACGCCGACGAAGACGTCGAAGCGAGCGACGACGCCGAGTACGAGGGAGTCGGTGGCGGTGAGTCCGGCGTCGACGACGCGCACGCCGCCAGCGCCGCGCACAGTACGGCGACCGTCCCTGTCGTCATCGCATTCCGGATCCAGTTGTCACGGATCCCTTCGCGACGAATCCGTCGGGGTCTGCGAGTTGGGCCCATGGCACGAGTCTGGCATGTAGTCTGAGCCAATGGACGTGGGGTCCGATTCGTCCGGGTCCGCCACCGCCGGGCGCGGTAGCGGCGGCAACAGTGCCGCACAAACACTGATGATCGCCTATGACGGGTCCCCGAACGCCGACCGCGCCATTCGCTACGCCGGACAATTTCTCCGCGCGCAATCCGCAGTGGTCGTCACCGCCTGGCAGCCCGGCGGCATGACGCCGGCACGTATGTCCACCCTCGCCGGCGGGATGCAGCCGTTCATCGACACCCAACTCGACGCCGGCGTCGACCAGGCGCTCGAAGACGAGGCCGCCTCGATCAACGAGCGCGGCGTGACACTCGCCGCCGACTGCGGGCTGACCGCGCGCGGATCACTCGTGGAAGTGGAGTCGACGGTGTGGGGTGCGCTCGTCGCCGCCGCCGAAGCGCTCGACGTCGATCTCCTGGTCACCGGAACGCGCGGCGCATCGGGACTCAAGGCACTGCTGCGGTCCAGCGTCGCCGAACGGGTCCTCAAACATTGCCATCGGCCGGTGTTCATCGTGCCCGCGAAGTGCGAGAAGGGACCGCAGGTCACGCTGTAGCGCAGCTCTGCTGGCCGAGCGTCCCCACCTGACGGCCGAGCTAGTCGAGGTCACCAAGTGGCTTCGACACGGCGCCTCGCTGCGCTCGGAGCCGGCTCAACCAGCGGGGGCGGGGCGCCCGCCGGGCCGAGCGTCCCCACCTGACGGCCGAGCTTGTCGAGGTCACCAAGTGGCTTCGACACGGCGCCTCGCTCCGCTCGGAGCCGGCTCAACCAGCGGGGGTGGGGCGCCTCGACCTCGACGCGCTCCTTCGTCGCTTGCTCGGCCCGGCGGCTCCGCTCGGGGCCGGCTCAACCAGCGGGGGGCGAGCCGGCTCGAGCAGCGGGGACGGGTGCCCGCTCAACCGGCGGTGGGGACCAGCTCAATCAACAGTGACGTGTCCTGATCTGTGGGATGCGTGGCCTGGACGCCACGGTGCGGGTCGGAAACGATGTCTTCATGACTCGATCGGTGGTGATCCTCGGATACCCCGGGGTGCAGGCCCTGGACGTGACCGGTCCGGCCGACGTGTTCACCACCGCGTCGTATGCCCTTGCCGACCAGGGCGCGCAGGTCCGCTATGACCTGCGGCTGGTGTCGAAGTCCGGTCTGCCGGTGGGCACCGGCGTCGGGCTGGAGTTCGTCGCGCAGCCGCTGCCCGACCCGGCCGAGCCGCTCGACATCCTGATCCTGCCCGGCGGCACCGGCGTCCACGACGCCTCCCGCGACCCCGACCTCGTCGACTGGATCCGACGGGCGGCGCAACGGGCACGACGCGTCGTCAGCGTGTGCAACGGCGCGTTCCTCGCCGCCGAGGCCGGCCTCCTCGACGGCAAACGCGCGACGACGCACTGGGCCGTGACCGGGTTGCTCGCCGAGCGATACCCGTCGATCCAGGTCGACGCCGAGGCCCTGTTCGTGCGCGGCAGCGACCGGGTGTGGAGTTCCGCGGGCGTCACCGCCGGTATCGACCTCTCGCTGGCCCTCATCGAGGAGGACCACGGCACCGAGCTCGCACAGCTCGTCGCGCGGTGGCTCGTCCTCTACATGCGGCGCCCAGGTGGTCAGAGCCAGTTCGCCCCGCCGGTGTGGATGCCTCGGGCCCGGCGCACGGCGATCCGCGAGATCCAGGAACGCATCGAGGCCGAGCCGGGCCGGGTGCACCGCGTCGACGATCTCGCCCGCGACGCGTCGATGAGCCCGCGTCATTTCTCCCGCATCTTCACCGACGAGACCGGTGAGGCGCCGGGCGCCTATGTCGAACGGGTCCGGACCGACGCCGCCCGCCGGGCACTCACCCAGGGCGACGACACGATGCCGGTGATCGCCACCCGGTGCGGGTTCGGGTCGGCCGAGACGATGCGGCGCACCTTCGTCCGCCGGCTCGGCGTGCCGCCCGATCAGTACCGCCGCACCTTCCGCTAGACGCACACCCGAGAACCCACGACCCGAAAGGCATCCATGACCCAGATAGCGATCGTGCTCTACCCGCAGTTCACCGCGCTGGACTTCATCGGCCCCTACGAGGTGCTGCGAGCCCTGCCCGACACCGAGGTGAGGTTCGTCTGGCACGAACCCGGGCCGGTCGTCGCCGACTCGGGCGTGCTCGTCGTCGGAGCCACGCATTCGTTCGACGAGACCCCACCACCGGACGTTGTCCTGGTGCCAGGTGGTCCCGGTTTCCTGGCCGCCTCGCAGGACGAGAAGGTCCTCGACTGGCTGCGTGCCGTACGGCCGGGCGCCCAGTGGACGACGTCGGTCTGCACCGGCTCGATCATCCTGGCCGCGGCCGGTCTGCTCGACGGGAAGCCCGCCACGACGCACTGGTCGTCGATGGCCGGGCTGACGCTGCACGGGGCGAAGGCGGTGTCGGACCAGCGGATCGTGCGTGCCGCGCCCGACGACGACCTGGTCACCGCGGCCGGCGTATCCGCGGGCATCGACCTCGCGCTCTGGCTGGCCGAACAGATCGCCGGGCGTGCACGCGCCGAGGCGATCCAGTTGATCATCGAGTACGACCCGCAGCCCCACCTGGACTCCGGGCATCGTTCCAAGGCCTCTGCCAAGACGATCGCGACGTCTACGATGCTGCTCAGCCGCGACGTCGACAAACCCGAGATGGTGAAGTCGAGCGTGCGTCTGTTGTGGGATCGCGCCCTCACGAAAGTGCGTTCCGGACGTTGAGCTCGACACCGTGCACCCGCAGGTGTCAGCGGGTGTCACCCGGAAACGGACTCGAGCGATGGTAGTTTCATCGACATGACCAACAACCGCCTTGTCGCCGGAGCCGTCGCCGGGGTCGCCGGCATCCTGGTGGGACTCGGCGCGGTGTTCCTCGGCGGGTTCCTGGCCTCCGAGAACAGCCCGTCCACCGATCTGAACAACATCAGCCCGAACAACGGATTCGTCCAGGGTTCGGTGGACTACGGTTCGCGCGGCGGAGCCGGCGAGACCAACTGACCCATCCACGACGCCGCCGGTCCCGGCGTCTCCTGATCGACAGCAGCCGCAACTGAGTACTCCGCCTCCGCCACCGGATCAGTCCGTACTCAGCCGACGCGGTATCGCCGTCGTCGGCGCGATCTCGCTGCTGATCTGCCTGCTGCAGTCACCGGGCCGCATCGCCGCCGACACCAAACTCGACCTCACCGCGAATCCGCTCGGGTTCCTCGCGCGCGCCGCGCATCTGTGGACGCCGAACGCACCGATGGGGCAGGTGCAGAACCAGGCCTACGGGTACTTCTTCCCCCACGGGGCGTTCTTCGCCCTGGGTGACCTTCTCGCCGTTCCGCCGTGGATCGTGCAACGCCTCTGGTGGGCGGTGCTGCTCACCGTCGGCTTCGTCGGCATCGTCCGCCTCGCCGAGATGCTGCGGCTGGGCTCGCCCGCCTCGCGGATCATCGCCGCCGCCGTCTTCGTGCTCAGCCCGCGGGTCCTGACCACCCTCGGCTCGATCTCATCGGAGACCCTGCCGATGATGCTCGCCCCGTGGGTGCTGATCCCGGTGGTGCGGGCACTCGACACGCGGGCCGAGAACGCTGCCCCGCTGTGGCGGGAGGCCGCGCGTGCGTCGGCCGCGGTCGCGCTGATGGGCGCGGTCAATGCCGTCGCCACGCTGGCAGCGCTCGGCGTCGCCGCTCTGTGGTGGCTGCTGCACAGTCCGCGCGACCGACGCTGGTGGCGGTTCGGCGCCTGGACCGCCGCCGGCCTGACCCTGGCGTGCGCGTGGTGGCTCGTCCCGCTGCTGATTCTGTCGCGCGTGAGTCCGCCGTTCCTGGACTACATCGAGTCGTCCCGGGTCACCACGCAGTGGACCTCGCTCACCGAGGTGCTGCGCGGGGCGAGTTCGTGGACGCCGTTCGTGTCCCCGGAACGGGTCGCCGGGGCAGTGCTCGTCACCCAGCCCGCCGCGGTGCTGGCGACCGGGACCATCGCAGCCGCGGGACTCGCCGGATTGTGCATGCGGCACATGCCGTTCCGCGGCCGTCTCGTCGCGATTCTCGGCGTCGGCCTCGTCCTGATGTGCGTCGGCTACGCGGGTGAACTCGGGTCACCGGTCGCCGAGCAGGTACGCGTCTTCCTCGACGGCTCCGGCGCCCCGCTGCGCAACATCCACAAGTTCGAGCCGCTGCTCCGCATCCCGCTGGTCCTCGGTGTCGCACATCTCCTGGCGCGGGTTCCGCTGCCGGGGAGTGCGGGTCGCCGGGAGACGCTCTCCGCCTTCGCCCAGCCCCAGCGGTCGCGACCGGTCGCGGCGACGATCGTCCTGCTCGTCGCCGTCATCGGCGCCGGGTCGTTGATGTGGACCGGTCAGCTCGCGCCGGACGGTACGTACCAGGCGATTCCACGCCACTGGGAGCAGACCGCCGACTGGCTGGCCGAGCACAGCGAACGCGACGACGGCGCCCCGCCCGCCCGCGCGCTGGTCGTCCCCGGCGCCCCGTTCGCCGACCAGCTCTGGGGGCTCACCCGCGACGAACCGCTGCAACCCCTGTCCGACACCCCGTGGGCGGTCCGCGACGCGATCCCGCTCACCCCGCCGGGCGCGATCCGCGCCCTCGACTCCGTACAGCGGGAGATCGCCGCGGGCCGTGGATCGCCCGGTCTCGCCACCACCCTCGCCGGGCAGGGCATCGGTTTCGTCGTCCTCCGAGCCGATCTCGACCCCGACACCTCGCGGTCGGCCCGCCCGCTGCTCGCGCAACAGGCGCTCGACGAGTCGCCCGGGCTCCGTCGCGTCGCCGAGTTCGGTCCGCCGATCGGGCCACCGAGCGTCCGAGGAGTGGTGCGCGACAACGGGCTATGGCCGCCGATGCCCGCGGTGCAGATCTACGCCGTCGGCGAACCGGGCACGCCGACGACCGGCACCGGTCCGCGACTCGTCGACACCACCGGGCTCCCCCACATTGCCGGCGGGCCCGAGGCGATCGCCGAACTGGCCGACGTCCGCGCACGCCAGGGGCTTCCCCCTCTCGGACCCGTCGTGCTCGACTCCGACGCCCGCCGCGCCGGGATCGTCGACGGCCCGCTGATCGTGACCGACACACCCGCTGACCGGGAGACCGACTTCGGCCGCGTCGACGACCACAGTTCGGCGATCAGGTCGCCGTCGGACCCGCGTCGGACCCAGAACGCCGTCGCCGACTACCCCGTCGACGGTCAGCCGTTGGTTCACGGAGAGTGGTTGCTGGACAACCAGAGCGGCGAGGTCGAGGTGTCGACGTCGGGATCGGCGGCGGACGCGGTCCAGCCCGGACAGACCTCGCCGGCCAACTCGGCGGCCGCGGCCTTCGACCGCAATCCGCAGAGCGCCTGGGTGAGCGGCGGGTTGGAGAGCGCGGTCGGCCGATGGATGCGCATCGGTTTCACGACGCCGCGCACCGATCTCGCGGTGACCCTGACGACCGCGAAAGCACTCGGACCCGACGTCACCAGCGCGCTGATTACCACCGAGGCGGGCAGCACGGTCGTCTCCGGTCTCGCCCCCGGCGAACCGGTCACCGTGACCGCCCCCAGCGGTCCCACCGGTTGGCTCCAGATCCGCGCGCTCCGCACCGACGACGGCACGGCCGGAAACCAGTTCGCGCTCGGCGAGGTCACGGTCTCCGATCTGCGAACCGCGACGCCGTTGCGGATCCGCCATCGCGTGGTGTTGCCCGAACTCGAGGCCGGCACCGACGTGGCCCAGTGGCTGCTGTATCAGGAGCTGTCCGGGCGGGCGTCGTGCGTCCCCGACCCCGAGCGGCAGATGACCAGGTGCGCACCGGGTCTCGCACTGTCGCCGGAGACGTCGGCGGTGTTCGGGCGAGCGCTCTCGGTGCCGTCGGATGTCACCGTCTCCCCCACCGCGATCCTGCGACCCCGACCCGGTGATGCTCTGGATCGGCTTCTCGCCGAGGACGACCGGGTCACGGCGCGCGGGCCCCGCCCGGTGACCGATCCTCGCGGCGGGCCCGCGGCTGCCGTCGACGGCGACCCCGGAACCTCCTGGACCGCACCGGAGATCCCGGACGAACGGTCATCCCCGGCGCGCGACGGTCGAGCCGATGACGATGCAGCAGCCGACGAGAACAGTCCCACCCTGGTCTTGGACCTCCCGCGCGAACAGCGGGTCGAGTCGCTGACGATCGCCGCCCCGCGAGGGTATCCCGCGGCGCCCACCGAGGTCGCCGTCGACCTCGGGACCGGTGAACAGATCCGCGAGGTGGACGAGAACGGCGTCGTACGACTCGATCCCGCGGTCACCGACCGCGTCGAGATCACCATTCGCGCCCAGTCCGACCTGATCGACGTCAACAGCCTCGGATTCGCCAGTCCCGCACCACCGGGGATCGCCGAGGTGCAGGTGTTCCCGTCGCCGGCGACCGGTACGGACGCCGACCGGATCGTCGAGATCGGTTGCGACGCCGGGATCGGCCTGACCGTCGCGGGTCAGGTCGTCCGGATGTCCGTGCGCGCCACCGCGTCCGAGCTGCGCAGCGGACAGCCGGTGGCCGGGCGCCCGTGCGGCGGCGGCCGGCTCGTACTGCCCGCCGGCCAGCAGGAGGTGTCGGTCAATCCCGGCGACGCCTTCACCGTCGACGCCCTGTCGCTGGTGGACGGTGATCCGGTCTCGGCGCCCGCGTCGACGTCCCCCGCGGTGACCGAGTGGTCGCCGGCGCGGCGAGCGGTGACGGTCGACGCCGGTGCGCAACGACTGCTCGTCGTGCCCGAGAGCACCAACCCGGGGTGGCAGGCGCACCTCGACGGCGCGCAGCTACGGCCGGTCGTCGTCGACGGGTGGCAACAGGGGTGGGTCGTTCCCGCCGGTGCAGGCGGAACCGTCGAACTCACCTTCCGATTCGACTCGCTGTACCGGTGGGCGCTGGTGATCGGGCTCGCGCTGATGGCGCTGCTGCTCGTCGCCGCGTGGTGGCCGTCGGCGCGTCGCACCCGGGCCGGTGAACCCGTCGTGGTTCCGTCCGGGCGCGGCAGCATGCTCGCCGCGGGGGGTGCGGTGTTCGCCGCGGCGTGGCTGGTGTCCGGCTGGTGGGGACTCGTGGCCGCCGTCGTGGTCGGCACCCTCGCCGTGGCGATACCGCAGAAAGCCGGCGTCACAATCACATTCGTGGCGATGATGACCGCGACCATCGGGCTGGCGGCCGGCCCCTGGCACGCCTCGGGCGGGTACCACGGGTCGCAATGGTGGGTTCAGCTACCGGCGCTGGTGGCGGTGTCGATGACGGCGTGGCTGGTGTTCTGGTCGGCCGTCGACGACGGGCCTGATGACGACGGGCCTGACGACGACAAGGCGTCGGCCGCGTCGTGGCGCGAACGGTGGCGACGACGATTCTCACGGTTGCGCAACCAGTTCCGGGCCGGCTCTTCGATGAAGGCATAGCTGGCCGCAGCGACGCCGATCGACAGCCCGAGGGTGATCACGAGCACCAGGAGGGTGTCGCCGCTGAACGGCACGATGCCGAACAGCGGGAAGACCACTGCCAGTATCGCGACATGCCAGATGAAGATCCCGTACGACCACCTCCCGAGCGCGAGCATCACGCGTGAGGTGAGGATGCGGAACGGCCCGTCGTTGCAGACGAGTGGGGCGAGCAACGCATATCCGCAGAGCGCGCCGAGAACCATCTTGGTGGCGAACTCGATCTCGGTGACCGCGCCTAGACCGGTCGGACCGGCGATCCTGGTGCATGCCAGCGCGTAGGCGACGACGAGGACGCCCAGCATGAGCGGGCGGTTCGCGCTGAGGCGGATCGTTCCCGCCATCCAGCGGCCCGTCCCCGACGTCCCGGATGCAGAACCCGATTCCGGTTCACGTTCGAGGACTCCGGCGATCTCGGCCAGGACCAGACCCGCGACGAACCACGGGAGGTGGCCGAACACCCAATTCTTGGTCTCCACACCGTCGGCCACGGGCAGCGAGGTGCCGACCCAGGCCCAGCCGAGGCTCAGCGCACCGAGGAGGACGAGCGCCGGCACCCGCGCACGCAGACGGCTCCCGCGCAGCCGCAGGAGAGCGAAGCCGATGAGCGGCAGCAGTGCGTAGAAGGCGATCTCGACCGAGAGGCTCCACATCTGGGTCAGACCGGCGGTCAGTGTCAGCGGCACGAAGACCTGCGTGAGCGTGAGGTTCGCCAGCCAGACCTGCGCATCCGCTCCCTGCGCCTCGGGGAGCAGCAGGATCACCAGCGTCACCACGACCACGTAGGCCGGCCAGATCCGGACGACGCGGTGGCGGAAGTACCGCGGCACCGACGGGTGCCCGGTCCCGCGATGCGCGGCGTCGACCCACGGTCGCCAGAGCAGAAAGCCGGAGAGCGCGAAGAACAAGGCGACCGCGAGGTCGAGACGACCGAGGACCGGTCCCAGCACGGGGATCTCGACCGCGCGGGTCTGGAAGGCCACGTGCGTGACCAGGACCCCGATCGCGGCGATGGCCCGCATGCCCTCGAGCTGCGGATAGAACCGCCGGGCGGTAGCCGTTGCGGGCTCGGCGGTGGCGGGGCTGGTGGGGCCGGGGTCGGTGCTGGTCATGCTGCTGACAGGGTAGCCGGGAGGCGTTGCGTACCCTCGCCACCATGTCCTCGCCGTCCTCGTCGCACCCGGAGCCCCATCGCTGGTCGACGGCGGACCTCGCGGGACCGACGCTCATCTTCGTCGGCGCATTCTTGCTCGCGGTGACGATCGCGCTGCCCACCCTGCTCGTCGGCGGGTTCCGCACGATCCCGCTGAGCACCGATTTCACCACCGTCGCCACGGCCGACGACGCGACGATCTTCGACCGATGCTCGCTGGAGACCCGGACGGCCCGTACCGTCGGCGCCGACCTCGTCCGGCAGCAGCGCGTCGTGGCGGTGCAGCCGTCCGACGAACACCGGGTGACGCTGCAGGCCGGTACGTCGATCCAGGCCGAGAAGCTGCGCATCGACGATCGCGAGGTCGACCCCGGTGATCCGCGCCCCGGTGTCGATGCCGATGACCCGGCACAACCGTGCAACGAGGCGACCGTGAATGCCATCAAGGATCGGGTCACGCTGGACCGGGAGAACGCGCTGCCCCGACTCGCCGCCCGCGGGGCGTCGGAGATCCAGTACGACAGCGGTCAGGCCGCGGTGCTCGTCCCGGACCGTCGCGGCGTCACCTATCTGCTGCCCTTCGACACGGCGACCGCCGACCGCGAGTTCTTCGACCCGATCACCCGCACCACCGTGCCGATGGTCCACGACGGTGACACCGAGGTGCAGGGTCGCGACGTCGCACGGTTCCGCGCCGAGGTCCCTGACACCGACCTCGCCCGCGAAGCGCTGGGTCGACCGGTCGGCACGAAAGTCTCGATCACGCGTCCGGCGTCGTGGTTCGGGTTCGGCGACTCGAGCCGGCCGTTGACCGCGAGCCTCCATCACCGGAGTTCGTGGGATCTCGCCGTCGACACCCGGACCGGCACCATTGTCGACGCCACGATCACCGTCGACGAGGCGTACCGCTTTCCCGACGGCATCCCCGGCGTCCCGACCGGCTTCGAATTGCCGCATCTGCGCGCGACTTTCGGCTACGACGACGACACGCAGGCCCGGATGACGGACCTGGCCGACGATCTCGCGTCCCCGATCCTGATCTGGGGCCGGCTCGTACCGATCGGCACCGCGGTCCTGGGCCTGGTGGCACTGGTGGCCGGATTGATACTGATCAACCCGGCCTGGCTACCCGCCCGGTTCCGGCGCCGGAGTGGCGCGGAAACCGTTGGCGGGCAACCGGAGTGACGGAGACCGGCGTCAGGAGGTCGACTCGGCGGCGAGCCTGCCGAGGGTGTCGTTCAGCTGGTGCTCGGTGACGAGCGGGAACTTGACCTTCTCGAGCAGCTTCTTGTCGGTGACCTTCGACCAGTCGTAGGTGTGGCGCACCAGCGTCTCGTTCGGACCCTGGGACTCCAACTCCCACAGCCATTCCCACCCGGGCGGCTCGGTGCCGGCGGGGGCGGTCTGCCATGCCAGCAGCTTGTCCTTGGCGTAACCGGTGACATGGTTGTCGGTCTTGTAGTCGCCGCCCATGTGGTCGCCCGACATGTTCATGGTGAACACGTCACCGACCTGCTGGATGCGATCGGCGTGGTCCACGCCGCGGATGAAACCCGAACCGTCGAGCGCCTGATGCCGTTCGGGATTGGAGAGGACGTCGAACACCGCGTCGACGGGCGCCTCGATCGTGCGTTGGACAGTGACCTGTGTGCTCTCGTTGTCGCTCATGACACAACACTGCCGAAACTTCGGGCACTCGGCAACGTCCGGAGTCCCGCTGCCCCCAGGTGCGAGCGAGGCGACTCAGCGCGCGACCGCCCACGTCCCCAGCGCGGCGATCGTGGCGGCCACGGCCGCGGTGCCCGCGACCCCGACCACCGAGCCGGTGAGGGTGACGATGACCAGCACCTCGGCGCCCACGACCAACCAGGGGCCCAGTGCCACCCGCGTCCGGTCGCGCGCGATCGCCGACAGCAGGACGACCTGCAGGACGGCGAGTGCGGCGCCGATGTAGGCGAAGAGCCACAGGATCGGCACCAAGGCGTCGTAGCCGTCCCCGAAGACGAACGGGACGACCGGGCCCGCCGCGCCCGCCAGCACGGTCAGGACGACCCCGATCCCGGCGACCACCGTCACCGCCTGACGCAACGAGGCCGACGACCGTGCTGGGTCGGCGAGACGCGGATAGAAGACGACGCCGATCGCCTGCGGGAGCCAGAAGGCCACCTTCGTCGCGATCGCGCCGAGGGCGTACACCCCGACCTCCTCGGCGTCGAGGACCCGGGGCGAGAGCAGCAGGTCGATCGACGACGCGACGATCAACACCAACTGGACCTGCGACGCGCGCACCACGCTGAGCACCCCGGCGGCTCCCGACGGCGCGCGCCCCGGCCGTCCGGACCGTGACATCGACCAGACCACGAGCCAGACGACGCCCGCCGACGCGGCGGCACCCAGCGTCCCGGCCAGCAGCCCACCGGCCGGTCCGGCGCCGGCGGCGAATGCCCAGATGATCGGCATCGATCGTGCGACTCCGACGACGGCCAGCACCCAGGACAACGCCCGGAACTCGCCGCGTCCCTGCAGAATCCCCTGACCTGCGGCGATGAGCGCCAGCAGCGGCGCCGAGGCGAGTGCCGCGGCCGTCGTCGCGACGTCGGTGCGCAGCAGCAGCGCGACCAGCGGGGTGGCGACGACGGTGAGTACGACGACCCAGCACGTCGTCACCACACCCAGCGCGCGGAGCCGTCCCTCGTCACCGCCGAGCACAACCTCCCGGGCGATGACGTTCTGCAGCGCCATCGCCGGCACACCCAGCACGAGCATCGCCGACAGCAGCACCGCGAACTCGCCGTATTCGCTGACGTCGAGGAAGTGCGCACTCGCGACGAGGTGCACCACGTACATGCAGACGTTGGCCACCATCGACCCGATCGCCACCGAGCCGACGGCGCCGACCGTGCCCGTCGTCCGGCGCGTCTGCTGCATGGACCAAGTGTGCCGATTGCGCCGACGCGGTCTCGCGCGGGGCGGGCGCGAGGTGCCGCGCGGGACGCGCGTGCCGGGTTTTGCACGGGCAGTCCGGCATAGGCAACGATGGGAAGGCTGTTGCCGAGCGCGGGTCCCCCCGATCGCGCGTGTCCACCGGACCGAGAGACCCTGATGTACGACGACAACCCCACCTACGACGCCGAGTCGACCGACATCGGTTCGCGCATCGACCCGGTGCTGGCCCGGAGCTGGCTGCTGGTCAACGGCTCCCACTACGCCAAGTTCGAGCCGGCCGCCCGCTCGCGCGCCGACATCGTCGTGTTGGACATCGAGGACGCGGTGGCTCCGAAGGACAAGGTCTCCGCGCGCGACAACGTCGTCCGTTGGCTCGGGCCGAAGGAGGGCGCGGCCGGCCCCGGCGCCGGAGACTGGGTTCGCGTGAACGGATTCGGCACACCGTGGTGGGCCGATGATCTCGAGGCGCTGTCGCAGACCGGCGTCGGCGGGGTGATGCTGGCGATGGTCGAGTCCGTCGACCACGTCACCGAGACCGCCAAGCGACTGCCCGGTCTGCCGATCGTCGCGCTCGTGGAGACCGCACGCGGGCTGGAACGCATCAGTGAGATCGCGGCCACCAAGGGCACGTTCCGTCTCGCGTTCGGTATCGGGGATTTCCGCCGCGACACCGGGTTCGGCGAGAACCCGCAGACCCTGGCCTATGCCCGTTCGCGTTTCACGATCGCCGCGAAGGCCGCCCACCTGCCGAGCGCCATCGACGGCCCGACGGTCGGTTCCAGCGCGCTCAAGCTCAGCGAGGCGACCGCGGTCAGTGCCGAGTTCGGCATGACCGGCAAGATCTGCCTCACCCCGGGCCAGTGCGCGCAGGTCAACGAGGGACTGTCCCCCTCGCAGGACGAGATCACCTGGGCGCGCGAGTTCTTCGCCGAGTTCGAGCGCGACGGCGGCGAGATCCGCAACGGCTCCGACCTGCCGCGGATCGCGCGGGCGACCAAGATCCTGGACCTGGCCCGGTCGTACGGCATCACTGAGTCCGACTACGACGACGACCCGGTGCACGCCCCCGCCCCCTCGGACACCCACCACTTCTGATCGGCTCGCCGCGGTGACTCCCCGACGACTGCTGCCGGTTCTGTACGGCACCGGTGTCGCTGCGGCCGCGGTGATCCTGGGACCGCTGCTGCCCGGCCTGATCGGGGCCGGCGACCGGTACCTGCTGTACCGCGATGCGGTGTCCACGCCGCGCACCCATGTCACGGACACCACGCTCGGGATCGGTGACCTGCCGCCCCGCGCCGTGCCGCAGGACTGGTTCCTCGCGATGGTGAGCACCGTCGTCGACGGCGGGATCGTCGTGCTGGCGGTCCTCGCCGCGGCCCTGGTGTGCGCGGGCGTCGGGTACGGACGTCTGGCAGCTCGCCTGGTCCCGGGCGCCGGGCGCACCGGTGCCGCGGCGGCCACGCTTGTCTCGGTGTGGAATCCGTTTGTCGCCGAACGTCTTCTCCAGGGTCACTGGAGCCTGCTGGCGGGTTATGCCGCATTGGGGTGGATTCTCGTCGCGGTTCTGGACCTGCGGGAGCACGCCCGGCTGATTGAGCCGGCACCGAGCGAGGCGAGAAGCCGAGTCACTCCGCTGGTTGAGCCGGCACCGAGCGAAGCGAGGAGCCGAGTCGAAGCCACCCGGCGACCGGACCCCCGAGCAAGCACCGTCCAACTTCTTCAACTGGGCGGACTGTTCGCGGTCGCAGGCTTGACCCCCACTGGTTCTGTCCTCGCCGCAATCACTCTGGCGACGGCGCTCGTGGCCCGTCCGATCGGTCTGCGACCCACGATGGCCGTCGTTGCGCTCTGGCTCCTCAGCACACTGCCGTGGTTGCTGACGGCTTCCATCTCCGACGCCCCGACCACGTCCGCGGCCGCCGGGGTGGAGGCATTCGGCCTGCGGTCCGAGCCGTGGCTCGGCCCCGTGGGTACGGCCCTGTCGCTGGGCGGGATCTGGAACGCCGATGCGGTGCCGGCGAGCCGGACCATCGGGTGGGCCGCGGTGGCCACCCTCGGCCTGCTCCTCGTCGTCGCGGTCGGCGCCGGTCACCTGTGGCGTCGTCGTACGGAGTCGGACCCGCTGGTGCGCACCATCGCCATGCTCGCGGCGGTGACCGCGATCGCGTTGATGCTGAGCACTTTCGGACCGGTCCGCACCGGCCTGGGGTTCGTCGTCGAGCACGTCGGTGGCGGCGGGCTCCTCCGCGACACCCAGAAGTTCGCCGCACTTCTCGTCCCGGCGGTCGCGGTGTGTGTGGCCGCGGCCGTGGCAGCGGCGAGGCGTCGGGTCCCGTCGGGTTTCGCGTTCGCCGCGGTCGCACTGCTCGCGGTCGCGCCGCTACCCGACCTGGCGTGGGGGGTCGGCGGTGCGGTGCGCGCGATCGACTATCCCGACGAGTGGCGGCAGGTCGCCGAGATCGTGCCGCCGGACCGGGGTTCGGTCGCCCTGTGGCCTCCCGGCACGGTGCGCGAGTATCCGTTCGCACGCGATCCATCGCTCGATCCAGCGGCGCGGATGCTGCGGGCGCCGGTCGTCGAATCCGGTGAACTCCGGGTGGACGGCGAGGTGATCGACCCGGCCGGGGAGCATGCCGCAGCGGTGACGCGGGTGCTGGAGTCCGGCGGCTCTCCGGTAGCGCTCGCCGAGCTCGGCGTCGGGTGGGTGCTGGTCGAGAACGCTTCTCCACCTGACCAACTCGCGGACGCGGGACGCCTCGTGTTCGACGGGTCGGATCTGAGGCTGTATCAGGTGGGCGACGTCGTGGATCGGTCCGCCGACGCCACCGACCGTGCGATCGCCCTCGGCGCGCACCTCGTATGGGCCGCGCTGCTCATCACCGGCCTCGTCGGTCTCGGCGTCGGTGTGATCAGCGGCGCGAGTCGGACAGCACGGCGTCGAACGTCGCCATGAACCCGTCGCAGGTCGCCGACCACGAGTAGCGGCTGGCCGTGGTCTGCGCGTTCCGGCCGAGTCGATGCGCCTCGTCCGGATTGTCGATGAGTTTCCTCGTTGCGCTGGCCAGTTCGTCGACACCGTCGACGAGGAGCCCGGTGCGCCCGTCGTCGATGGAGTCGGCGAGTCCGGCGGCACTGCGGTAACCGATTGTCGGGACACCGTGCTGGGCGGCTTCGACGACCGCGAGGCCCCATCCCTCCTTACGCGACGGCATGAGGTGGACCCGGGCCCGGGCGAGCAGTTCGTGCTTGCGGCGTTCGTCGACGTGGCCGTGGAAGGTGACCGCGTCGGTCACCGCGAGGTCGGCTGCGGCGCGGTGCAATTCGTCCGACCACCAGCCACCGCCGATGACATCGAGACGGGCGTCGACACCGTCGCGACGCAGCCGGGCGAGTACGGTCAACGCGTCCTCGACCTGCTTGTGGGGCACCAGCCGCGACAGTACGCAGAGTCGTACCGGCACACCGGGAGTCGACGCCCCGGTGCGCGCGGGCGCCTCGATACCTTGAGGTACCGGATCGATCCCGTTGCGCACGACCGCGATCCGCCCGGCATCGACCCCCAGCGCGACGAGTTCGGACTTCGACGGCGTCGAGACCGTGACGTATCGGTTGCGCCGATGGACGCGCGGCGAGACCCGCGACTCGAGGAACCACCCGATGTGGCCGAGCAGACGGCCGGCGACCGGCCACTGCTCGCGATGACAGTGATGGACGAGGACGACCGTCGGAGCCGGTGAGACGAGCGACGAGAAGAACGGGACACCGTTCTGGGTGTCCACGACGACGTCGGGGCGGCACCCCGACAGCGGGCCGAACCCGAGCCGGCCCGCGACGATGGTTGCGAGCATGAGCGGATACACGCTGATCCGTCCGCCGGCGCGGAAGAACCGCATGCCGTCCCGGTGCTCGTGGCGCAGCGACCCCGGGTACGCGGACGTGAGGAAGGTGACGTTCGCGCCGCGTCGAGCCAGTTCGGCGCCCACCCGTTCCAGGTAGGTCTCGCTGCCGCCGCCCTGAGGGTGGCGGGTGTCCCGCCAGCACAGGAGCAGGATGTTCGACGGTGTGCGCATGTTGTCCGTCAGCCTACCGACCAGGCCGTGAGCACCGGAATCCGCCGCACGTCCGCCCGGCGAGGAACCTGTCGCCGAGACACCCCACTAGAGTGACCCGACGATGACGACTTCACTTCCCGGCGGCGCGCGGATGGCCCGGCTCGCCACCCTGCGACGCGCCGCGGGACTGCTGAACGACTTCCGCTACGAACAATCCGATCCCGCGCGCTTCTACGGCGCGGTCGCCGGCGACACCGCGGACATGGTCGAGGCGTTCGTCCCCGACATGGGCGGATCGGTGGTCCTCGACGTGGGCGGCGGTCCCGGATACTTCGCCGACGCCTTCCGGGCCCGCGGCGCGCACTACGTCTCCGTCGAACCCGATCCCGCCGAGATGCACGCCGGTGGGCTCGAGCATCGCGGATCGGTCCGCGGCTCCGGCCAGGCCCTGCCTTTCGCCGACGGATGCGTCGACGTCTGCCTGTCGTCGAACGTCGTCGAGCACACCCCGACGCCGTGGGAGATGGCCGACGAGATGCTTCGGGTGACGCGTCCCGGCGGCATCGTCATCATCAGCTACACACTCTGGTGGGGACCGTTCGGCGGTCACGAGATGGGCCTGACGCACTATCTCGGCGGCCATCGGGCGGCCCGGCTGTACACCCGACGCCACGGTCACCCGCCCAAGAACCTCTACGGCACATCGCTGTTCGCGGTCTCCGCCGCCGACGGGCTGCGCTGGGCCCGATCGGCGACCGGTGCCGGGCGCGCCGACCTCGTCGCGGCATTCCCCCGCTACATCCCGCGCTGGATGTGGTGGGTCATGCGCGTACCCGTGCTCCGGGACGTCCTCGGCACCAACTTGGTGCTCGTCCTGCGTCGACGCTGACGTGCTCGGAGTCCGGTTGCGTCTGGCTGAGCCCACTGCTGGTTGAGCCGGGACTGAGCGAAGCGAAGCCCCGAGTCGAAGCCACCTCCGCACCCAGGGGCCTGAACTACTCGGCGGCGAGGTCCGCGGTGCAGTTGAGGGTGCCGCCCTGACTGGTCGCGGCGGCCAGCTGTTCACCGTCGGCGAGGATGGCGCACGACACCGGTCCGCGGATCACGATGGCCGACATGCTCGCGCGGGTTCCCTCGAGCTGCACCCGCTGGGACCACGGCGAGCCGATCGCCGGGATCACCGTCGGCGATCCCTGGCCGCGGGTGAACGTCAGCGCGACGACGTCCCCGTTGCCGGTCAGCTGGTAGGTGATGGTCCCGGAGCGCTGAGTCGTCGTCGTGGTCGACGTCGTCTCCTCGGTGGTCGGGGTGCTCGACGACGTCGTCTCGCTCGTCGTCGCCGGATCACTCGATTCGGTGGTCGACGATGACGCCGCGCTGGTGGAGTCGCCGTCGCCGGAGCGGGTGACCAGCACGACGACGAGACCGAGGACCACAAGTGCGATCAGGGCGACCAGGGCCAGCCCGATGGTCCGGCCCTTCGACCCGGAACCGCGGGGCGGTTCACCACCGGCCGGCGCGTCGTAGGGCGAGGCACCGTAGGGCGACCCGCCGGTGTACTGGGGGTCGCCATACTGGGGTTCGGTGTAGGGACCCGGATATGGCTGTCCCGGCTGATGCGGTTCGGTGTACGGACCCGGATAGGGCTGACCGGCCTGGTGCGGTTCCGTGTAGGGACCCGGATACGGCTGCCCGGGCTGCTGTTCGGTGTAGGCCTGCGACGGCGGTGCCGACGGGTCGAAGTCCGGATCGAACTGACGGGTCTCCGGCGGGTCGTTCCGCGGATCGTTGGGATCGCCCTCTGGTGGTCGGGTCATGCGGACGATTCTGTCATCCCGGACCGGTCCCGGACCCGACCACCACGAACCTGCGTCAGATGTCGGCGATCGCTTCGAGCGGTCCGGTGCGCGCCGCGCGGACGGCCGGCCACAACGCGGCCAACACACCGACCACCGCCGACGCGATCAGCGTGATCGCGATGAGCGACCACGGGATCACCGGCGCGCCCAGGCCCCACTCGGCGAGCGTGCGGACCAACGCGACGCCGATGACGGTCCCGAGGAGCACACCCAGCACTGCGCCGAAGATCGAGATCAGCACCGATTCGAGGTAGATCGAGCGTCGCACCTGGGCTCGGATCATGCCGATCGCGCGCAACATCCCGATCTCGCGTTTGCGTTCGACCACCGACAGCGCAAGCGTGTTGATGATGCCGAGCACCGCGATCAGCAGTGCCAGCCCGAGCATCGCGTACAGCGTGCCGAGCATCTGATCGATCTGCGACGAGATCTGGCCCTTGAACTGATCCCGGTCCTGGATCTGCACCGTCAGGTAGTCCGACGTCGCATTCTCCAGATCGGTACGCAGGGTCTCGAGGTCGGTGCCCGGCGCGGCGTTCACGAAGAGCGTGACATTGACCCGTGCGAAGGGCGGGACCAGCTTCTCGTAGACGTCCGGACCCACGACCCACGGTTGCAGCGCCTCATTGTCCGCGTAGACGCCGGCGATCGGGACCTGGACCTGCTCGCCCGTCGCGGAGGTGAACGTGACCACGTCGCCACGCTGCCAGCCGTTCGCCTTGCCGGTCCGCTCGCTGATCAGCATCCCGTCGGCGGGCAGATCCGACGACGCGCCGTCCTGCATGTCCATCACGGTCACGCTGTTCAGCGGGCCGCCGAGCGCCGAGAACCCGGTCTCCGATCTGCCGTCGACCTTGGCCTGGACGATGCCGAACGACACCACCTCGGCGACGCCGGGCACCCCGTCGATCGCGCCGGTCACCGCGGGCGGCAGCGGCGACTGGTTGGTGCCCGCCACGATGTAGTCGGCCGTGATGCCGGCGTCCACGGCATCGTCGACCGTGCCCTTGAACGACTGACCCAGGGTGCCGATGATCGCGACCAGCATCAGCCCGAGGGTGAGCGCGAACGCCGTCGCGGCCGAGCGCCGCGGGTTGCGGACCGCGTTGGTCCGGGCGAGGCGCCCGATCATGCCGAAGGGCGCACCGATGACCCGGCCGAGCACGCTGACGAACGGACGCGCGATCGCCGGGCCGATGAGGACGGCCGACAGGACCGCGCCCGCGGCGCCGGCACCCACCGTGATCGCGGGGCCCGCACCTTCACCCATCGCGCCGACCACGATCGCGGCGATCGAGGCGACACCGATGACCGCGCCGATGATCGTGCGGTTGCGCAACGAGGCCGACCCCTCGGCGGCCGATGCGCGCATGGCCTCCACGGGCGGCACCCGGGCGGCTCGCGCCGCCGGCACCCAGGCACTGACCATCGTCACCACGACGCCGACCAGGATGCCGGCGAGGATGGCATCCGGACCGATCGCCAGCTCACCGTCCGGCAGGCCCGATGTCGCACTGGTGATGGCCTTCAAGGCGGCCGCCAGCCCGATGCCGATGGCGAGACCGAGCGCGCCGCCGAGGACACCGACGACGAAGGCCTCGAACAGCACCGAGCGCGAGACCTGGCGCTGGCTCGCGCCGACCGCCCGGAGCAGCGCGAACTCCCGATTCCGTTGCGCGACGATCATCGAGAAGGTGTTGTAGATGATGAACGTGCCGACGACCAGACCGATCGCGGCGAACGCCAGCAGGATGTACTGGAAGATCTGCAGGAACTCGTTGACCTGCGCCTTCTGGTCCTCGCGGACCTGGTCGCCGGTGCGGACGTCGTAGAGATCGGCGTCGGCGCCGAGTGCGGAGATGATCCGTTCCTGCAACTGTTCCGGGGTGACCCCGGCGACGGCCGACATGTCGACGACGCCGACGTGCTCACCGTCGGTGAACAGGCGGGCCGACGTCGCGGCGTCGAACTGGGCGTTCACGTAACCGCCCGTCGAGCTGGGCGCGTCGACGAGGCCGACGACGGTGACCTCGAGCGGCTCCGAGTTGCCCTGCCCGACGACGATCTTGGTCTTCGACCCGACCTTCAGCCCCGCGGCCTCGGCCGCCGAGGTGTTCAAGACGATCTCGCCGGCGTTCTCGGGCCCGCGTCCACCCGGCAGGATCCGCGACTCGTCCGGGTCGAGCGCCTCCGCCGGCGGGATGTAGGTGCTGCCCACGCTCGGGGCGCCGCCGGTCTGGATGGCCTTGCCGTCGGAGTCGGCGACCGTGACCAGGCCGTTGTTGTTGACGACGAGTTTGTCGATGCCGAACTGGGCACGCTGGTCGCGGAGCTGGTCCACGATCGTGTTCGGCACACCCGGCGACTGCCGGTCGGCCGGGGTCACCTCGACCGCGACACCCTGCGCCGCACTGTCGAAGATGTCGTTGAAGGCCTTCGAGATGGACCCGGTGAACACGATCGACCCGGCCACGAACGAGGTGCCGAGGACGATCGAGAAGAGGGTGAGGAACAGCCGGAGCTTGTGTGCGCGCAGGTTCCGTAGCGAGACCCGGCGCATCACCGTCGAGGACGCCACGGCTCAGAGCGCTTCGGCGGTGTCGGGCGCAGGCACGTTGTCGAGGTTCTTCATGACCTCGAAGACGTCGTCGGCCGACGGCCGGGAGAGCTCCTGCACGATCTGGCCGTCGGCCAGGAACACCACTCGATCGGCGTACGACGCCGCGCGCGGATCGTGGGTCACGATGACGACGGTCTGCTTGAACTCGTCGGTCGCCGCCCGCAGGATCGACAGCACCTCGCCCGAGGAGCGGGAGTCCAGGTTGCCCGTCGGCTCGTCGCCGAAGATGATCGACGGCTTGCCGATCAGCGCGCGGGCACAGGCCACGCGCTGCTGCTGACCACCGGACAGTTCACTCGGCAGATGTCCGAGCCGGTCGGTGATACCGAGCCGGGCCACGACGGCGTCGAACCACTCGGTGTCGACGGTGCGGCCGGCGATGTCGACCGGCAGTGTGATGTTCTCCTTGGCCGTCAGCGTCGGCACGAGGTTGAACGCCTGGAACACGAAGCCGATGCGGTCGCGACGCAGCATCGTCATCGCCTTGTCCGACAACGCGGTGAGATCGGTGTCGCCGATGAACACCTTGCCGTCGCTCGCGACGTCGAGACCGGCGAGGCAGTGCATCAGGGTGGACTTACCCGACCCCGACGGCCCCATGATGGCGGTGAACTCGCCCTCCCGGAACGAGATGGAGACGTTCTTCAGGGCCTCGACGGCGGTGTCGCCGACGCCGTACCGCTTGGAAAGGTTGTCTGCCCCGGCAGCAACCGCGTGCTTCGGCGTCCCGGAATCATCGCCACCGTCGTCTCGAGCGGCCACATCAGTCGTCGTCATGCCCTCAACGGTGCCAAATCCTGCGCCGGTTGGCCATCAGGTAACACCCTGACCCCACCCTGACGGCAGTGACGTTGGGCACTGCCGTGGCGTCTACTTCGGGATCTGGACCTCGAAGGAGTGGAGGCGGTTGGGCGATCCGACGTTGTCCGACACCACGAGAAGGGTGCGGGTACGGGTCTTCGCGAACGGGTTGTCGGGGTGCCAGTTACCCCAGGCGAGTCCCGACATGTTGCCGGTGAGCAGGTGCGGCGTCGCGGTGGTCGAGAAGATGCGGCGCTTGGTCATCGCCTTCTCGCGTCCGCTGAGCTTCTTCTTGTTCGTCACCGAGGTGGCGCCCCGGGTCGTCGTCCAGAAGATGTTCGACAGCTTGCCCGGGCCACGTTCGAGCACGAGGAAGTCCGTCGAGTTGATGGCCAGCACATCGGCGGCCACCTTGTTGGCGTCGGTGCGATAGACGAACTCGCGATTGGTCTTGCCGAAGGTCAGCAGACGGGCCGATCGTGCGGCGTCCTGCCGGAGTCCGCCGGCGGTCAGGACGCTGACCTGACCCTGGGGTCCGACGGCCACGCCGGTCAGTCCGCGCTGACCTGCCAGACCCGACTTCGACGACGGGCGCCACACCGACGGGAGCGGAAGGTCGCGGAGGACCTGTCCGATGGGCCCGATCTGCCGGACGAACTGGTTGTTGCCGCCGCTGACGACCGTGTAACCGCCCGCGGACTGGCGGATGCCCTCGAACTGGGCCTGTCCGGGCAGCAACGGGAGGAACCACGGGCCGAGGACCGTGCCGCCGCCGTTGATCCGCGGCTGTCCGATGAAGGACGCGGTCACGGAGGTGTACCCGATCGACGCCGTGAAGAAGCGTGCCGGGAGCACGTCCTCGGCGATCATCACGTAGTTGCCGTTACCGGTCCGATCGATGCCGGAGATCCGGTTGACGGTGGGAAGCCCGTTCCCGATCGTCGTCGAATCCGTGAAGAACGCCGTGACCCCGGCCCCGGAAGACGGTGTCGCCGAAGCCGGTTGGACCGCGACCGACGACGCCAGTCCCAGCACGCAGGCAGCGGCGACCGAGGCGCCCCACAGACGTAGTTTCATGAGGGGCACGATACCTCAACCGTCACTTCAGACCCATCCGTACGTTCAGCCCCGGAACCGCGCAGCAAGGCCGCGTCAGGCCAGGCGCTGCTTCAGACCGTCGAGCTCGTCGCGCAACGAGCTCGGCAGCTTCTCGCCGACGAAGTCGAACAGCTCCTCGATGGACGGGATCTCCTCGCGCCACTCGTCGGGATTGAAGGCGAGCGCCTCCGCGACGTCCTCCGCAGGCACGTCCAGACCACTGACGTCGATCGACTCCGGCTTCGCGACGATGCCGATGGGGGTCTCGACACCCTCGGCCTCACCCTCGATGCGCTCGATGATCCACTTCAGCACGCGGCTGTTCTCGCCGAATCCGGGCCACAGGAAGCGCTTGTCGTCGCCCCGACGGAACCAGTTGACGTAGAACACCTTCGGCAGCTTCGACTCGTCGGCGTTCTTGCCGATGTTCACCCAGTGCTGCAGGTAGTCCCCGACGTGGTAGCCCATGAACGGCAGCATCGCCATCGGGTCGCGGCGCACGGTGCCGACCTTGCCCTCGGCCGCGGCGGTCTGCTCGGAGCCCACGGTGGCACCCATGAAGACACCGGTCTGCCAGTCGCGGGCCTCGGTCACCAGCGGCACCGTGGTCTTGCGGCGGCCGCCGAACAGGATCGCCGAGATCGGCACGCCCTTCGGGTCATCCCACTCGTCGGCCAGCGACGGGCACTGCGAGATCGGGGTGCAGTAGCGCGAATTCGGGTGCGCAGCCTTGTGATCGGACTCCGGCGTCCAGTCGTTGCCGAGCCAGTCGGTGAGGTGCGCCGGCGCCGGGCCGTCGATGTCCTCCCACCAGATGTCGCCATCGTCGGTGCGAGCGACGTTGGTGTAGAGGGTGTTTCCGGCCTCGATGGTCTTCATCGCGTTCGGGTTCGAGTCGTAGCTGGTGCCAGGAGCGACACCGAAGAAACCGAATTCGGGGTTGATCGCGTACAGCCGGCCGTCCTCGCCGAAGCGCATCCAGGCGATGTCGTCGCCCACGGTCTCGGCCTTCCAGCCGGGGATCGTCGGCTGGAGCATCGCGAGGTTGGTCTTGCCACAGGCACTCGGGAACGCCGCGGCGATGTAGTACACCTTGTTCGCCGGGCTGGTCAGCTTGAGGATCAGCATGTGCTCGGCCATCCACCCCTCGTCGCGGGCGATGACCGAGGCGATGCGCAGGGCATAGCACTTCTTGCCGAGCAGCGCGTTGCCGCCGTAACCCGATCCGAACGACCAGATCTCGCGGGTCTCGGGGAAGTGGGTGATGTACTTCTCGGTGTTGCAGGGCCACGGCACGTCGGCCTGGCCGTCCTCAAGGGGCGCACCGACGGAGTGCAGCGCCTTCACGAAGAAGCCGTCCTCGCCCAGGATCTCCAGGACGCGGGGGCCGACGCGGGTCATGATCTTCATCGACAGCACGACGTACTCGGAGTCGGTGATCTCGACACCGAGCTTGGGATCGTCGGAGTCCAGCGGGCCCATGCAGAACGGGATGACGAACATCGTGCGGCCGCGCATGCTGCCGCGGTAGAGCTCGGTCATCGTCGAACGCATCTCGGCGGGATCGACCCAGTTGTTGGTCGGGCCGGCGTCCTCTTCCTTCTCCGAGCAGATGTAGGTCCGCGACTCCACGCGGGCCACGTCGGCGGGGTCGGAGTTGGCGAGGAAGGAGTTCGGCTTCTTCTCCTCGTTCAGCTTCACCAGGGTGCCGGCCTGCACGAGGTCGGCGGTCAGGCGCTCCCACTCCTCGTCACTGCCGTCGGACCACACCACCCGGTCGGGCTGGGTCAGCTCGGCGACCTCGGCCACCCAGGCCAGCAGTCCCGCGTGCTTCGTCGGAGCGCTACTCGGGTCCAGTCCGGGAATGGTGGCTGCGGTCATCGTTGGGGCCTCCTCCGAGGTGGTGGCCGCTTGAATGGCCACCTGTCAGGTCGTCTCGCGGTCAAGGATACGTCCACCGAGCGGGCGCTAGGTCACGGGGTTCGCCAGGTGCGGTCTATCCCACGCCCGACGGACAGGTGACAAAAGTCCCTGGTGATCGCACGCGCTCGGTCTCGGCGCGGAACGGGCCGGGTCGGGCGCCGGTCACGTGTCAGCCGATTCGTCCCGATCCGCCGGAGATCCACTGGCCGGTATCCGGGTCGAGAACCGCGGAACGGAACTCGCCGTCCGCACCGATCTCGGTGATCTTGTCGACCTGCCCGTCCCGATCGCTGTCCGTGTACACCGTAAACCCGTCGGGCCCGTTGCGGGTGAGCGAATCGTTGATGCCGTCGTTGTCGGTGTCCACCTCGGCGGGTCCGAGATCCCAGATCCGGCCGTCGTCGTGCATCCACAAGTGATCGTCGAGATCGTCGGACGCCGGTGTCTCGTGCAGTTCGGCCACCGAGTCGACCGAGTGCGGGTCGGCGCCCTCGGCCGCGCCGAACAGCGAGGCCTCCTCCGGGCGGGCCGGGTCCGGAAGGTCGTCGGGGAACATCGGGTCCATCGAGATCACTGCTTCCCGTCGTCGTGGCCGGCCCGGGCGACCCCGGCCGTTCCGTCGTCATGCCCTCGGTCGTCCCGACGTCCCGCCGGATCGTCGGATTCCTCACCCGGGTCGTCGGTGCGGGAGGCGACCGCCCAGAGCGATTCCGACCGCGCCACCAACTCACGGCGGATCTCCGCCGCGCGCTCGCGACGGGTTCGAGCGTCGCGGACGCCGACCCCGCTGCGCAGTCGGCGGATCTCCTCGTCGAGGCGCGCGACGTCGGCCGCCACCTCTCGGTTACGGCGTTCGTGCGCCCGGGCGATCTGGCCGGCGATCCGGGTCTCGGCCGCGGTGACGCGCAGGGCGAGCTGGTGATCGAGTGTCGCCCGCGCCTCGGCGAGGAGCTCGGCGGTGCGTGCCTCGCGATCGGAACGCTCCGCAGCACTGCGCCGGACACGGATCACCCACGCCGCGACCGCGACTCCGAGGATCAGGGCGAGCGGCATGCTGACCCACTGCAACGTCTGGACCGACTCCATCGGTGCGACGACGAGACGTCCCACACCCAGACCGGTCGAGGCCCCGAGGACGACCACCAACGCGTCTTCGGCGCCTGCGCGCCGCGCCCGGCCGCTCGACCGCTCGGTGTGGAGGGGTACCGCGGGCCAGTCCTCGTCCGCCGACGGCTCCGCGTCCAGGCCCACCAGGGCGGTCGACCGGACCGCGTCGACGCGCTCGTCGGCGCGACGACGGACGCCGTCGGCGAGGGCGGCCCAGCCGGTACGGACCCAGGCGCCGTACGCAGAATTCGCGGCGGGAGCGTGGCCGGCGGCGGACGCCGCCAGATCGCGCACCCCGGCGTGCAGTTCCGCCGACGTCTGCGATCGGACGCGCGCGAGTCCGGCGCGCACGGCCGCCAACCGGTCCGGGCGTCCGCGGTCACGTGCGGCGACCAGTTCGCGACGCACGGCCAGGAGATCATCGACGGCAACCTGTGCGGACGCCGCCTCGTCGGCGCCGCTCGCCGGCGCGCCGAGGAGGTGCTCGACCGCCCCGAGGCCCGCCGCGAGCCTTGCCCGCTCGGCGCGGAGTACGCCCGGCGCGTCAGTCGTCTCACGCAGCCACTCCACGAGGGCGTCGATCCCCGACTCGTCCACCGCACCCTCGAGGGCCGCGACCGACGACACCCCGAACAGCGGCAGCGTCGCGAACGGGTCGAGGACGGCCCGGTGGGCGCGCACGGTCCGCGGCCACTCCCAGAACGCGTCGATCTTCGTGCACACGATCGCCACGGTCCCGACCTGCGCGCGCATCTGCTCGACGAGGAGACGTTCCTCCTCACCGACCGACGACGACGGGTCGACGACCACGACCGCCGCACCGGCCGACGCACCCGAGCGCCCGCCGCGGGCGACGATGTCGAGGTCCGGGGCGAGCGCCCGGCAGGCCTCGACCAGCGTGCGGACGCCCACTCCGTCGGTCCCGACGACCAGCACGTCGGTGCCCGCGTCGACCCCGATGGCGTCGAAGCCGGTCAGCTCCCGCGCGGCGGCGAGTGCCGTGTCGGTCATGTGCCCGCTCCTGCCCCGGCCAGAAGTCGCTCGGCACCGGCGCGGTCGACGCCCGCCGCGGCCGCCTCCTCCAACCGGGCGCGCAACTCGACCTCACGCCAATGCCGAATCCGGTCGACTCGCTCCCCGATCGGTCCCGCGAGATCAGGAACGCCGCTGGCGTCGCGGAGCGCCCGGCTCAGGGCCTCGGCGTTCGCGGCCACGGCGGAACGGGACTCGATGAGCGCGAGCGCGGTGTCGATGCCGTAGGCGTCGAGCCGGCGCAGCAAACCCTGCCGCATCAGCCGTTCGTCGGAACCCGGACGTCCCACGAGGAACCGGCCGGCCATCGACGGCATGCCGACGCCTGCGGCCGCCATCGTCGCCAGCGCGGCGAATTCGGCGTCGTCGAGGTCGGCGCAGGCCAGCAACTGCGAGACGGGGTACACCGGCGTGTCCAGACGCCCGGCACACGACGCCGCGACCTCGACCGCAGCATCCCAGTCGCCGTGCGTGTCGGCCTTCCCGAGCACCACGAGCACACGGTCGGCCGGGAGGGACGCGAAGAGTTCGCGGTCGGCGCGCCGCGGCGGTCCCGCCAGGACCAGAACCCACAGATCGGTGTCAGCGGCCCCCTGCTCGTCCTCACCGGGCCCGATCACGGTGAGCGACAGTCGTTCTCGCAGCGCACGAGCCATCGTGTCCCGACCGGTCCCGGGCCGGCCGACGACCTGGACGTGCAACGGACGGAGGAAACGCCGGCCCGCGCCGGCCAGGACGGGCACGAGCGGCGACACCGGGTCGACGAGGTCGACGAGTCGTCCCTGCTCGGCGGCCGTCCACAACTCGCTCCCGGCGGGCACGCCACGCCGGCCACCGTTCACCGGTGCCCCCACCGCAGCCTCCTCGCCATCCGACCCCTGCGCCTCCCACGACCCGCGTCCACCGCACCGCCACCCCGGGCATCGGCGCACGTGAACCGCGACAGGGCCGAGAATAATCGGGATCGGGGCGAACGGCGGAGACAGCTCCACATCCCCTCGCGGGGCCGGACGGGTCCGCGTCCGCACCGCTGCCGTCCGGGCCGCCATTCCCCCGCGACTTCGCCGCGACGGGACGATGCGCAACGATGGACGCGTGAACAACAGCCCCGACAGGTCCCGGTTGTACCCCCGCGTGACGAGCTTCCGCTTCCGCCGCGGCACGCTGACGACCGGTCAGCAGCGCAACTGGGAGACCCTGTGGCCGGTGCTGGGCCGCGACCTCGAGATCGGGCCGGAGCGGGTCCCCGAGCCGCAACTCGACCTCACCGAACTGTTCGGGCGCGAGGCCCCGAAGGTCCTCGAGATCGGCAGCGGTACCGGCATCTCGACCGCCGCGATGGCCGAGGCCGAACCGGATGTCGACGTCGTGGCCGTCGAGGTCTACAAGCCGGGCCTGGCCCAGCTCCTCGGCCTCGTCGACCGCAACGGCCTGACCAACGTCCGCCTGATCCGCGGCGACGCGGCCATCGTCCTCACCGAGCTCATCCCGTCGTCGAGCCTCACCGGTGTGCGGCTGTTCTTCCCCGACCCGTGGCCCAAATCGCGTCACCACAAGCGACGCTTCGTCCAGACCGGCACACTGGAACTGATCGCGGACCGGCTAGTCCCGGGCGGGGTGCTGCACATCGCGACCGATCACGCCGGTTATGCGGAGTGGATCGCGGAGGCGCTCGCCACCCAGGACGCCGACCGCCCCCACGTCGTGCAGTTGACGCGGGAGTCGCCGATCTCGCTGCAGCGGCCGACGACGAAGTTCGAGGGACGCGCGGAGCGCGAGGGCCGCTACGTCAGCGAGTTCGTCTACACGCGGCCCATCCCGCCGGCCACCTCGACCGGCGACACCCCGACGGGAGCCCGCCATGAGTGACCACAGCCCGACCGGCTTCGCCGACACCATCTCCGGCCAGACGGGGACGCGCCGCATGCTGCTGTTGTGGGACGCACCCAACATGGACATGGGCCTCGGCGCCCTGCTCGGCGGACGCCCCACCGCCGCGCACCGTCCCCGGTTCGACGCCCTGGGCCGGTGGCTGCTGCAGCGGACCGCAGATGTGTCCGCTCTCACCGACGGAGGCGGCGCGGTCGAGCCCGAGGCCACCGTGTTCACCAACATCGCCCCTGGTAGCGCCGACGTCGTCCGGCCGTGGGTGGACGCTCTCCGTAATGTCGGTTTCGCCGTGTTCGCCAAGCCGAAGCTGTCAGACGACAGCGATGTCGACTCCGACATGCTCGACCACATCGAACTTCGCAGGCACACTGTTGGACTAGCCGGCGTGATCGTGGCGTCCGCCGACGGTCAGGCATTCCGCGAACCGCTGCTCGAGGTGGTCGGCGACGGGGTGCCCGTCACCGTCATCGGGTTCCGCGAGCACGCCAGCTGGGCACTGAGCACCGAAGAACTGGAGTTCATCGATCTCGAGGACATCCCCGGCGTGTTCCGCGAGCCGCTGCCACGCATCGGCCTGGACTCCCTGCCGGACGAGGGCGCCTGGCTCACACCCTTCCGCCCGCTCAGCGCCCTGTTGCGCTGACCTGCGGCGTCGTGGCCCTGCCGGGGTCGTCGGGCGACGGTCCGCGACCCGGCATCCGACGCCGATGCGGGTGTGCCCGCACGTGACCCCGAGGCCCACGCCTCAGGGATCACTCAGGCAACACTGTCAGGATCTTTCGGGAAACTGACAGAATCGCCACCGGCGCCCCGAGACGACGGCGCCGAAGAGGCCCGACCAGTCGTACACGAAAGGACATCGCGTGTTCCGGTTCATCGGCACATTCGTCTACCGAATGCGCTTCCTCGTCATCGCGGTGCTCATCGCGATGATGGCCGGACTCGGGCTGTACGGTCTCGATCTCGGCAAGCACCTCAGTCAGAGCGGCTGGTTCGATCCGACGTCGGAGTCCGACACCGGTGCGCGCTACGCCGACCAGGCGCTGGGGCGCGACCACACGTCCGACATCATCCTGCTGGTCACCCCGCCGGAGGGCACCCGCGTCGACGACAAGGCGTTCGGCGCGAAGGTCGAGACGTTCGTCGAGGACCTCATCGCGACGCACCCCGACATCGTCGGACGCGCCGATCCCGGTCTGTACGACCCGTTCCTCGTCCAGCCCGCGCAGAGCACGCTGCAGGAGCGGCTGTTCACCGAGGACGGCAGACACGCCTTCATCAGCATCGGCGTCGCCGGCAACGACGACACGACGGTCCTCAACAACTACAAGACCATCGAACCGTTCTTCGAGGACATACCCGAGCGCTTCGACCTGCCCGGAACGACCTTCGAGCTCGCCGGTCTGCAACCGGTCGCCGGATCGATGGCCGAGGGCATGGACAAGGACATCCACCGCGCCGAGGTCCTCGCGCTGCCGCTGGTGGCGATCATGCTGTTCTTCGTCTTCGGCGGCGTCGTCGCCGCGTGTCTGCCCGTCCTCATCGGTGGTCTGACCATCGCCGGCTCGCTGGGCATCATGAAGATCCTGGCGCTCACCACCGAGCTGAACATCTTCGCGCAGTCGGTGGTCACGCTGATTGGTCTCGGCATCGCGATCGACTACGGCCTGTTCATCGTGTCGCGTTTCCGCGAAGAACTCGGTGAAGGCTATTCGACCAAGGCCGCGGTCCGAAGAACCGTGATGACCGCCGGTCAGACGGTGGTCTTCTCCGCGACGATCATCGTCGCCGCCCTGGCGTGTCTCCTGATCATGCCGCAGGGATTCCTCAAATCCGTCGCCTACGGCGCGATCGCATCGGTGTCCCTCGCCGCGATCCTGTCGATCACCGTCCTCCCGGCGATCCTGGGCATCCTCGGACCCCGCGTGAACATGCTGTCGATCAGCACGGTCATGAAGTACACCGCGGTCCCGCTGGCCCGCCGCTTCTCCGGCGAGGACCGCGCAGCGGCCATCGAGAACCGGTTCAGCGGTCGCATGAAGACCAGCCAGGAAGTCGAGAACGGCTTCTGGGGCCGACTCGCGACGTGGGTGATGAAGCACCCGGTCAAGACCGCGGTCCCGACTGTGCTCCTGTTACTCGCGCTGATCATCCCGTTCGGCAGCATCCAGTTCGGCGGGATCAGCGAAAAGTTCCTGCCGCCGGACAACCCCAACCGGGTCGCGCAGGAGAAGTTCGACGAATACTTCCCGAGCGAGCGAACCGAGGCCATCAAGCTCGTCATCATCTACGACGAGTCGAGCCAGGCCGACCAGAACAAGCTCGACGCCATCGCGCAACGCGCCGACGCGGTCCCCGGCTTCACCAACAAATTCAGCGACGCCGACAAGTCCGACTTCGGGTCGTTCGACGCCGAGCGGTACCCGAACGTGGGCGTCTACCAGGTGTCGGCTGGTCTGGTGGACCGGAACACCGCCGCCCAGGCGATCGAGCAGTTGCGCGCGATCGACACCGAGGGCCTCACGATGTACGTCTCGGGTACCCCGGCCCTCACCCAGGACTCGATCGACGCGCTGATGCAACGGCTCCCGCTGATGGCCGTCATGCTCGTCCTCATCACCGGCCTGCTGATGTTCCTGCAGTTCGGTTCGATCGTCCTGCCGATCAAGGCCGCGCTCATGACGGCCCTGGGTCTCGGTGCCACGCTCGGCATCCTGACGTGGATCTTCGTCGACGGTCACGGCGCCGAGCTGGCCAACTTCACCCCCGGCCCGCTGTTCGCAGCGGTGCTCGTGCTGATCATCGCCATCGTGTTCGGCCTCTCGACCGACTACGAGGTGTTCCTGCTCTCCCGCATGGTCGAGGCCAGACAGAAGGGCGCGAGCACCACCGAGGCGATCCGCAGCGGCACCGCGCACACCGGCGGCATCATCACCGCGGCCGCCGCGATCCTGGTCGTGGTCACCGGCGCGTTCAGCCTGTCCGAGATCGTGATGATGAAGTACATCGCGTTCGGCATGATCGCCGCGCTGATCCTGGACGCCACGGTGATCCGCATGCTGCTCGTCCCGTCGGTGATGAAGCTGCTCGGGGACGACTGCTGGTGGGCACCGCGGTGGATGCGCGTGGTCCAGCGCAAGATCGGCCTCGGCGAGACCGTCCTCGACGACGAACCCGACGAACAGCGCGACGCCGGTGCCGGCGCCCGTCCGATGAGTGCGGGCACCGTGGTGGCCGAGGCGCCGACCTCGGTGATGGCCGCGGCACGCAGGCAACCGGTCGCCGCCGGCGCGGTCCCCGCCCGGGGTCGTGTCCCGGGCGCCGTCGGTCGCCCCGCCGCACCGGCGCGGCCCGCCCCGGACCGACCGCTCACCAACGGCCGCCCGGCGGGTCAGGCCCCCGACCAGCGCACCGGTTCCGGGCCCACCCCGACTCCGCCGTCCCCCTCGGGTCCGCCGCCAACCACCACCGGCCGCCCGGGTACTGCGCCGACCCCGCCGCGCACTCCGCCGGCGCGCGTCGGACCGACGCCCGCTCCCGGTGCCCGGACCCCCGAGCCGGCCGGACGCCGCCCCGCGACGCCCTACCGCCGCTCCACCGTGTCGAAGGGCGATCGTCCCGACACCGGCGGCTGGAGCCTCGGCGAGGGTGGCATCCGACTCGGCGACCCCGCACCTCGCTCGGAGAACGGGGACCGTCCGACGGTCACTCCCCCGTCCGCGCCGCCACGGGTGCCGGAGACCGGGCGGCCGAATCCCGGAACCGCCCGGCCGACGCCGGAGCCGACCGGCCAGCGCTCACCGCTCGGACGCCGGCCCGCGCTCGACGAGACCGGTCGTCGCCCCCTGGCCGCCTCGGTCAGCCCGGAGACCTCGACCCCGTCGTCTCGGAGTCGGCGCAGCAACGGTCCGTCGCCGATGGAGCGCGGACTCAGCGCCGATGCGACCCCGGCCGCCGCGCGACCCGACGCCGGTCCGGCCTCGGGTGAGCAGGATCGCCCGGCCGACGAGCCGAACCGTCGCCGGCGGCCGCGTACCGACCGGCACGCCCGGTCCGACGAGACCGGTGACGACGGCCAGATCAGCGTCCAGGAACTGCTGAATCGGAGCCGCTCACAGAAGTGACCGCTCGGCGGCCACGGGTCTCGTAAGCGGATTGATCGCGAGTCACGATCAATCCGGGATGGGTCGGCACTGGGCTTTGCGCTGATGTGACCTACCGCACATCCCGCGCATGATGTCTGCCAGCACATCAACGCTGGAGGGACAGCCGCATGACTTCATCCACCACCTGGACGTCGCCGGAGCATCGCAGAAGCGTTCTCTGGGTCGTCTCCCTTGCCACCATCGCAATCGTCTTCGACGGGTACGACCTCGTCGTCTACGGCACGGTCCTGCCCACCCTGCTCGACGACCCGGCCCAACTCGGTCAGCTCACCCCGGCCACCGCCGGGGCGCTGGGTTCCTACGCGCTCATCGGCGTCATGATCGGCGCGCTGCTGGCCGGGCGGTCGGTGACCGGGTCGGTCGCCGACGGATGATGCTGTTCAACATCATCTGGTTCTCGGTCGGCATGGGTGCGACAGCCCTCGCCACCAATCTGACCTCGTTCGGCATCCTGCGATTCCTGACCGGCATCGGAATCGGCGGCCTGGTCGCCACCGCCGGCGCGATGGTCGCCGAGTTCGCGCCGCCCGCGAAGAAGACCTGTTCAACGCCATCGTCTACAGCGGTGTTCCGGCCGGCGGCGTGCTCGCCGCGATCCTGGCGATGGTGCTCGCCGACCACGCCGGCTGGCGCGGACTGTTCTGGGTCGGCGCACTGCCCCTCGTCACGTTGCTGCCCCTCGCGCTGCTGCGGATGCCCGAGTCGCCGCAATGGCTCGCCACCCGGGGTCGTCTCGCCGACGCGGAGGCGGTCTCGGCGCGCACCGGAATCCACGTCGGCCCCGCTCGGCCGGTCGCGGCCACCGCACCCGCCGCAGCCGAGAAGGTCGGTTTCGCGGTCCTTGCCTCGCGTCGCTTCGCCGGTCCGACCCTGCTGCTGGGCGTGATGAGCTTCGTCGGCCTGCTGCTGACCTACGGTCTCAACACATGGCTGCCGCAGATCATGAAGGAAAGCGGCTTCAACGCGAAGGGTTCGCTGTCGTTCCTGCTGGTCCTCAACGGTGGCGCCATCGTGGGCGGACTCATCGCGGCGCGATTCGCCGACCGCCGGGGACCGCAGCAGGTCGTCGCGACGTCGTTCTGCCTGGCGACGTTCGCACTCATCGGACTGACCCTGTCCCTCCCGCTGCCGGTGCTGCTGGCCGCGGTCGCCGTCGCCGGTACCGGCACCATCGGCACCCAGGTCCTGATCTACGGTTTCGTGTCGAACTTCTACCCGACCGAGGCACGCGCCGCCGGCGTGGCCTGGTGCGCCGGCTTCGGTCGACTCGGCGGCATCTTCGGTCCGGTGATCGGCGGCCTGCTGATCGGCGCCGGGATCTCCTCGGCCACCGCGTTCCATCTCCTCGCCGGGATCGCGCTCATCGGTGCCGCGGCCACGATGCTGGTCAAGTCACCCAAGCCGGCAGACGCGCCCGCGAGCGGTTCGCTGACGACCTCGGGGCTCGCCGTCAGCGAGTGACCCGGCGGGACCCGCCACCGTCGAACACGGCCTGGTCGAGGACTCAGTCCTCGTCCAGGCCGTGTTCGATCACGTAGCGGGTCAGTTCCACGCGGTTGCCGAGCTGGAGTTTGCGGAGAGTGGCCTGGACGTGGTTCTCGACGGTCCGGTGACTCAGGTCGAGGCGCCGCGCGATCTGCTTGGCGCTCAGTCCTTTTGCGACCAAACGCAGCACCTCGGTCTCACGCTCGGTGAGCGCGGGCGCGGCGGGTGCGGCGTCGGGCTGCTGGGACATGCGCCGGTACTCGCCCAGCACCAGCCCCGCGAGACCCGGGGTGAAGACCGCCTGGCCGTCGGCCGTCGCCCGGACCGCGTCCACCAGTTCTTCGCGTGACGACGACTTCACCAGATAGCCGCTGGCCCCGGCCTTCACGGCCTCGAGGACGTCGTCGCGCTCACCCGATGCGGACAGCACGAGGATGCGGGTCTTCGGCGAGACCTCCAGGACCGCCGTCGTCGCCTCCGTACCGGTGCCGTCGGTCAGCTGCATGTCCATCAGGACCACATCGGGGGTGACGGCGGCCGCACGTCGACCGGCACTGCCCACGCCGTCCGCGGTGGCGACGACGTCGAATCCCTCGTCGGCGAGATCGCGGGCCACCGCCTCTCGCCAGATCGGGTGGTCGTCGACGACCATGATCCGCAGCGGCGCCCGCCCCTCGTCACTCCGGCCTGCACTCATACTTGATGCTCCCCTTCGCCGTTCAGCTCTCGTCCCGCGGGACGGTGAACTCCCATTCCGTACCCGCACCCGGTTCGGTGTCGAGGCGCGCGGCGCCGCCGAGGGATTCGATCCGTCCGACGATCGACTTCGACACCCCGACGCGTCCCTGCGCAACCGCCTCGGCGAGCCGGCCGTCCGGGATGCCGATCCCGTCGTCTCGCACACTCACCACGACGTCCCGCCCCAGATCCTCCACCAGGATGTACGCACGCGCACCGGGACCGGCGTGGTTCACGACGTTGTCGAGCGCGTTGACCACCGCCGCGCGGATCTCCGCGCCCTTCTGCGCTGACACCATGACCGGGTCCGCGGGAGCACTCACCGACACCCGCGCGTCGGCGAAGACGCGCAGGGCGGCGGCGAGATCAACGCTGCATTGCGCATCGGGGTCGGCGGCGACGGGTTCGTCCGTGTCGGAGATCAGCCGACGCAGCGTACGCTCCTGCTCCGCCGCGAGGGTGGCGAGTTCACCTGTCGGACCGCCGATCTCGCGTCCGCGACGCGCGATCAGCGCGAGCACCTGGAGTACCCCGTCGTGCACCTCACGGGAGAGCCGTTCGCGTTCCTCGGCAGCCGCGGCGATCCGCGCCGCCCGGGACAGCTGGTCCTGGACCCGACGCGCGTTCGCAGCCGCGAGCCCGACCGCCATGCCGGTCGCCACGATGACGATGATGGTCGCATTCCGACCGAAGTCGAGGTTCAGTTCGCCCTTCACGAAGGTGCTGGTGCCGCCGATGATCAGCCCCGACACGATCCCCCCGACCGGGCCGGTGAGGATCGCGACCGAGATGACCGCGTTGGTGGCCCACAGCGTCGTCGGCCAGGTCTGGTTGTTCCACGCCCACTCCGCGCCGGCGACATACGACGTCGACAACATCAGCGCGCAGACGACGAGCACCTCGGCACCGACCCACACCCGGTTGCGCGCGAACCCGACGAAGTAGCCGATCCCGCTGACCAGCGTCCACGCGGAGAGCAGGCCGAAGAGCACCCAGGCGACGCCGCCGCGGTCGAGGTCGGGATTGACGGCGATGTGGAAGCCGAGTGCGTACAGATAGGACAGCAGCCGGAAGATCTGGGCGCCCCGCCACAGCGGACCGACCGGGTCGTCGTCGATGACGCGTGCCAGACGATCCGGATCGGTGTCCCGGTCCGGCGGGCCGACCTCGAGCCCCGACCACCGGCGCGTCACGTTCCCGCGCCCCGACCGTCCCCGTCCCGGTCACTGCCCTCGCGGTCGGTCTCGACCTCGTCCCGGCGACCATCCGCCGGGCGTTCCGATCCTGGGTTCCCGGCCTTTGAGGGGGTGCCGGGGGCCTCGCGTGCGAGCGTCTCGGCCGCGGCGTCGGGATCGTCGGTGTCCCACGCCGGTGAATCCGGCTCGGCGACGACCCCCGGGCGCCCGTCCACGGGCTCGGTCGAGTCCCCCTTCAGGCGTCGGATCGCGGTGTTGAAGAACGCGATCAGGGGCACCGCGAGCAGACCACCGATGATGCCGGCCGACACCAGGCCGGCCGCGATCCCGAGCACCACCGCAACCGGATGCAGGCGCACCGAACGCCCGAGCAGGAACGGTTGCAGCACATGGCTTTCGAGCTGCATGACACCGACGACGATGGCGAGGGCGACGACCGCGGCGATCCAGCCCTGGGTCACCAGGGCGACGAGCACCGCCAGCGTGCCGGTGACCAGGGCACCGACGATCGGGATGAAGGCGCCCAGGAAGACCAGCGAGGCCAGCGGAAGCGCCAGGGGCACTTGCAGGATGGCGAGTCCGATCCCGATACCGCAGGCGTCGACGAAGGCCACCGCGACGGTCGCCCGGACGTACCCGACGAGTGTGCCGAAACCGGCGATACCCGCCTCCCACACCCGATTCCGATTGGTTTCTGGGATGAGCTTGACCGAGAACTGCCAGATCTGACCACCGCCGTAAAGGAAGAAGATCAACAGGAACAACGTCAGCAGGGCGCCGGTGATGATCTCGCTGGCCGTGGTGGCGGTGGCCAGCGCACCGCTGGTGACACGGTCCTGGTTGTGCTGGATGAAGTCGAGCGTGTCGGTGCCGAAGTTGCGCACCTGGTCGCGATCGAGCCCGAGGGGCCCGTTGATGAGCCATTCCCTGGTCTTCTCGACGGTCACGGTGACCTGCTCGGCGAGTTCGGGAACACCGTCGATGAACTCACGGACCACGAAGGTCATGACGGCGGCGAGCAACCCGATCGCGACGACGAGGTTGACGATCACCGCCAGCGAACGCGGCAGACCGCGCCGGTCGAGTGCGTCGACCCCGGGAACCAGCATCGCCGAGATCAAGATGGCGAGGGCGACCGGCACGAGGACTTCCTCGAACTCCCGGAACAGCCTGGTCGCGACGTAAGCGGCCGCGACCAGGAGCAGTAGCCGCCACGCCCACTCCGCCGCCGCGCGTACCTGCGGATGGACCTTCGCCCGGTCGATGGACGCGAGGTCCCGGACGTCGCGCGGCCGGTCGGCTCGTTCGGCTTCGGTCACGAGAGTCACACTAGTGCTGCGCCTCGGTGACAGGAGTCCGTACACACCCCCGATTGCGCAGGTCGCCGACGGGGGTCGTCACCGACATCGGCCCCCCTACCCTAGGGTGGCACGTATGTCGTCGGAGGATGTTGGCTCGCCGGGGGGCGCGGCAGCCCCGGTGACCCGTCCTCGGTTCTGGTGGGTCCGATGGGTCCTGCTCACCGTCGTCCTGGTCATCCTCGCCGTCGAAGTCGTTCTCATCTGGCCCGAATTGCGGGGCGCCTGGCTGCGTATCGGCGAGATCGAGTGGCACTGGGTCGCGGCGTGTCTCGTCGCCGCGATGCTGTCGATGGACAGTTTCGCCCAGGTCCAGCGCGCACTGTTGCGCTCGGCGGGCCTGCGGGTCACGCAGTGGAAGTCCCTGTCGGTCATCCTCGCGGCCAACTCGCTGAGCCAGACGATGCCGGGCGGCCAGGTCCTCGCCCCCGCGTTCACCTATCGGGAAACCCGCAAGTGGGGTGCGACACCGGTCATCGCGTCGTGGCAGGTCGTCATGTCGGGCCTGCTCGCCGGCATCGGTCTCGCGGTGCTCGGGTTCGGCGGTGCCCTCCTGGCCGGAGCGAAGACCAGCCCGTTCTCGGTCGTCTTCTCCGTTGCCGGGTTCCTCGCGGTCGCGGTGGTCCTGCAGTACCTGGCCAGTCATCCGGAATCGTTGAAGAGCACCGGGATTCGAGTCCTGGGTTGGGTGAACCAACTCCGGAACAAGCCGGAGGACCACGGCACCGAGAAGTTGTTCGAGACCCTCGAACAGCTCCGGGCGGTGCAGCTCACCAAGCGCGACACCTCGGTCGCATTCGGCTGGAGCCTGTTCAACTGGGTCGCCGACGTCGGGTGCCTGATGTTCGCCTGCTGGGCGGTCGACGCCCACCCGAGCATCTCCGGACTGATGGTCGCCTACGCGGCGGGCAAGGCCGTCGGCTCGGCGATCCCCCTGCTGCCGGGCGGCATCGGCGTCGTCGACGCGGTGCTCGTCCCCGCACTGACCAGCGCCGGCATGCCCGCCGCCGACGCCATCACCGCGGTCCTCATCTACCGGCTGATCAGCTATGTGATCGTGTCGGGCATCGGCTGGGTGGTCATCGGTCTCATGTTCCGTAACCGCATCAAGCGCGACGACACGTTCATCGACGAGGTCGAGCGGGACGCCGACGCCCTCGAACGCTCGGCCGACGACCCGTCGCCCACGACGCCCGACGGTACGGCGCTCCCCATCCCGCCGCCGGATGGTGTCGAACCGCCGGGCCCGGGGGCCCCGCCCACGGACGGACCCGACAACCCGCAACGAGGGGACTCCGCACGAACGTCCGACACCGATCCGCCGTCGGACCCGGTACGGTAATCCACCATGCTGAGCTCGAAGACGGACCGGGGCTCCGACGCGACGGCGGAGACGGGGTCCTCGCCGGCGCGCGGAACGGCGACGGGTCCCGTCGCCGCCCTGTTCGACGCCGTGGCGATCACGGTCTTCGTCCTCATCGGCCGGGCCAGTCACGAAGAGGGCTATGCGCTGACCTCGGTGCTGCACACGCTGTGGCCGTTCCTCGCCGGCTGTGCGGCCGGCTGGTCGATCACCTACGTCTACGCGCATGTGCGGTCGAGCGACTTCTTCGGTCACGACTTCCGGCCGGACCGGGTCGTCCCGGTCGGTCTCGTCATCTGGTTCTGCACGGTGACCGTCGCGATGATCCTGCGCTTCATCCTCAGCCAGGGCGTGGCGGTCAGCTTCGTCATCGTCGCGGCCGTGGTGCTCGCGCTCTTCCTGCTCGGCTGGCGAGCCGTCTTCGCCTACCTCGGTCGTCGCGCCGCCGCCTGACGACGAGAGTCGCGAGCGTTCGCAGACCTACTTGATCGTGAAGTACTTCTGCGCGACCTGGAGTGCGGCGGTCCCCGACTTGGGTCCCTCGGTGTAGATGACGACGACCTGACCGCCCTGGAGCCCCACGAACCAGCCGGGCCCCTCGGGGCCGTTGGTGCCGACGAGGGCACGCAGTCCCGGCGCGCGGGTGAGGTCACTGGCGTCGCCGGTGGCGGCAGTGGCGGTCATCGCCTGCAGCACCGGCCGGACGACGGCCGGATCGAGCCCGCCGAGCTCGCCGCCCGCGATCTTCGTCGGCACGTTTTTCAGCACGAACGGCGGCACCGACGAGGACTGCCCGGAGGCGCTACGCGCCATGGCGACACCGAAGGCGGCCATGTTGGTCATCGACATCATGCTCGAGCCGGGACGGTAGTCGATGGTCGCGATCCCGGGACGGTCAGCGGTCGGAACGCTCGCACCGGGCACCGTGAACTGGACGCCGAGCCCGAGCCGGTCGAGCAGTTCGTCGCCACGCTGCTGGTCCGACCCGACGGCTCGCCCGATCGCATCGAAGACGGGATTGAGGGTGGTGCCGACCGGATAGGGCTGGTCGAGGTCGACGGCGCTGTCGATCGCGTACGAGTTCTGCGCCATCCCGGTGATCGCACCGGTCTGCGCGTCGAGGGTCATGATCGTCGCGGGTTGACCGACCTCGACGGCCGCGTCGCCCAGGGACAGCTGGACGCCCTGGTCCATGGTGGTCGGGACGTCGGGTCCGGGAGGACCCTGCTCGCCGGCCAACTTGCGGGGCGCGGCACCCGGACCGAGCATCTCGACCTGCCACCCGGCGGTGGCGTCGCGGATGGCCTGCCAGTAGTTGGTCAGCCCGTCCTCGAGGGGGGAGGACAGGCGCCGGTCCGCCATCACCAGCTGGTCGGACCGGTTGACCACGACACCGGGGACCCGACGCGGGTCGCCGGCCAGCACCTCCATGTCGGAGTCGCGCAGACCCACCGCGGTGATGGCCCTGCCCGGCGCCGCGTCGAGCTTCTCGCGGATCACCTGGCCGGTGATCAGGGGTGCGATCGGCGCGATCACCCTGGCGAGGGCCCGGACCGAGGCGTTCAGGTCGGAGGTGCGGGCTGGGTCGAGCACGATCTCGTTGACCGGCTGGGCATACATGAAGATCCGGCCGGTCCGGCTGCGCACGGTCGGCGCCGGCTTCGCGTCGGTGCGGATCTCGCGCAGCGTGCCACCGGCGGCGAGGCCGGCGTGCAGGATGGCGGGGTCCCAGGTGACCTTCCACCCCGACGACAGCTTCCGCGCGGTACCACCGCTGGTCGATTCGAACACGCGGCCCTTGTCCCAGTTCCACGTGGTCGTGACGGAAAAGGTCGCGGTCCCGTCGCTGTATTCGACCGGATTCTCGACGTCGACGTCGACGCGTTGGGCATCCATCTGTCTCAGAGTGGTGGTGAGACTGTCACCGGCTTGTCCCGGTGCGGTGGTGAACGTGGCGGCCCCGCCGGCGTCCTGGCGGCTGAGGGCGTCGGCGAATGCGTCGATGGCGGCAGCGGCGCCCGTGTCGGTCGAACCGGCGAACCCACAGGAACTCACCATGACCGCGCACGTGACCGCGGCACAAGCGGCTGTCGTCGCGCGCTTGACCCAGATCTTCATGACGACAATTTTCACTCGTGTAACACTCGAAATCGACGCCGCCAGCTTCCATTCGGGGATCAAGCCGGTCACGAACTCATCTCGCCCACGGGACTTTTGACACTCCGCGGCGTGCGCGATCGCCGTCCGAGGACCGACGTCGACAGATCCCGGACCCGGCCGTCCCCGACCGCCCTCACCTTGCCGCACTGCGACAATGGGCGCATGGTTTTCACCGTCTTCCGTGGCGACGATCGTCCGGTCACCGCCACCGACTGGCTGACCTCACGGCACTGCTTCTCCTTCGGCGACCACTACGACCCGTCGAACACGCACTTCGGCGCGCTGCTCGCCGTCAACGACGAGGTCGTCGCACCCGGCGCGGGCTTCGATCTCCACACCCATCAGGAGAGCGAGATCGTGACGTGGGTGGTCGCGGGGACGCTGGTCCACCGCGACTCGGCCGGGCACTCCGGTGTCCTGTACCCCGGCCTGGTACAGCGGATGAGCGCGGGCACCGGCGTCGAACACTCCGAGCGCAACGACTCATGGCCCGACCTGCCCGACGCCGGCACCGAGCCCGTCCGCTACGTCCAGATGTGGCTGATGCCCGACCGCCACGGCCTCGCGCCGTCGTACGCGCAGGCCGATGTCCGCGACCGACTCGCCGCGGGCGGACTCGTACCGATCGCGTCGGGCGTCGCCGATGTCGACGCCGCGGTCTCCGTCGCCAACTCGGGCGCCACCCTGTTCGCGGCGCGACTCCGCCCCGGCGAGACCGTCGAGGTACCCGCTTCCCGGTTCACCCACCTGTTCGTCGTGCACGGACAGATCGAGGTCGACGGGGTCGGCGTCCGGGAGATCGGCGTTCTGGGCCCGGGTGACGCCCTCCGAGGCGTCGACTCCGCGTCGTTCCCGATCCGCGCCGGCGACGACTCCGACGCCGAGGTGCTGGTGTGGTCGATGGCCGCCGGGCTGGGTGGTGCGTGAACCGGACACCAGCCCCTCCCGTGGTCCGGCCGGCGACGTATGGATTTCAACTCGACCGCCAGACTTCGATCGAAGTCTGGCGGTCGAGTTCGAGGTCTGGCAGTGAGGGCGGAACGTCACGAACTCAGGCCGCGACGAGATCCCGCGCCATCTGCGCGTACCCCTCCCACACCGAGGCGTACCGCGGTCGCCAATCTGCCGCCGACCGAAACCGTCTGTTGGACACCCGAAGCGAACGTGTCAGCGACGTGGTGCGTTCGCCGAGCAGGAGGGCGGCCCGGCCGGGACCGGTCACGTACGGATGTTTGCCGACCGCACCCGCCAGGGCAGCCGTGTGGTGCTTCTTGGTGACCGGTAGGTCGTCGACGATGTTGTAGGTGCCGGAACCGATTTCGAGTGCGGACACCACGGCGTCGGCGGCATCGGCGAGGTGGATCGACGAGACGTAGGCACCGGGTCGGCCGGCCCGGAAACCGATCCGGCGTCGGGCGAGCGCCATGAGCTGCTCGCTGTGGGCGGCGCCGACGCCGTAGAACAACCCGAACCGGAGCACCACGCCGACCCCACCCGAATCGGTGAACCGGCGGGCCGAGGCCTCGGCGGCGTGGTTGCCCACCGCGATCGGATAGTGGTCGACCGGCGACTCCTCGTCGATCCACCGGTCACCGGCGTCGGTGTACACCATGGCAACCGATTCCTGCACCACCCGCGGCACGCCGGCGGCAAGTGCGGCGTCGACCACCGCGGCCGAGCCCTCCCGCCGGATGCGATGACAGTCCGCCCAGGCCGACTTCCGGACGAACGAGGCGGTCCCCGGAAGGGAGGACGCGAGATTGACGACCGCGCCGCAGCCGTCGAAGTACTGGGCGAGTCCGTGTCGATCGAACAGCGACACCCGAATCGGGGCGGCGCCGTGGGCACGGAGCGCGGAAGCGGCGGCATCCGAGCGCGCCAGCGCACGCACGTCGTGTCCCGCGGCGACCAATGCGGGCACCGCGTATCCCCCGATGGCCCCCGTACCGCCGGTGACGAATACCCGCATGCGGGCGAGTATCCCGGATCGCGGTGCGGTTTGTCCCGGTTACCGGGACAAACCGCACCGACATGTGGTTCGCCGTCAGTCCCCCGACTGCGTCAGCGCATGTAGGTCTTTTGCGGTGGGGGACTTCTCGACCGTCTCGGGGTCGGGATAGGTGTGCAACAACCGGTCCGCGGTGCCTGCCGTGGTGACCGCGAACCAGTAGTGTTCGTTGCGGTAGTGGTGGAAGCGATGATTCCGCCACAGCCGGCGATAGTAGGCGTGGCGCGGCCGGTAGTCGGAGTGGATCAGATAGTGCGTCCATTCATAGACCAGTCCGATCGCCGCGAGCGTCACCATGAACGTGAGACCCCGTTCTGCACTGGCGAATACGACGAGCCCCACCGCGACAGCCGCGAGGACGACCGTGACCAGCACCTGCCACGGAATGAACACCAGCGGGATGTTCCGGGGGTTCGCGTGATGTTCCCGATGCTTCCGCGCGACCAGGGGATCGATGGTGATGGGACCCCACCGCTTCGGCCGCCAGTGCAACACGAAGACGTGGATCAGCCATTCCGCCAGCGGGAAGGTCGCGATCATCACGACGGGGACCAGTAGGTCGGCAATACCCCAGCCGCTCAACCACAACCGCGCCGCGAGCGAGGTCAGGAAGAATGCGGCGATCATCCAGGGCGATGGGTGTCGCAGGAACTCGGCGAATGCGCCGCGCAAGGTCGTCGATTTGCGGGACCGCATGCGTCGTTCTTCGGCGGCGACCTGCCTGCGGGCGGTGGCGTCGATGTCGTCGGCAGACATCAGCTCTCCTCTCCGGGAACGGATTCGGCGTCTTCGAGCGCCCGGCAGAGGTCGAGTAGGGACGCCGTCGCGGGAGCGAGCAGTTCACGAGCGGCGGTCGCCGCGCGTTCGGGATCGTGTGTACCGACCGCATCGACGACCGCTCGATAGCCCTCGATGTTCCCCACCTCCGGCTCCAGCATCGATGCGAGCGCGGGAACCGCAGGCTCGTACGCGGCGCGGAGCGAGTTGTACATGAGACGGAAGGCGATGGAGTCGGCCGCGTCGACGACCGTGCTCCAGAATTCGAGTGCGACGACCTGTTGGGCGACCGGGTCCGGTTCGACGGCGAGGTCGGCGAGCACCGACGACAGCCTCTCGATGTGGTCGCTTGTCGCCCGCTTCGCGGCGAGACCCGCGACGTCCGGCCCCACCGCGGCGCGCGCCTCGACGATCGAGCGCGCGACACTCGGCACAAGCGCACCGCCCCGGATGAGCAAGCGCGGCAACAGATCGAGACCGCCCGTGCGTGCGATGTCCTGGACCCGTGCGCCATCGCCCTGACGGATGGAGACCAGGCCTGCGGCCGCCACCCGCTTCAACGCTTCCCGCACGGTGGGCCGCGACACACCGAGGATGCGCGCCAACTCGCGTTCGCTGGGCAGAGCCTCACCCGCCGGCAGATCACCGGACAGGACACCTTCGACGATCTGGTCGAAGACGATCTCGGGGGCGCTCTGCTGGGACACGGGCTCGAAGGGCATGCGTCGACCGTAAGCCGCCGCAGGCCAGGTGGTCAAGTGGTAAGACCAATCTTCTGGCAGTCATGGAATGATCGGCCGCCGCGCGGGTTGTACCGACCATGAGCGACACCACTGCGATCTCCTCGGACACCCTCGGCACCGACGACCTCGAGTTCCTGGCCCGCCCCCTCCTCGGCTTCTTCTCGACGGCCACCGGCCCGACTCCCCCGCAGCCCCGCCCCGTCTGGTTCGAGGCGACGCCAGAGGGTGAGGTCCAGCTCTTCACCGGTCCCGATTCGCTCAAGATCCGCCGACTCGCCTCCGACCCGCGGGCCTCGATCGTGGTCGCCACACCGGCCGACGAGCGCGAACGCTGGATCGCCATAGCCGGTCCGGCGCGGGTCGAGACCGACGGCGACGCCGCACGCGACCTCGCGACCCGACTCGCCGAGCGCTACTGGGACCTCGACGACCCCACCCGCGCCCAGGATCTCGCCGAGATCCTCGCCGATGACTGGGTGCGGATCGTCATCCGGCCGGACAGGATCCGGCGACTGAGCTTCTGACCCGCGGATCGGGCCCCGGCCTCAGCCCACCGGGCCGCGGTTCATCGCAGCTGATCGAGCAGCCGCAGCCACACCTCACTGATCGTCGGATACGACGGGACCGCGTGCCACAGCCGCGACAGCGGGACCTCACCGACGATCGCCACGGTCGCCGAATGCACGAGTTCCGCTGTCTGCGGCCCCACGAACGTCGCCCCCACGAGGACGTCGCGGCTCGCGTCGACGACGAGACGGGCGTGGCCCGAGTACTCCGGATCGGTCAGATACGACCCCGCGACCGAGATGTCCCCGTCGGCGATCCGCACGTCGACCCCGGCGTCCTTCGCCTGTCTCTCGGTCAGGCCGACCGCTGCGATCTCCGGCCGGGTGAACACCACCTGCGGAACCGCGCCATGGTCCGAGGCCGCGGCGAACCGTGGGCCGTCGAGGCCGCGGCCCTCCGCGCGCGCGGCGATCACGTCGCCGGCCACCCGCGCCTGGTACTTGCCCATGTGCGTCAACGCATTACGGCCGTTCACATCTCCCACCGCGTAGAGCCACGGATGGTCCGCCACCGTCAGGTGGTCGTCGACGCGGAGCGGGCCGCCCGCCTCGAGACCCACCGACTCGAGACCCAGATCCCGCGTCGCGGGCGAGCGTCCCGCGGCCACCAGGATCTCGTCGACGACGATCCTGCCGGCCCCGTCCCCGGCCAGGTGGACGGTCGCGGGCCCGCCGTGGATGCGTCCGTAGCCCGTGTCGGCGACGTCGGGCCGATCGACGGACTCGATCGTCGTGCCGAACCGGATGTCGACGCCGCGACGGGTGAACGACTCCGCGATCAGCTGCGGGACGAACGACTCCATCTTGGGCAGTAGCCGGTCGCCCCGGATGGCCATCACGACCTCACGCACCCCGAGATCGAGCAACCAGGTCACCGCCTCGCAGGCCACCACGCCGCCGCCGAGGACCAGGACGCGATCCGCTACGTCGACGAGATTCGTCGCGTCGCGGGACGTCCAGGGGAGCGCGTCCGCCAGACCCGGCGTCGGCGGGATCGACGCCGTGCTCCCGGTTGCGACGACCACTGCCTCGCGCGCCGTCAACACCGTGTCACCGACGGTCACCTGGCGCTCCCCCGTGATCCGCCCGTGTCCGCGGATCACGTCGATACCCGCACCTTCCGCCCACCGCACCTGACCGGAGTCGTCGTGCGTGGCACCGGGTCCCTCCCGGCGCCCGGTCACGGTGTCGCGCCACCCGAGGACGCCGGCGGCATCGGGCAGTTCCCCGCTCACACGTTCACGCGCGCCCGCCAGGGCACGAGCCTCCTCGAGCGCCGACCCCGGACCCAGCAGCGCCTTGCTCGGCATACACGCCCAGTACGAGCACTCACCGCCCATGAGTTCGTGCTCGATGACGACAGCGGTTCGATCACTGCCCCGGATCGCGTAGTCGGCGACGTTCTCGCCCACCGGACCGCCACCGATCACGACGACGTCGAAGGTTGACTCCATGGGTTCAGCGTAGGCGGATTCGTACCCGCGATCGCCGAGTCTGCGGAGACGACGCCGGCGGGTTTCGCCTACGGCGGAGGCGGCTGACGAATCGCCGATCCGGTGACAGGATGGAGCGCGTGACTGCATCGAATACTGACCTCAACTCCGGACTCGACCTCGAGTGGGTCGACGATTCCGTCCGCATCCAGGACGATCTGTTCGCCCATGTGAACGGTAAGTGGCTCGAGTCGCATGTCATCCCCGAGGACCGTTCGGTCGACGGCGCCTTCCACGTCCTCCGCGACAACTCCGAAGAGCACGTGCGCGACATCATCACCGAGTGCGCCGCCTCGAGCCCGGAGAGCGGCTCCGACGCGCAGAAGATCGGCGATCTGTACGCCTCGTTCATGGACACCGACCACATCGAGGCCCTCGGGATCGGCCCGATCACCGGCGAACTCGAGAAGATCGCCGCCATCGACTCCATCGAGGCACTCGCCCGGCGGATCGGCCGGCTCCAGCGGCACGGCACGGGTGGTCTGTTCGGCTACTACGTGGACACCGACGCGAAGCAGTCCGACCGTTACCTCGTGCACCTGACACAGTCCGGCCTCGGACTTCCCGACGAGTCCTATTACCGGGAGGACAAGCACGCCGAGACCAGGACGGCGTATGTCGCGCACGTCGAGCGCATGTTCGCGCTGGCCGGGTTCGACGACGCGGCCGCTCGGGCAGCAGTGATCCTCGACCTCGAGACAGCCATCGCCGGCCGGCACTGGGATGTGGTTCGACGCCGCGATGCCGAGCTGACCTACAACCTCATGTCGCTGAACGAATTGGCGTCCACCGCAGATGGATTCCCCTTCTCCGAGTGGTTCGGTGGGCTGGGCACCAGCGGCGATGCCACGTTTGCCGAGGTCGTCGTCGCGCAGCCGTCGTTCGTGTCGGGCGTCGGCGAACTCGTCACCAGCCGCCCGCTGGACGAGTGGAAGACCTGGCTGACGTGGCGCCTGTTGCGGTCGGCGGCGCCGTACCTGTCGTCGCCGTTCGTCGACGAGAACTTCGACTTCTACGGCCGCACCCTCACCGGCGCGGAGACGAACCGGGACCGGTGGAAGCGCGGCGTCGGCTTCGTCGAGGGCGCGATGGGCTTTGCGGTCGGCAAACTCTATGTGGCCAAGCACTTCCCGCCCGAGGCCAAGGCTCGGATGGACGAACTGATCGCCAACCTGGTGGAGGCCTACCGCCGCAACATCTCCGACCTGCCGTGGATGACCCCGGAGACCCGGGAGAAGGCCCTCGTCAAACTCGGCAAGTTCAACCCGAAGATCGGCTACCCGGCCAAGTGGCGGGACTACAGCTCGCTCAGCGTGGACCGTGGTGACCTCATCGGGAACGTGGCGCGCGCCTCGTCGTTCGAGCAGGATCGCGAGTTCGCCAAGATCGGTTCGCCGGTCGACCGCGACGAATGGTTCATGACGCCGCAGACGGTCAACGCGTACTACAACCCCGGCATGAACGAGATCGTGTTCCCCGCCGCGATCCTCCAGCCGCCCTTCTTCGACCCCGACGCCGACGACGCGGTCAACTACGGGGGCATCGGTGCGGTCATCGGTCACGAGATCGGACACGGGTTCGACGATCAGGGCGCCAAGTACGACGGCGACGGCAACCTCGTCGACTGGTGGACCGACACCGACCGATCCGAGTTCTCCTCGCGGACACGTAAACTCATCGATCAGTACAGCGAGTTCACCCCTACCGGACTCGACCCCGAACACAAGGTCAACGGCGACTTCACCATCGGTGAGAACATCGGCGACCTCGGCGGGTTGTCCATCGCACTCGTCGCGTACAGAATCGCCACCGAGGGCGCCGGGAGCGAAGCGAGCGGGCCCGATGACACCGGCACCGAGCCGCCGGTCATCGCCGGCGCCGGGAGCGGAGCGAGCGGGCCGATAATCGACGACCTGACCGGAACGCAGCGCGTGTTCTACAGCTGGGCGCAGATCTGGCGGACCAAGACCCGCGACGCCGAGGCGATCCGACGCCTGTCCATCGACCCGCACTCGCCGCCGGAGTTCCGGTGCAACGGCGTCATCCGCAACATGGACGCATTCCACGATGCCTTCGACGTCGAACCCGGAGACGCTCTGTATCTGGACCCGGCCGAGCGCGTGCGGATCTGGTGAGCGAGGTGCCCGGCGGCGCCGGTCCGCGCGAGGAGAAGCCGCCGGGTACCGCTGCGTCACTCGGTCTGGTCAGGGGGCGCGACCTCACCGTCGCCCTGCTGCGACCGATCGGCGCGGCCATCGTCCTTCTGGCGGGGTACTTTCTGCTACCCATCAACAAGGACAGTGACATCAACTCGCTCGGCCTGGTGGTCGGCGCCCTGCTGTTGATGTCGTTCTGTGTCTGGGAGGTTCGCCGGTTCAGCCGCTCGGACCGGCCGGTCGCGACCGCCATGGAGATGCTCGTGGCATTGGCGAGCTTCTACATCGTCGCCTTTGCCACGACCTATTTCCTGTTCTCCGAGTACGACACCGGGAGTTTCAACGAGTCCCTGACCCGGATCGACGCCCTGTACTTCTGTCTCACGGTGTTCACCACGACGGGATTCGGGGACATCGCACCGGATTCGCAGGGGGCCCGGGTTGCGGTGTCGATCCAGATGGCGAGCACGCTGGTGCTGCTCGGGTTGGGACTGCGGTTCCTCAACCTGCTGATCAACGCGCGACGTCAGGCCACCGGACGGTGACCTGACGTCGCGCGTGAACCGAGGACGGGCCTCGAAGGCCGCTCGGCCTGGTGATCGATAACTCAGTAGTCGTCGTCGCCGTAGACGATCATGCCGCGGATGTTGTTGCCCGCCAGCATGTCGTCGTATGCCTCGTTGATCTGATCGAGACGGTAGGTCTTGGTCACCAGATCGTCGAGATTGAGCTTGCCGGCGCGGTATTCGTTGAGCAGCGCCGGAACCTGGGTGCGGGGGCTCGCTCCGCCGAAGATCGCACCCTGCACGCGCTTCTGCATGAGGGTGAGGTCGAAGAGGTTCATCTGGGCGTCCATCGACTGGAAGTTGCCCATACCGACCACGACGACCTGCCCGGCCTTACCTGTGAGGGCGAGGGCGGGAGCGATCATCGAACCGTCGATCTCGCCCACGGTGAGGATCGTGGTGTTGGCCATCTTGCCCCACGTGATGTCGCCGATCGCCTCGAGCGCGGCCTCCATCGACGGGAACGTGTGTGTCGCACCCAGCTTTTCGGCCATCTGCAACTTGAACGGCACCGGATCGACGGCGATGACGTTGCGAGCGCCGGCGGCGGCCGCACCCTGGATCGAGTTGATGCCGACACCACCGATGCCGACGACCACCACGGTGTCACCGGCGTGGGTGCCACCGATCTCGACGGCCGAACCCCAACCGGTCGCGACACCGCAACCGAGCAGCGCGGCCGCCTGCAGCGGGATGTCGTCTTCGATCTTGACCAGCGACGCCTGATTGACGGTGATGTAGGGCGCGAATGTCCCGAGCATGCACATCTGCACGAGGGGTACCCCGTCGTGCGTGTACGCGCGGTTGGTGTCGTCGGCGATGGACAGACCGGTCAGCAGGCGAGCACCCTCGTCGCAGATGTTCTGCTGACCGCGCGAGCACGGCTCGCATGTTCCGCAGGCCGGGATGAACGCGGTGACGACGTGGTCGCCCTCCTTGAGGCGGGTGACACCGGGACCCACCTTGGTCACGACTCCGGCGCCCTCGTGACCGCCGAGTACCGGCATCGGCGCCGGGCTGTCGCCGGTCCGCAGGTGGTGATCCGAGTGGCACAAACCCGAGCTGACGAGTTTGACCTGGACTTCGCCCGCCACCGGATCGCCGAGCTCGAACTCCTCGATCTTCCACTCTTCGCCCGGATTGCGCAGAACTGCACCTTTGGTCTTCATTCGTGCTCCTCGCTCGTGCTGCCCCGGCACCGGGGCGTCAGATATCGCCGTCTGCTTATGCGACGTAGGTCACATGGTGGTCCACCGCCGACACTCTCGCAGGCGTTTCACGCGATCCATGGCACAGGATTGCGGTGACGTTCCAGGCCGGGTTCGAGCGGTCGTCGACCCAAGCTCCGGACAGTCTCGGTCACGACCGCACACCCGACGAGCCAGGCCGCACGGTCGACGGCGTCGGCCGCACAGCCGACGCCACCGGGTTCGACGATGACGACATCGCCCACCGATCGGCGTCAGGCCGGAAACAACTCCGCGACAACAGAGTTGGTCGATCTCATATCTCCGGATCGAGGAAGGGGTTAGCGTCGGGGTACTCCACTTCCGAAGTGTCTGGCTGGTGATCTCATGACTCTCATCGAACACAAAGCGGAGGGCCGGGCCGACTTCTCGTCATTGCGACAGGGCGGTCTCAACTGGGACTCGTTTCCGTTGCGGCTCTTCGTGAAAGGCAATGCTCGGTTCTGGGATCCGATCGCCATCGACTTCTCGCAGGACGCACAGGACTGGGCCGAGCTCACCGACGAGCAGCGCCGGAGCGCCACCTACCTGGTGAGTCAGTTCATCGCCGGCGAGGAGGCGGTCACCCAGGACATCCAGCCGTTCATGAAGGCGATGGCGACCGAAGGCCGGTTCGGCGACGAGATGTACCTGTCGCAGTTCTGTTTCGAAGAGGCCAAGCACACCCAGGTGTTCCGGCGGTGGATGGACGCGGTCGGCCTCACCGGCGACCTCCAGAGCTTCGTCAGCGCGAATCCCTACTATCGCCAGTTGTTCTACGAAGAACTGCCCGCGTCCCTGCACGTCCTCGACCACGACCCGTCGCCCCGGAACCAGATCCGCGCCAGCGTCACCTACAACCACGTGATCGAGGGCAGCCTGGCGCTGACCGGCTACCACGCGTGGCAGAAGGTGTGCACCAGGCACGGGATCTTCCCGGGGATGCAGAAGCTGATCCGGTTCATCGGCGACGACGAGCGGCGGCACATGGCGTGGGGAACCTTCACGTGTCGCCGGCACGTCGCGGCCGACGACTCGCTGTGGGACGCCGTCGGCGAACGCATGAACGAACTGTTGCCGCTCGCGCTGGGCATGATCGAGTGGGTCAACCAGCAGTTCGAGGTCCAACCCTTCGGCCTCGACAACGACGAGTTCCTCGCCTATGCGGCCGACCGCGCCCAGCGTCGGCTCTCGGCCATCGAGTCCGCCCGGGGACGTCCGGTCGCCGAGATCGACCTCGACTACTCCCCCGAGGTGCTCGAAGACCAATTCGGCGAGGACGACGCCGTCCGCCTGCAGATGTGACGGGGCATCACCCCTCCGCTGGTTGACACCACCTCACCGAGTGGCCTCGACGGACGCGGCGTCCTCGCTACGCTCGGTCGACGCTGCTCGACCAGCAGAATCCCCGTCCACCGAGCGAAGCGACGCTCCTCTGCTGGTTGAGCCGGCACCGAGCGAAGCGACGCCCCTCCGCTGGTTGAGCCGGCACCGAGCGCAGCCGCCGGGCCGAGCAAGCGACGAAGGAGCGCGTCGATGTCGAGGCGCCGAGTCGAAGCCACTCGGCGACCCGAACAGCGGCCGCAACCGTCAGCGCCGGTCGAGGTCGATGACGTCCCGGCTGCGCGATTCCACCAGCCGTCGGTCGTGGCTCACCAGCAGCAGGCCCGCCCCGTCGGCGACGAGGTCGTCGAGCAGCGACGTCACGGCCCGAGACGCGACCGGATCCAGCATCGCGGTCGGTTCGTCGCACAGCACGACCCGCGGCTGCTGCACCACGAGCCTGCCGAGGCACGCGCGCTGGAGTTGACCGTCGCTCACTTGTGACGGATAGCGGTCCAGCAAGGCCGGATCGAGCCCGACGCGATCCGCGGCTCGTTCGACGTCACAGTCTCGTCTCGCGATCGCCGCGGGTTCGGCGACGATCCGGCGCAGCGTCCACCGTGGGTTGGCGACGAGGCGCGGATGCTGGGCGAGGAGGGCGATGTCGCCGGGGCGACGCCCGCCCGGCCACGCGACTCTTCCGGCAGCCGGCGCGGCGAACCCCGCGAGGACGCGCAGCAGCGTCGTCTTGCCGCTCCCCGACCGCCCGACCACTCCGGTGACCGTTCCGGCGCCGACACCGACGTCGAGGCCCTCGAACACGACCGTATCGCCGAAGTGAGCGCTCAACCCCGTACCGACGAGCAGGTCACCGACGGTCACGGCACTCTTTCGAAGAACCCGGCGACATAGGCGTCGTCGGAGGCAACGATCTCATCGAACCGACGATGATCGACGATCCGTCCCGCGCGCATGACCGCCACCGAATCGCACCCGCGCCGCATCGTCTCGACGTCGTGGGTGATCACGAGCACCGCCGCGCCGGCACTCGCGGCTTCGGCGAGGAGCTCCCAGATGTCGGCTGCGAGTTCGGCGTCGAGCGCCGAGGTCGGCTCGTCGGCGACGATCGTGTCCGGATCACCGGCCAGGGCTGCGGCGATCGCGGCGCGCTGCGCCATCCCGCCGGACAGCTCGTGCGGATACAACCGGAGTGCGGCGGGGTCGAGGTGCACGCGTCGGCACAGCTCGACGGCATCCCGGGACCCGTCGAGAATGCCGATCACCTCGTCCAGCTGCGCGCCGACACTGCGCACAGGCGTGAACGAGGTCGACGCCGACTGGGGAATGGAGCCGATGCGGCGCCCGCGAAGTCCTCGCCACCGGCGGTCCGCGCCGGCGAGTTCACGATCGGTGAACACCTCGCCGCCGATCCGCAGTCGACCCGTCGGCACGGACCCCGGCGGGAGCAGACCGGACAGGACCGACGCGACCATCGACTTGCCGCAGCCGGACTCACCCACCAGTGCGGTCATCGACCCGGCCGGCAAGGGCAGCGTCACGTCGTCGAGCACTCGGACTGCTGCCCGGTTCCACCGATTCCGGGCCACGATCTCCACCGTCACCCCGTCGAGTCCGGCGCTCACCGCCACACCTCGCCGGCGGGCGGCGTCGTGGCACGACGCAGCGACGACGCCGCGGCCGCACATGCGAGCGCGGTGACCATCAGGGCGACGCCGGGCACGACCAGCGTCCACCACGCGCCGGTGAGGATGTCACCGCGCGCCTGCCCGAGCAGCGTGCCGAGACTCGCGGCATCCGGGGAGAGCCCGACACCCAGGAACGACAGCGTCGTCTCGTGCCAGACCGCGTGCGGCAGCAACACGGTCATCGCCACCAGCACCTGCCCGCTCACTGCGGGCAGCAGATGGCGGACGGCGACGAAGGTGCGGGACGCACCGGCCAAGCGGGCGGATTCGACCCACCCCGACGACGTCGCCTCGAGTAGTTCGGCGCGCACCACCCGCGCGACGGACGGCCAGTGGGTCAGCGCGATCGACGCGATGATCGCGACCGGCTCACCGCGCCACATCGCGGCGATGACCACTCCGACGACGAGGTGCGGCAAGGCGTTGACCCCGTCGACGACGCGCATCACCACCGCGTCGAACCACCCGCCCATCGTCACCGCACCGATTCCGACGAGGACGCCGAGGGCCGTCGCCAGGACCGCGCACGCCGCGGCGATCAGCAGCGAGATCCGCAGTCCGGCAGCAGTTCTGACACCGATGTCGTACCCCGAGTGGTCGGTCCCGAGTGCCGCCCCGGAACCCGGAGGCAGCAGCGAACGCGCGAAGTCGGCGGTCTGTTCGCCTGCGAGAACGGGCCACCCGACCGCCATGACGACCATGACCGTCAGCACGACCCACGGTGTGACGAGGGCGGCGCGGTGACCGATCGCGGCCCGACGGCTCACGACCCCGACGCCCGTCGTGTCACCGATGGTCGTCATGCGGTCAGTCCGATCCGCGGATCGATCCACACGGCCGCCGCATCGGACAGGGCCGACCCGAGCAGCACGAGTACGGCCGATCCGACCGCGAGCGCGGCCAGCAACGAGAAGTCCAGTGCCACAGCCGAATCCACGAGCGCCGCGGCGAGGCCGGGCCAGCCGAAGACGGTCTCGACGATGGCGGCGCCGGCGATGATCTCGGGCAGGCGGGTGCCGAGGAGCGCGAGGGTGGGCAGTACCGACACCGGCACCACGTGCCCGCGCAGGAGCGCCCACCCGTCGACACCGCGGGTCCGGGCGGCCCGGACCGCATCGGAGGCGGTGGCGTCGACGACGGCCGCGCGCATGGTCAGCAGCAACCACGGGATCATCGACACGGTCAGGGCCAGGTACGGCAACACGGCGTGGGTGAGCAGACCGTCGAGGGAGTAGTCGTCGCCGGGGCGTCGAGCACCGGAGGTCGGAAACCACCCCAGCGTCACCGCGAAGATGCTGACCAGCACCAGTGACACCACGAAGGGCGGGGTCGCGGCCAGCATGGCCGCCACCGCCGTACACGCCCGGTCGACCAGCCCGCCCCGCCGCATACCGATGACGGCCCCTCCGACGACGGCGAGCAACGCAGCGGAGATCAATGCAGCCGTCGACATGCCGAGGGTGAACGGAAGACGTTGCGAGATCACTTCGTCGACCGCGCGGCCCTGGGTCGAGGACCAACCCAGATCACCGTGGAGCAGCGCACCCCACCAGTTCCACCAGGCGCTCAGCCAGTACTGGTCCACGTCATAGGCGGCCGCGGTCGCCGCCCGCTGGGCGGGGGTGGCCGACTGGTAGTTGTCACCGAGATGAGCGGTGAGCGGATCGAACGGCGACGCGGCGGCGACGGCGAAGATCCCGAGGGACACCAGGATCGTCGTCGGGATCATCAGGAGGACGCGCCGGAGCAGGAGTCGTCCGGCTCGCCGAGTGCGCGAGTCCGGCCGCCTCGTGCGCCGGCGCCGCGGGTGCCGCCTGTCGGTCCGATCGTCGGCGTCGGTGCCGGCCGGCCGGATCGACCGCACCGACGAGGCGAGGGAGGTCATGAGATCGGTTGCCACGACGGCACGTTCCACCACGGGCCCCAGGTGACGCCGTGCGAATGCGGTTCGAGGATCGGGTCGTCGTGCCGCCAACCCTCGCCCCGAGAGGCGTAGGTGTGGTGCAGGAACGCCAGGAAGACGTACGACGGCGCAGCCGCGTAGATCTGCTGGATGCGCTGATACCGCTGGTCATTCGCCGGCCCGGGCGCGCTCGCACGTGCCTCGTCGAGAAGGGCGTCGAGCCCGGGGGCGGTGAGGTCGCCCGGGTTGGAGTACGGCGACGAGTTCGCGACGCGCGTGTGCAGGGTGTCGTAGACCTGCGAGTCGATGCTGTACGGCGTCGCGCCGCCACCCAGAAGCACCGCTGCCGAGGTCAATTCGGAATCGATCTCGTCCCAGCTGGTGCCGCGGGTGAGGACCTCCACACCGATCCGTTTCATCGACGCCGCGAACGCCACCGCCAGATCACGGCGAAGAGTGTCCTCGGCGTTGTAGAGGAGGGCGAACGACGCCCGGTCGGCCCCGCGGGCCCGGATACCGTCGGGAGCCGTCCGCCACCCGGCGGCGTCGAGTGTCGCCCGTGCACGATCGGCGTCGAAGCCGAACTGCGCCTGCTCGTCGTAGACGTCAGCCCCGTATACCGAGGCGATCGGCGTGCTGGCGGGTTCACCGTCGCCGGTCAGCACGTCGTCGACGACGGCCTGCCGGTCGACGCCGAGGTTCATCGCGAGGCGAGCGGCCGGGTCGGCGGTGAACGGGTTCGTGCTCGGCAGTGAGATGCCGCGCCAGTCAGCGGATTTCACCGACACCACGTCGATGCCGTCACGTCCGTCCAGGCTCTCGGCGAGCCTAGGTGGCAGGTTCGCGCCGTCGATCTCACCGGCCGCGATCCGTTGCGCGCGGGTGTTGTCGTCGGGAACGTGGGTGTAGACGATGCGTTGTACCGCCGGCTGGTTTCCCCAATAGTTCTCGCGCGCAACGAGAACGGCCTGGTCCGGCTCGAGCGAATCGAGCCGGTACGCCCCGGTGCCCACGGGCTCGGTGTTCAGGGCCCACTCCGCCGCCGGCGCATCCTCCACCCGCTCGGCGGGCACGACACCCACGAGCAGGTACGGCGACGGGTCCGCGTCGGTGTTCATCCGAACGGTCACCGCCCCGGGCCCGTCGGCCTCGACCGAGACGATCGGCGCGAAGTCGGTCGAGATCTGCGACGCGACCCGTGGATCGACGACGGCCCGGTAGGTCGCGACGACGTCGGCGGCGTCGAAGGCGGTGCCGTCGGAGAACGTAACGCCACTCTTGAGCGGCACCCGCCACGTCCGCGGCGCGACACGCTCGGGGCGGGACGCAGCGAGCGCCGGGACGAGGTCCGGAACGCGGTCGTCGCCGTCGGCGGCCGGGATGAGGAGGCCGTCGTAGATGGGCGAGACGCCGAGCTGTGCATAACCGAGCATCGGGTTGAAGTCACCGGGGTCCTGTCCCTCGCCGAGGACGATCAGGTCGGTCGCCGTTGCCTGATCCGACACCGAGCAACCCGCGAGGGCGACCATCGCGAGAAGAACGGCGGCTCCGACCGTGACGACTCCGCGAACAGCCGACGACGCTCCCTCAACACGTGTGTGCACAGACATATGTTCTCTCAGACATACATTTGCCGCCACCGGGGCCGTGAGGAACGATGAGCTGGTGTCCATCGACGAAGTGACGAGGAGGGGCCGGTGACCGACTTCCACCCACACTCATTTCACGCGGACTCGTTCGACGCGGACTCCTGGGCCGCACGTTTCATGCTCCTGAGCGACCCCAACCGCCTCCGACTCGTCGCGGAGATGCATGCGCGGCCGGGTTCCACGGTCGCCGAACTGGCCACCCGTATCGGCATCACCGAGAACGCCGCCTCCCAGTCGATCCGCAAGCTGCGCGACCAGGGGTGGGTCCGTTCGGAGAAGGTCGGCCGGATGGTCCACTACGAGGTCGTCGGCGACGCGATCGTGCACCGCATCCTGCACGACATCATCGGGGTCGGTCACATCGCCCCAGGCCATGGGCCCGATCACGCACGCCCGTGACAACAGATTAGAACACGTTCTAATCTGTTGGCGTGGATGTCTCCTTCGATGCGACCAAACGGGAACTGACGACCGACCAGGGCACCCTGCGCTACCACGAGGCGGGTGACGCCGATGCGCCGCCGCTGATCCTGCTGCACGGCTCCGGCCCCGGGGTCACCGGCTGGCGCAACTACCGCGGCAACCTCGGCCACTTCGCGCAGACCCATCACTGCTACGTGATCGAGTTCCCCGGCTTCGGCGTCAGCGACGCTGTCGAAGGGCACCCGGTCCTCACCGCCGGTGGCTCGGTCATCCGGTTCATGGATGCGCTCGGCATCGACAAGGCACCGATGATCGGCAACTCGATGGGCGGCGTCGTCGGCGTCAACCTGGCGATCAAGAAGCCCGACCGCGTCGAGAAGCTCGTCACCATCGGCGGCGTGGGCCCGAATGTGTTCAGCCCCAGCCCCAGCGAGGGCCTGCGACTCCTGCAGGAGTTCACCGACGCCCCGGACAAGGACAAGCTCGTCCGCTGGCTGAACTCGATGGTCTTCGACCGTTCCCTGGTCACCGAGGAACTCATCGAGGAACGCTGGGAAGCCGCCATCAACCCCGACGCCCGCAAGACCGCCCAGATGATGTACGGCTCTGCGGCTTTCGAGATGCAGCAGCAGTTCATGGCTGCCTCCGACACCCCGCCGTACTGGGCGTCGATGCACAAGGTCGCCTGCCCGACGCTCCTCACCTGGGGCCGCGACGACCGCGTCAGCCCGCCCGACATGGCGATGGCCCCCATGCGCCTCATCCCCGACGCCGAACTCCACATCTTCCCGAAGTGCGGCCATTGGGTGATGATCGAGGCCAAGGAGGCCTTCGAGGCGACGGTCACCTCGTTCCTGACCCGCTGACCGCCCGGTCCCGCTGCACCTTTTCCTTCCACCCCATACGTTTCCTTCCGGCTGGTAGAACTCGATGAGCCGGAAGGAAGCGGTTCCGCGGGAACGGCTTTGCCCCACGCCGTCGAACCATCCCACCGGGTCACACGGTGCTGACCTACCGGGGTACCGAGGTCCAGTGCCCGGAAACCGGCCGTCACCGGGTTCCCAACCCCGAGTCGACCGTGACCGTCGACCTGCGCGACCGACTCATTCCCGTTGCGCCGCAATAGACCTCACCTTGGGCTACATTGCGATCCGCGTCGCGGCGGCCGAAGTCGCCGCGGCCGTCGGTGTCGAGTTGCTCGATGCCGTCATCCGCGTGCGTGCGATGCGTAGGGGGTGGGGGTGACAAACGGGGAGGGTCGAGGTGGGCCGGGTGCGGCCCGGGTCTACCGGGCGGGTGATCGTGCCGCGTGTTCGATTCCGGTGGCGGCGCGTAGCTGTTCGGGGTCGTAGCCGTTGGCGGTGTTCATGTCGCAGCGGACCGTGCCGTAGCCCTCGGGGAGGCCGTTTCCGTAGCCCTGGCCGTCGGTGTACTGGTGGGCGATCATCTGTGCGGCCAGGTCGCGGGTGTCGGCGGTGAACCTCGGCCGTGAGCCGTAGGAG